>NZ_JBEAFQ010000008.1:0-272902 GCF_040062275.1 Klebsiella sp. GW_Kp182 | reverse complement strand
GCCCGGGCTACGGGTTCACCGCCGTCTGCGGGCCGGTAGCCCGGACAGATGCGCAAGCATCGCCTCCGGGAAATTCAGCCACTCTGCGCGCTGCTCCCGGGGGCGGCGCTTAACGCGCCTTGCCCGGGCTACGGGTTCACCGCCGTCTGCGGGCCGGTAGCCCGGACAGATGCGCAGCATCGCCTCCGGGAAATTCAGCCACTCTTCGCGCTGCTCCCGGGGGCGGCGCTTAACGCGCCTTGCCCGGGCTACGGGTTCCCCCCGTCTGCGATCCGGTAGCCCGGACAGATGCGCAGCATCGCCTCCGGGATGTTATCGGCCCGCTACGGCTCTCTTATTCGATAATGCACGCTGAATCGACAGCACGCTGAACAGCACAATCACCAGCCCCACCAGCGCCAGTCCCTCGATCTTTTGCCCGAGGAAAACCCAGCCTAATAGCACCGCCGTCACCGGACTCAGCAGGCTCATCGCCGACACCGCCACCGGGGAAAGGCGGCTGATACCGCGAAACCACAGGCCGTATGCCAGCATCGCCCCGGCAACGCACAGCCACAGATAGCCCGCCGCCTGAGTCAGCGTCACCTGATGCAGCGGCGGATCGACCAGTAACGCAATCGGTGCCAGTACGATACCGCCAATCAGCAGCTGCCAGCCGGTCAGCGCGATAACCGGCAAAGCGATCGCCCAGCGACGCGACAGCCAGGTTCCCAGCGCCATGCTCATCGCTCCCAGAAACGCCGCGGCGATCCCCAGCGGTTCGAGCGTGGTTTGCGGCGACAGCAGCAGCATCGCCATTCCCGCGATCCCCATCAATGCCGAGAGCACCGCCAGCCAGGGCGATCGCTGACGATCGACGCACCAGGCCAACAGCATCACCAGCAGCGGCTGGATAGCCCCTATCACCGCCGCCAGGCCGCCCGGCAGCCGATAGGCGGCAATAAACAGCAGCGCCTGAAACGCGCCGATATTCAGGATCCCGGTAACGATCAGCTTCCACCACTCGGCGCGCAGCGGGAAACGGCGACTCCAGATCAGCAGAGCGATCCCGGCCGGCAGCACCCGCAGCAGCGCGGCGATAAACGGCCGATCCGGCGGCAGAAACTGCGAGGTCACAATATAGGTGCTGCCCCAGATGGCGGGGGCCAGCGCGGTTAAAAACAGATCAACCATCAAATTGCGCGAAACAAAGGCCATGATTTTATCTTCACATCAAGGTAAATTGTGGCCTAATTATGTATCGATATTTATCTTGATATCAAGACAAGTGAGCATTAATGGACAAATCACCGCAGACCGACGCCGTGGATCGCATTCTTGAACAGTGGAAACGGGAACGCCCCGATCTCGATTGCAGTCCGATGGGGCCGTTTGGCCGCCTGAAACGCTGCGCGCTGCTGCTGGAACCGCGCATTGAAGCGGCTTTTCTTCGCCATGATTTAGTGCGCTGGGAGTTTGATATGCTGGCGACGTTGCGGCGGGCGGGCGAACCGTTCGTGCTGTCGCCCACCCAGCTATTTTCAACGTTAATGATCACCTCCGGCACCATGACCCATCGTCTGAAAGCGCTGGAAAAACGGGGGTTTATTCGCCGTCTGCCAAACCCGGACGATGCGCGCAGCATGCTGGTCGCGCTGACACCAGAGGGGAGAGAGTTAATCGACAGGGCGGTGGAAAGTCACGTGGAGAATGAGCGGCAGCTGCTAAGTGGACTCTCTGCGGCGCAGCGCCATCAGCTTGATGAAGCGCTGACGATTTTTATGCGCCTGCTGGAAAAAGAGTAATACCCACCCGCTTTGAATAAGGCGCTTACCTTGTTGCCGGATGGCGGTTGACGAAGCACCACCGTTATTTCCCGGAGGCGATGCTGCGCATCTGTCCGGGCTACCGGATCGCAGACGGCTGTTAACCAATAGCCCGGGCAGGCGCTTTGCGCCGCCCCCGGGAGCAAAGCGCAGAGTGGCATAATCACCCCTTACCGAGCGGAAACGGGCGATCCTGCACAACCGTTTTCATCACCAGCGTCGACCGCAGGTGCTGCACGCCGGGCATCGCGGAGAGTTTGTCATCATACAGCTTCTGGAACGCCGGGAGATCGCGCGTCACCACGTGCATCAGGTAGTCCGGATCGCCAAACAGGCGCTGCGCCAGTACGATTTGCGGTATCTCTTCCACCGCCTCCTCAAACGCGCTCACCGCTCTCTTATCGCCCTCTTTTAGCGTCGCGAAGACGATCGCCAAAAAGTTAAAGCCCATTTTGGCCGGATCCAGATTGGCCCGATAGCCGGTAATGACGCCTTCCTGCTCCAGCGTCCGCAGCCGTCGATGACAGGGAGAAAGGCTGAGATTCACCCGCTCGGCTAGCTCGGTTATCGACAGTCGTCCATCGGACTGGAGTTCAGCAAGAATTTTTCTATCAATGCTATCCATTTGGAAGATTTTCCCTCAGAAGACCGCTTAAGAGCATAACATTGAAAGCTCATTGCGCAATAAACTCGATATTCTTTCCTTCAAATAATCGCCGCTTTACGAGGGAAAATGATGAGAAACTGCCGTTACCACGCAGAGGTGCGCTGTCCATGGAAATGAGCTTTATCGCCAGCTTTTGGCTGGTCTCTTTTCTGCTGATCATCACGCCGGGCGCTGACTGGGCCTACACCATCAGCGCAGGGATCAACGGTCGGCGCGTGATACCCGCCGTCGCCGGACTGATGTCCGGTCACCTGCTGGCCACGCTGATCGTCGTCGCCGGAATCGGCGTGTTAATCGCCGGCCACCCGCTGGCGCTATCGACGATTACCCTGCTGGGCGCGGGCTATCTGATGTGGCTGGGGATCGCTATTTTGCGCCATCCGCCAACGCCAGGCACACAGCAATACAGCGCGGATAGCTGGAATCGCTGGGCGATTAAGGGGCTATGCATTAGCGGCCTGAATCCAAAAGTCTTTCTTCTGTTTTTGGCCCTGCTGCCGCAGTTTACCGACCCACAGGGAAGCTGGTCGCTAGCCCAGCAGATGTCGGCGCTAGGCGGTATTCATCTGGTAACCTGCACGCTGGTCTATTTACTTGTCGGCTACGGCGCCAAAGCGCTGTTAGCGACCCGGCCCCAAATCGCGCAAAAGGTCAGCATCGCTTCCGGGGTGATAATGGTCGCCATAGCCGCCCTGCTGTTTCTGGAGCAGCTGAGGTAGCCTGCCATATTAGGCGCGAGCGGGTGTCTTGTTCGCGCCATGGCATTATTGCGGCAAAAACGCATTGCTGTACGGTTATTTTGCATTAGTCATTACCTCCCTCTAAATTAGCCAACGCGCGACCCTCGCTTCCTTATCAGCCAGATTTTTTGGCTACGCAACCCTCCGATATACCCCCCTCTTAGCGGCAGTTAAGGTTTATCTCATATGAAATAAAACAATTCTTAACGCTCGCCACAATTGTTGCGCTTCCTGTTTCCCCTATTCATAAGATGGTTTTTGCAGTATGGTTAACAATATTAGAAGTTATATACTGCTGTATACCCACTTAAGGAGAAAACAATGAGCAGGATATGGGCCCTATCCCAAAGAGTAACGCCAAACAAAAATATAAATATAAATATAAAAACTACCTATCCAAAAGAAGCCACAACGCTTAAATATTGCCCGCCGCAGCAATAAATAATGCACATGCAGACGAGCTTAATCATTACCTGATAACGGCCAAAAAATGCGCTAGCCGGCTGCATAATAAAGGGAACTCAATGAAAAGCAATGCTATTTTAAAAAAAAGGAACTTCCTGACTCACAACGAAATAGAGTCATTACTCAAAGCGGCCAACAGTGGCGCACATGCCACGCGTAATTATTGCCTGACATTATTATGTTTTATTCACGGATTACGCGCCAGTGAAATATGCCGCCTGCAAATTTCCGATATCGACCTTAGTTCTAAATGCATCTATATTCACCGTCTTAAAAATGGATTTTCGACAACGCATCCTTTGCTGAATAAAGAAATCCGCGCATTAAAAAACTGGCTGCATGTCCGCGCCTCATACCCGCAGTCCGACAGCGAATGGTTATTTCTCTCACGAAAAGGTAATCCTTTGTCTCGCCAGCAGTTTTATCAGATTATTTCCGCCTCTGGCGATAATGCCGGGCTGTCGCTCGAAATTCATCCGCATATGCTCCGTCATTCATGCGGCTTCGCCCTGGCCAACATGGGCATTGATACCCGCCTTATCCAGGACTACCTGGGCCACCGCAACATTCGCCATACCGTATGGTATACCGCCAGTAACGCTGGCCGTTTCTATGGTATCTGGGACGAAAGCAGAGACAGACAGCGGAGCCCTGTTCTGCCGTAATGCTCGATGCCATGGAGGGCGTCAAAATAACCGTCAGGCAGCGGTAAACATTAATAAAAATTAACCATACGGTGTTTATGATTATTGTTCCGGCAAGTTCACAGCGCTACGATGATTTATCTTATTACCCCTCGGGCATGACCCAGCATATAAATGCACCAACTCCCTTCCGTTTAAAATAGCCGCAACCATGCTTTTTTCCTTTTAATTTTATACACCTGAAAAAGAACCGCGGCGCAGAGGTTGCCGCCATCAATAAAATCTATAAGAATAAGATTTATCATCTGGCAATATTCTGCCCCACAGCCGCTACAATGTCATTATTCAACTATGCTTAATCCCCTTCATATAATACGCGATTAACCTTGCGAATTATTTGTGAGCGCCCCCTGCGGTCAGCAGGGTCGTGTTAATTATCAAGATCATATCAGGAGTTATTTATTGTGAACCGACGTCGTTTTCTCACCGGTAAAGAAGTTCAGGCGATGATGCTGGCAGCCCGTCACGGGCAAACGGGAGAGCGGGATTACTGTCTAATCCTGCTCGCTTTTCGTCATGGTATGCGCATTAGCGAATTACTCGATCTGCACTATCGCGACCTCGATCTTGTCGAAGGCCGCATCAATATTCGACGGCTGAAGAATGGATTCTCCACCGTACATCCGCTGATGGTTGATGAATGTGACGCCATCAGGCGCTGGAGTCAGGTACGCGCCGCCTGGAAAGGCGCGCAAAAAACCGATGCGCTGTTTATATCGCGACGCGGTACTCCGCTTTCGCGTCAACAGGCCTACCGAATCATCCGAACCGCTGGCGTAGACGCTGGCACGGCTACCCATACTCACCCGCATATGCTGCGCCATGCCTGCGGTTACGAGCTGGCGGAGAGAGGGGCCGACACCCGCCTTATCCAGGACTACCTCGGCCATCGAAACATTCGCCATACCGTACGCTATACGGCCAGCAACGCCGCGCGATTCGCCGGGCTCTGGGAACGCAACAACCTGATGGAGTGGAATTTACAAAATCAGAGAATTGAAAATAAGAATTTGATAAATAAGGGAAAATAACTTACCGAACAGGTCAATTGGGGCCAAACTGTGTGCATCATAAAAATATTCAGTTACCTTTTGCAACCATCGAATGCATCAAGCAGAGTGTAAAAACCAATATCACATTGATTAATAATATTTTTTATTTTTAATTTTTTCCAGAAACATCCTTCTTTCCGCTACCCATCTTTTGTGGCCCCGCGTTGACGATAGCCATCCATGGCTTATTAAGCCTTAACTACTTCAATTTATTATCTCGAAAAACAACAATAAATCAGATTAAAAAACCAAATTATTTATAAAGAAATCATAATTTCAGTCAATTACACCAATGAGTCAAAATGGCCCCAAATGTCTCATTTTTTGGGTGAAAAACATGCAGAACCGCAGCCGAAAATTTCGGCTGAAACATGAAATACCTGGAGGTCATGATGACGGCCAGATCGGTTCGTAATCCCGATATTGTTCAAAGGAAAACAACATGAAAATCAAATCACTGGCAATCGTTGTTCTGTCAGCCCTGTCTCTTAGCTCCGCGGCGGCGCTGGCCGACACCACGGTAAATGGCGGCACGGTGCATTTTAAAGGGGAAGTCGTCAACGCAGCCTGCGCCATTGACGCGGGTTCAATCGATCAGACCGTTCCAATGGGCCAGGTTCGTTCGGCAAAACTCGCTACTCCAGGCAGCACCAGCACGGCTGTCGGCTTCAATATCCAGTTGAACGATTGTGACACCACCGTTGCCACCAAGGCCGCCGTCGCCTTCACCGGCACCGCAATTGACAGCACCAACACCACCGTACTGGCGCTGCAAAGCTCCGCAGCAGGCAGCGCGAATAACGTCGGCGTGCAGATTCTGGACCGTACCGGTACGCCGCTGGTGCTGGATGGCGCGACCTTCAGCGCAGCTTCTACCCTGAACGATGGCACCAACGTCATCCCATTCCAGGCGCGTTACTATGCGACCGCTGCAGCCACTGCCGGTACCGCTAACGCTGACGCCACCTTTAAAGTGCAGTACCAGTAATTTTTTCATCAGGCAGGGAAGCGCGCCGGGCCAGGAAGGCCCGTTATCCATAACGGAATTCGGGTGATAACGATGCAAAGGATGAAGTCAGGTCTGTGGATATTTTTGCTCCCACCGCTGGCGCTGGCCGGTAACCAGTGGAACGTCACGCTGCCCGGCGGAAATATGCGCTTTCAGGGCATCATCATTGCCGAGTCCTGCCGCGTTGAAGCGGGCGACCAGCAGATGACGGTCAATATGGGACAGATCAGCAGTAATCGGCTTCATTCAGCCGGAGAAGATACGAATCCAGTTCCCTTCGATATCCACCTGCAGGAGTGCAGTACCGCCGTCAGCCAGCGCGTTGGCGTGGCCTTTCACGGCGTCGCCGATGGTAAAAACCCGGACGTGCTCTCGGTGGGCGAAGGGCCGGGGATAGCAACCGGCGTGGGTGTCGCTCTGTTTGATAAAGACGACCATCCGATCCCATTGAACGGCCCTCCCGCCGTCTGGACAAAATTGTATACCGGGCCAACCACATTGCATTTTGTCGCGAAATACCGGGCAACGGGGCACCAGGTCACCGGAGGCGCGGCCAACGCTCAGGCCTGGTTCTCCCTGACCTATCAGTAATGAATCAGCAGACGAACCGAAAACAGGAAACGACGGTGACGATAAAAGGGGTAAACGTGAGAACAACACTGGCAATAACGCGCGGTTTACTGGCGGGGGCGCTGATGATAGCCGCCATGGGACTTACCGCTCACGCCGAGGCCGGCGTGGCGCTGGGGGCGACCCGCGTCATCTATCCTGCCGGGCAAAAGCAGGTTCAGCTGGCGGTCACCAACAACGACGAAAAGAGCACTTATTTGATTCAGTCATGGGTGGAGAATGCCGACGGCGCGAAGGACGGCCGCTTTGTCATCACCCCGCCGCTGTTCGCCATGCAGGGAAAAAAAGAGAATACCCTGCGCATCATTGATGCCACCAACGGCCAGCTGCCGCAGGATCGGGAAACGCTGTTCTGGATGAACGTCAAAGCGATCCCGTCGATGGATAAATCAAAGCTCAGCGACAACACCCTGCAGCTGGCGATCATCAGCCGCATCAAGCTCTATTACCGTCCGGCAAAACTGGCGCTGCCGCCGGATCAGGCTGCGGAAAAGCTGAAATTTCGCCGCGGCACAGGGACGCTTACGCTGATCAACCCCACCCCCTACTACCTGACGGTCACCGAACTCAACGCCGGTACCCGGGTGCTGGAAAATGCGCTGGTTCCGCCGATGGGTGAAGCCAGCGTTAAATTGCCCGCCGATGCCGGTCGCGAGATTACATACCGGACGATTAACGACTACGGCGCGCTGACCCCTCGGATGCAGGGCGCTACGCAATAACTGACGGGAGACCGCGTTCTCCCGGAAATAAAAATAAGAACTGACAGCCGGGCGACTTTGGACCGGAGGGACTATGTCACATCTGAAATATGGACTCGACGATCTGGGCTCCGGGCGTAAAAGCAGCCACGGGACGGGGAATGCGCGCGCTTTCGCTCAAATCACGCTGGCTCTGTTACTTGCCGCACCGATCTTTTCTTTACAGGCGGAGCTCTATTTTAATCCGCGTTTTTTAGCGGATGACCCTGCCGCCGTGGCGGACTTATCAGGATTTGCCAACGGCCAGGAGGTCCCTCCGGGAACCTATCGCGTCGATATTTACCTCAATGACGGGTTTATGACTACCCGCGATGTCACTTTTAATAGTAGCGAAAGCGATCGCTCGCTGGTCCCCTGTCTGACGCGCGGGCAGCTGGCCGGGATGGGCGTCAACACGACATCCATTGAAGGGATCGGTGCTCTGGCATCCGATGCCTGCGTACCGTTAACCGAAACCATCAAGGACGCCACCACCCGCTTCGATGTCGGCCTGCAGCGGCTGTACCTGACCGTACCCCAGGCGTTTATGGGCAACCGCGCCCGCGGCTATATTCCGCCCGAGCTCTGGGACCACGGGATTAACGCCGGGCTGCTGAACTACAACTTCACCGGCAACAACGTCCATAACGACATCGGCGGCAGCAGCAACTACGCGTACCTGAATCTGCAGAGCGGGCTCAACCTCGGCGCCTGGCGCCTGCGCGACAACACCACCTGGAGCTACAGCAGCAGCGGCAGTTCGTCGACCAATGAAAACAAGTGGCAGCACATCAATACCTGGCTTGAACGTGATATTACGCTGCTGCGCTCGCGCCTGACCCTCGGCGACAGCTATACCAACGGCGACGTCTTCGACGGCATTAACTTCCGCGGCGCGCAGCTTGCCTCCGATGACAACATGCTGCCGGACAGCCAGAAGGGGTTTGCCCCGGTGATCCACGGCATTGCCCGCGGCACCGCTCAGGTATCGGTCAAACAGAACGGCTATGAGATCTACCAGAGCACGGTGCCGCCCGGCCCGTTCACCATCAACGATCTCTACTCCGCCGGCAATGGCGGCGATCTGCAGGTGACCATCAAAGAGGCCGACGGCAGCAGCCAGGTCTTCACCGTCCCTTACTCGTCCGTTCCGGTGCTCCAGCGCGAGGGCCATACCCGCTATGCCGTCACCGCCGGAGAGTACCGCAGCGGTAGCGATCGGCAGGACAAACCGAAGTTCTTCCAGAGCACCGTAATGCGCGGTCTTCCTGAGGGCTGGACGCTGTACGGCGGCACCCAGCTGGCGGACCGTTACCGCGCCTTTAACCTCGGCGTCGGCAAAAATATGGGGGAGCTGGGGGCGCTGTCGCTGGATATCACCCAGGCCAACGCCACCCTGCCCGATGACAGCGATCGTCAGGGCCAGTCGGTACGTTTCCTCTATAACAAGTCGCTGACGGATACCGGCACCAACATCCAGCTGGTGGGCTACCGCTACTCGACGCGCGGTTATTTCAGCTTCGCCGACACCACCTACAGCCGGATGAACGGTTACAACATCGAGACCCAGGACGGGGTGGTGCAGATGAAGCCGAAGTTCACCGATTACTACAACCTCGCGTACAACAAGCGCGGCAAAGTGCAGCTCAGCGTTACCCAGCAGCTGGGACGCACCGCCACGCTCTACCTGAGCGGCAGCCACCAGACCTACTGGGGAACCAACAGCGCCGACCAGCAGCTCCAGGCCGGGCTTAACGCCGCCGTCGACGATATCAACTGGACCCTGAGCTACAGCCTGACCAAAAACGCCTGGCAGCAGGGTCGTGACCAGATGCTGGCTCTCAACATCAGTATCCCGTTCAGCCACTGGATGCGCTCCGACAGCACTTCCGCCTGGAGAAACGGTAACGTCAGCTACAGCATGTCCAACGATCTGAACGGCAGGACCACCAGCCTGGCGGGGCTGTACGGCACGCTGCTGGAGGACAATAACCTGAGCTACAGCGTACAGACCGGCTACGCCGGCGGCGGTGAGGGCAACAGCGGCGGTACCGGCTACGCGGCGCTGAACTACCGCGGCGGTTACGGCAACGCTAACGTCGGCTACAGCCGCAGCGACGGTATCAAACAGCTGTACTACGGCCTGAGCGGCGGCGTGCTGGCCCACGCCGACGGCATCACGCTGAGCCAGCCGATGAACGACACGGTGGTGCTGATCAAAGCCCCCGGCGCGGATGGCGTGAAGGTAGAAAACCAGACCGGGGTACGGACCGACTGGCGCGGCTACGCCGTTCTGCCCTACGCCACCGAATACCGGGAAAACCGAGTGGCGCTGGACACCAATACGCTGGCCAACAACGTCGACCTTGATGATGCGGTGGTCAGTATTGTGCCCACCCACGGGGCGATTGCGCGCGCCGAATTTAAGGCCAGCGTCGGCATGAAGCTGCTGATGACGCTGACCCACAACGGTAAACCGGTTCCTTTTGGCGCCATAGCCGCCGCTGTCGATAGCCAGACCAGCAGCATCGTCGCCGATAACGGCCAGGTCTATCTGAGCGGAATGCCGCTGGCGGGCAAGGTGCGCGCGAAATGGGGCGAAGGTCCGAACGCCAGCTGTGAGGCCAGCTACAGCCTGCCGCCGGAAAGCCAGAACCAGGCGTTAAGCCAGCTGTCGGCAGCGTGCCGCTAAGGAAACCATGATGATGAGAAAAAACCTGTATCTGCTGGGCGCCATACTCTCTCTGGTCTCCTTCAGCACCCCTGCCGCCGATAGCACTATTACGATTAGCGGATACGTAAGGGATAACACCTGCGCCGTGGCGGGTGAGTCAAAAGATTTTACCGTCGACCTGATGAATAACGCCGCCAAACAGTTTAATGCCGTCGGCACGGCCACGCCGCTGGTGCCGTTTCGCATCGTGCTATCGCCCTGCGGCGGCTCCGTCACCGCGGTTAAAGTCGGCTTTACCGGCATAGCGGACAGCGACAACACCAGCCTGCTTAAGCTGGACAGTGGCGTATCGGCAGCGTCCGGCATCGGCGTGCAGATCCTTAACGGCAGCCGGGCTCCCCTGGAACTCAACGCCACCTCGTCAAATATCGCGTGGACCACGCTGAAACCCGGGCAGACCAACACCCTGAACTTTTACGCCCGGCTGATGGCCGCGCGCGTCCCGATTACGGCAGGACACGTTAATGCCACCGCAATCTTCACGCTTGAATTTCAGTAACCGGAGGCTGAAATGAAATGGACTCATGCACCCTGGCTGCTGGCGGTAATCATGACCTTCGCCAGCGCCCCCCAAGCCGCCGATGTGACCATTACCGTTAACGGCAAAGTGGTGGCCAAACCCTGCACCATCGCCACCCCAAAAGCCACCGTCGACCTCGGTGATTTATACACCTTTAACATGCTTTCACCCGGCTCGGCATCAGGCTGGCATGACGTCACGCTCGAGCTCAGCAACTGTCCGGTTGGTACCTCACGGGTCACCGCCAGCTTCAGCGGCACGGCGGATGCCACCGGCTATTACAAAAACCAGGGAACGGCGGGCAACCTCCAGCTGGAGTTGCAGGATACCAGCGGCGCCCGGTTTAACAACGGCACAAGCAAAACGGTGGCCGTCAACGATGCCACGCAATCCACCCGCTTTCCATTGCGCGTCAGGGCGCTGACGGTTAACGGCGGACCAACGCAAGGAACAATCCAGGCGGTGATTAACGTCACCTACACCTGGCTATAAGGCAGGAGAACGTTATGAATCAGCGGATTACCGCTCCCCGTAGATGTCGTATGGCGCTGGTCAAGGCGCTGTGGCTGGCGCTTGTGTTAGCGGGCTTTTCCACCAGCGTCAGGGCTTATACCTGCTACGACTCCACCGGTACCATATTAAATAGCGATTCAGGCGGGAAAGTATCCAACGTCTACGTTAACCTGCAACCAAGCCTCGGAGCCGGGCAGAACCTGGTCGTCGACTTATCCAGCTCGATTTATTGTAAAAATGACGCACCGGACAGGCGCAACGACATGGTAAGCATGCTACAGGGATCGGCCTATAGCGGCCTGCTTACCAACTTCACGGGGTCTTTAAAATACTACGGGGTTAGCTACAGTTTCCCGCTAAATTCCCCAACTGCCAGCCACAACTTTACTTCCGGTAACTACACGAGCTGGAATACCCAGCTCTACCTGACGCCAATATCCACCGCCTCCGGGCTGGCGATAAGCGCCGGCTCGCATATCGCCACGCTGGTGATGTATCAGGTGGGTTCCGATATCAACGGCGGCGGTAACGTTCGTACCTCAAAATTTACCTGGAATATCTATTCCAACAATAGCGTGATTATCCCGACTGGCGGCTGCGATGTTTCCGCTCGCAACGTCACGGTAACGCTGCCTGAGTACCCGGGTTCGACCGCTGTTCCGCTCACGGTACGCTGCGGGCAAAATCAAAAGATAGGTTTTTACCTCTCCGGCACCACGGCGGATAGCGCCAACAGCGTTTTCACCAATACCTCTTCCGCCTCACCGGCTCAGGGCATTGGCGTTCAGCTACTGCGCAATGGCACCATCCTGCGTTCAAACAGTACCGTCTCAATGGGAACCGTGGGCACCTCCGCGGTCAACCTGGGACTCACCGCAACCTATGCGCGCACCAGCGGCCAGGTCACCGCGGGCAACGTGCAATCAATTATTGGGGTGACCTTTGTTTACCAGTAACGCGCCTGCGGCGCGTGATAGAACGGGAATGGACTATATTCTTTCGCCCTGCTCGCTGGTCGCCGATGGATTAGCCAAAGTGATGATGGCCAACAGCATGCAGCCCGTTGTGCTGCCGTCGGATGCGACGAGGCTTCCCGGCGACGCGAACATTCGCCGCATCATCGTTTTTCTGCCGGAAACCCCGGCCAGGCTGCTCGCCACCCTACAGCAGGCCGCTGCGTTTCTCAAACATTCGGCAACGCCGCTGCCGATGCTGATCCTTAGCCGCAGCCCGGCCAGCTGGCTGTGGCATACGTTGCTGCATCAGGTCATCGATCGCCATTTACTTTCTGAAGTGCGATCCGCCGCCTCGGACCTGCCCGTCCCCAGCCTGACCGCAGTGCTCCAGGACTACATTCAGCAAAGATATCCTTCGCTTAAGCAGCTGGCTGACGAAGAGATACGCCTCGGCGGAAAGAGCCCCGGTGGGCTCACCCGGCCGGAGCTCAATGCCATTCTCGGTCTACTCAGCGGATACAGCGTCAACGCCCAGGCAAAGCGCCGCGGCATTAGTCACAAAACGCTTTATAACCAGCGAACCGCAGGACTGAAAAAAATGGTGGAACATTATCCTCAGCTGGCAACCCGTTTCCCCGGCAGCCAGACCAAAGGGCAGAAGATCCAGCCGGATGCCGCGCTCTCCGCCTTTGAGCGCGAATTTGTCCACGCGATTCACTGTCGGCAAATTTTCCCGGTCTTCCAGCCCATCACTGACGATCGGATGCGGTTAAAAGGGTTAGAGATCCTCTGTCGCTGGCGGCAAAAAGGTCAGGTTCTGCTTCCCGGCGAGTTTTTACCGCAGATACGTTCCGCGTACGCCTGGCTGGTGTTGACAGCCTTTGTGCTTCGCGAGGCCGTGGAGAATATCAATTTACATCCAGGTGAGTTTTATTTCTCAGTCAATATTCCCGCCGCTATCGCCAGCAATGACAACCTGATCCGCATGCTGGAGACCGCGCGCCAGCAGCTGCGCGAGCCCCATCAGTCCTCGAGGCTGGTACTGGAATTTGCTGAAACCCTGGACCTCAACCTGCAGAGTAAAATTGCCGACAATATTTCCCGGCTACGCAAGCAGGGCTTTGCCATTATGCTCGATGACTGCTTTTCACAAAGCAGCGTCATGTTTCCGGCGAGATCGGTCAGGTTCAGCGCTTATAAGCTGGATATGAGCATCGTCAACGATATGCAGCGCGATCCTCACGCCCAGGCCCTGATCAAAAGCCTGCTTTACTACTGCCAGCTAACCGGTAGCCGCTGTGTTGCCGAAGGCGTGGACAGCCTGGATAAATTCAACCGACTGAAAGCGCTGGGAATCGATCGTTTTCAGGGTTATCTCATCTCGCCGCCGGTGGAGCGGGAAAACGTCAGTGACCTTATCCACCAGCTTTTATCCGGCCGCGATCTGAGCCTTATCGACGGATGAACAATCGCCAGAATACGTCGCCGACCGCGCCAGGCTAAAATAGTTGCGCCAGCATGCTGGCGCATTTATTTCAGGCGCGAATATCGTCGTACTCACGGGTATTATCAAATTCATGTTTGGCAAACGGGCACAGCGGAATAATTTTGCGCTGCTCGCCGCGCATTTTTTCCACCACTTTCGCCACCAGCTTTTTCCCCACCCCCTGGCCTTTCAGGCTGGGGTCGACGTCGGTGTGTTCAATAATGCTGAGGTGCTCGCCCGTGGGTACAAAAACAATTTCCGCCACCTGCTTCCCGTCGGCGTCATTGACGTAAAACTTGTTATGACCTTCCAGTATTTCCATCATTTCCTCGCTTATTTTTGGCGATACTTTAGTGCGCCGCTCGGGCAAGTATCAATAACCTTAACCACCGTGGCCACGTCCACTTCATCCGGGACGATCCACGGTTTGCGTTTCAGGTTGAAAAGCTTCGCGCTACCGCGCACGCAGTTACCCGAGTGCTGACAGATATCGGTGTTAAAGTAGACATCGATTTTCTCGCCGGTATAGACGCGATAGCCCGCTTCCAGTAGTTCTTTATCCATGACATTGCCTCAGTTCTGACTTTTTTTTTAGCTTTGGCTCTAAGCATAGCCCTGCCAACAACCGCTGACTATCGGCGACGGGCGAAATTTATATTCCAGCGGCCTCACGCCATTAATGCAGAATGAATGATTTTCTATGCACTCGTTATCCAAAGAAAATGTTCTGTTTACCGATGAAATACAGACGCTTCGGTTATATCTATCTTTTATTTCCCCGGTAGGGAGATTACACTCATTTCACCTTAACCCGAGCACTCAGGTATTCAGTCTTGAATCGCATTGTAAAGCTGCCGCGCCCTACGCTCTTATTCTTGCTATTTACGCTCTCCGGCTGCTCATTATCCCCGGCAATTCCGGTATTAGGCGCCGCATTCCCGGGCTGGTTTTTCTGCTTAACAGGCGCCGCGCTGTTACTTATTCCCTGCCATATCCTGATTGTGCGTAAAGGATGGCAGTCGCGATTTTCTCCGCTGGTCTTCAGCTATCTGGCGCTGATGTTCCTGTTCGCCACGATTCTGTGGTTCCTGCTCTTCGTAAACTAGATACCTATGACCTCATCCCGCTCAAGCGTTATCCGCAAAAAATGGCCCCTGCTGGCGCTCGTTCTCGCCGCTATCGTGGCGCTGATTGTGGTTATCTGGCAGCTGCAAACCTCGCCGGAAACCAACGATGCCTATGTGTATGCCGACACCATCGACGTGGTGCCGGAAGTGAGCGGGCGGATCGTCGAGATGCCGATTCGCGACAATCAGCGGGTAAAAAAAGGCGACCTGCTGTTCCGCATCGACCCGCGCCCCTACCAGGCGATGCTTGATGATGCCAAAGCGCGGCTGACCACGCTTGATGCGCAGATTATGCTGACCCAGCGCACAATCAAAGCGCAGGAGTACAACGCGCAGTCAGTCAACGCCGCCGTTGAACGCGCTAAAGCGCTGGTTAAGCAGACCACCTCTTCACGCATTCGCCTTGAGCCGCTGGTACCGCAAGGGTTTGCCTCCCAGGAGGATCTTGATCAGGCGCGAACGGCAGAAAAAGCGGCGCGCGCCGAGCTGGAAGCCACCCTGCTGCAGGCGAAACAGGCTTCCGCCGCCGTGACCGGCGTCGATGCCATGGTGGCGCAGCGGGCGGGTATCCTCGCGCAAATTGCGCTGGCCGAGCTGCACCTCGAATTTACCGAAGTCCGCGCGCCGTTTAACGGCGTGGTGGTGGCGCTGAAAACGACGATCGGCCAGTACGCCTCGGCCCTGAAGCCGGTCTTTACCCTGCTGGATGACGACCACTGGTACGTGGTGGCGAACTTCCGCGAAACCGATTTAAAAAACGTGCGGCCCGGCGTTCCGGCCAGAATCACCGTGATGACCAACCACAGTCGCGCCTTCAAGGGCGTGGTCGACTCGGTCGGCACCGGCGTTCTGCCCGACGGCGGCAGCGTGATTGAAGGCCTGCCGGTTATCCAGAAGAGTATCAACTGGGTCCACGTTTCCCAGCGCTTCCCGGTCAAAATCGCCGTTAAAGACCCCGACCCGAACCTGTTTCGTATGGGCGCCTCCGCCAGCGCCGTTCTGCAGCCGCAATAAGGAGACGGCATGCAGAGCTTGTGGCCCTTTCTGACCCGGGAACTCCGCGATGCGCCGGGGCGGGCGAACTACACCCTGCGCCTGACGCTCAGCTGCGCGGTGCTGATTGTGCTGTTTATGACGCTGCATATTCCCTTCCTCGCCGTCGCGCTGATCGTGGTGTTTTACGTCAGCCAGCCGAACGTCCTGATGATCAAACTGGTGAGCGTGGTTTTCGTGGTGACCGTCAGCGTCGCGCTGGGCGGCGTGCTGCTGATTATCAAGTGGACCTATGACTATCCACTGATCCGCCTGGTCGCCTCGGTGATCCTGTTCTTCTGCGCCATTTACCTGATGCGGGTGCTCGGCAAGCTCGGGCTGGCGTTTTTCGTGGTGGCGCTGGCGGTCATCTACGCCCAGACCTTCCCGTCGATGACCAGCCAGAGCGAAATTCTGGTGCGCCTGCTGCTGTGGCTATGGGTGGCGATCAACACCGCGATTCTGGTGACCCTGCTGGTCAACGCCTGTTTCCAGCAGGCCTTTCCCGGCTATCAGTTTAAAGCCCGGCTGGTGGTGATGCTCCGCCAGACGGCGCAGCGCCTGAGCCAAGCGGACGATGGCACGCCGCCGCCCACCGTTACCGAGATTGCCGGGCAGTTTAACCAACTGCGGTCCCTGTATCAGCAGGCCGCGCGCGCCACGCCGGACATTGCCGCCAGCCCGCAGGCCTGGCAGTCGCTGATGGCCGCCGCGCTGAGCTGCTCTCATTTGACGGCGCTCCTCCAGCCGGGCGACGACCATCCCGATGCGCGTCGGCGGATAGCCAGCCAGCTTAACGCGCTGGCGGATAATCTGCCCGCGGCGGCGGCGGTCCAGCCGCTGATTGTCCCGCGCGACGGCGCCAACAGCGCCATTTTGCAGGAAATCGCCGAGGTTCTGGCGCGGCTGGCGCGCGGCGAAACCATCCCGCTGCCGCAGGGCGAAGTGGAAAAAGCGCCGCTGCTTTTGCCGGACGCGTGGTCCAATCCGGCCTATCTGCACTTTGCCCTGAAAACGCTGCTGGCGACGCTGCTGTGCTACGTTTTTTACACCGCCGCCGACTGGCAGGGCATCCACACCATCATGCTGAGCTGCGTGATCGTCGCCCAGCCGGGCCTGGGCGCCACCATGCAGAAAACGTGGCTACGCATCGGCGGCGCGCTGCTGGCCACGCTGATTGCGCTGCTTCTGATCGTCTTTGTGCAGCCCTGGACCGATTCGCTGAGCGGCCTGCTGGCGATGACCCTGCCGGTCTTCGCGCTGGCGGCGTGGATTGCGGCGGGGTCGGAGCGCATCGCCTACGCCGGCATTCAGATAGGCTTTACCTTCGCGCTGGCGTTCCTGAGCTGGTTTGGCCCGCTCAGCAACCTTACCGAGCTGCGCGACCGGGTTATCGGCATCCTGCTCGGCGTGCTGGTTTCCTCCATTGTTCATCTCTATTTATGGCCCGATAGCGAAGCGCCGCAGCTGAAAGCGCGTCTGGCCCAGCTGTATCGCCAGCTGGCGCAGACCCTCGCCGCCCGCGACGATGAGGTTCAACTAGTACCGCTGTTTGCCGCGCTGACCGAGAGCGAAACCTTAATCAACCGGGTGGCCGCCGAGCCGCTGGGAACCTATGCGCACCCGTGGTCGGAAGCCAAAAGCTGGCCGGCGCGGGCAACCTTTCGTCAGGCAGAGGAGATCCTGCGTCTCAGCGAAGGCTATCGCCTCTACGCCGCGCCGGAAGATACCTTTTTAGCGCGCTGCGCCCGGCGGCTTGAAGCCTACGCCAGCGATATCGATGCGCAGCAAAATACCGTTGAGCGCGTTCAGGCGCCGCAGCCGGATCCGGCGAATCCGTTCGGCGCGCCGCTGGTCAATGCGCTAGCCGCGCTGCCCACGTGGCCGCTTGCGTCTTCCGTTATTCCGCGACAGGCAACCCGATCATGACGAAAACCACTCCTCTTCCGCGCGTCTGGCGCTCCCTGGCGCTTGCCTTCGCCCTGACGCTGTTAAGCGGGTGCGCGTTAATTCAGGACGATCCCGGCCAGGTGCCGATGGTCAAGCCGCAGCAGGCCGAGCTGGCGCAGGTGATCCATCTGGCGAATAGCGGCTGGCCGACGGCGCGCTGGTGGGAAGGCTATCAGGATCCGCAGCTCAATATGCTGGTCAACCGCGCGTTGCAGAATTCACCCACTATGCAGGCGGCGCGGCTGCGTATTTCGCAATCGCAGTCCACGGTTGAGCTGGCGCAGTCGGCAATGGGCGTTCAGGCCACCGCCGTGGCGGCGCAAAACCGCCTGCGGGTAACCAATAAACAGTTTACCTGGCCCTACTCCTTCTCCCTGCCGGTGGATAAAAACGGCCCCTGGTACACGCTGAATACGGTCGGCGTCGGAGCGACGCTGAATATCGATTTATGGGGCGCCGACCGCGCCCGCGTCGCCGCCGCGATTGGCGAAAAGAACGCCCGCCAGGCGGAGACCGCCGGTATCGAGCTGGATCTCGCCAGCAGCGTGGCTCAGCTCTATTTCGCGATGCAGGCAACTTTTCAGAAAATCGAATTACTCAACCAGCTGGAGGCTATCGCCCGCCTCTCGGTGCAGGCGCACGAGCATCGTACCGCGCGCGGCGTCGAGGATAGCGTCGATGTCGCCAATGCCCAGGCGGAGCTTCTGGCGGCGCAGCAGCAGGTGATTACGGCGCAGGGGACGCTGACGCAGTATCGGGAAACCCTGCGGGCGCTGATCGGTGCCGATGCGCATAGCATGCCGGAGATTCACCCCGTGGCGCTGCCGACGCTGCAGGAAACGCTCCCGGACTCGCTCTCGTTTGAGCTACTGGCCCGCCGCCCGGACCTGCAGGCGCTGCGCGGCTACGTTAGCGCTTCCATGAGCCAGGTGGACGCGGCAAAAGCGGCCTTTTACCCGCACTTTGATATCAAGGCCTTCTGGGGCTACAACGCGCTGAGCGTCGGCGATCTGTTTAAGTCCTCATTCCAGCAGATCAATATACTGCCGGGGCTCTATTTACCGCTGTTTGACGGCGGGCGCTTAAACGCCAACCTGAAATCGACGCGTACGGCGAGCAATATTTTGATTAAGCAGTACAACCAGGCGGTGCTGGACGCGGTGCGCGACGTGGCGATTAGCTCCAGCCAGCTGAACGATTTGAACCAGCAGGCCGCCCTGCAGCAGCAGAAAGTGACGGCGGCGATGGTGACCACCCGCAGCGCCAGCGCGCACCATCTGCGCGGGCTGATCAGCTACTATGCGGCGCAGGAGGCGCGTCGCCCGGCCATCGCGCAGCAGCTTTTGCTGCTGGATATCCAGGCCCAGCGGCTCAGTACCGATATCACCTTGATTAAAGCGCTGGGCGGCGATTATCGCGGCCCGGCGCTGAGCGAGAACGCCCCATCGCGCTAGCTTAACAGGCGCCATTCGCGCGCCTGGTTTACCGCCTGGATGCGCCCCTTCACCTGCAGCTTTTCATACAGCTGCTTAAGGTGCCATTTGACGGTTTCCGCCGAAATGCCCAGCTCGCGCGCCACGCCCTTGTTGGAATGGCCGCTGGCAATCAAACGCAGGGTCTGCTGCTCCCGTTCGGTCAGCCGCAGCGCGGGCGGCTGCGGACGCGCCGTATCAATCACGATACCGGCGGCGGCGAAGCCGGACAGCAAAGCGACGATATCGGCGGTCAGCGCATCATCCGCCGCGCCGCGCTTGTGCATCTCCGCCAGCAGCGCAGCCATCTCTTCCCTCCCCTCCAGCAGGCTGCGCCACAGCCCCTGACGCAGCGCGCGCGCAAGCGCCGGCCGGCAGACAGCCATCGCCTGCTCCCGCTCGCCGGCACGCCAGAGGGCAAGCGCCTGCTTGAGCCGCAAACGAACGGCGAACAGCCACTCACCGCTGGTTTCCCGCACGCCGGCCAGCGTATCCAACAGCCGGGCGGCGGCCTGCGGTTCGCCGGCGGCGATAAGGAGATGGCTCTGGCTGAGCGCGATATATCCGCCGGCAGCCTCCGTCTGGTTAAGGGTCTGCAGGCGAAGCAGCAGCGCGTCGGCGGCCAGTTTGTCGCCCGCGTGAAGGGCAACGGCAATCCGCTCCGCCAGCAGCGGAGCCTGCGCCCGCAGCCAGCCGCGCTGGGCCGCCAGCCCTTCGGCGTGCAGTAATAGTGATTCGGCTTCCGCCAGTCTCCCCATTTCACGGGCCTGACGGGCCAGGATGATATAGCCGCGGCTAAGGCCGTCGGGCGGACAGAAGTTGTCGATGGTCTCCAGACGCGGAACCAGCAGGCTTTGCGCCTGCTCGCCCTTCCCCTGCTCCCAGGCGATCTCGGCGAGAATGGGCGCCAGGGTAGCGCCGCTGCTGGCGTTCTCGCCGGTATGCTGCTCCGCATAGCGCAGCGCTCCCGCGGCCTGGCGTTCCGCTTCGGCGAGATTCCCCTGGCGCAAATAGCTCTGCGCCATAACAAAGGCCCGGTAGACCGTCACGAACAGGTTGCGGTTAGCAACGCTGACGCCGGATACCCGCTGCTGTACCTCCAGCGCCTGCTGCGGCCGGGAGTCCGCAAGATGGCAGTAGCTGAGGATGTTGCACACCAGGCCATCAACCCAGATATCGCCGCAGGGCACCTCGCGCAGCAGCGGTTCGACAATAGCGATACTGCGGGCAATATTGTCGGCAAAGGCTTCGCAGATCGCGCGAACGACCCGCAGCTTCACCCACGAGCTGTGGGCCAGCGCCCCGCCATGCGCCGCCGATTGCGTCTCAATGGCGTCGAGCAGCTGGCGAGCGTCGCTAAACCGGAAGCGGTGGGCTAACGCCCAGGCCAGGTTAAGCTGAAGCTCGATGCGCGACGGGTCGAGATTGGCTGGCAGGTAGCGTATCCACTGCACCAGGGTATCGATATCCCCCTCCTCCGCCAGAGACTGCGCGCCCGCTTCCGCATCCCTGGCCGCCGATTTTCCTGCGGCCAGCGCATGGCGTATCGCCTCGGCCCACAGCTGCTGCGAGGCGAACCAGGCGCTGGCGCGATCGTGCAGCTGGCGAATATCAATATCCCCGCCGTGGCGCAGGCGATGCAGCAGCGCGTCGCGCATCAGCGGGTGATAGCGAAACCAGCGGCCGCTGTCGTCCAGCGCGGAAAGAAACAGATTGTGCTGCGCTATCCACCTCAGCATCTCGCCGCCGTTATGGCGGCCGCAGACGGCATCGCACAGATCCGGATGCAGGCGATTAAGCACGGAGGTATGCAGCAGGAAGTCGAATACTTCGGGCGGCAGCGGCGCGAAAATCACTTCATCCAGATAGCGGGAAATTGACCGCGAGCCGGCGCCAAGGTCCATCGCCGTAGACGCGTCCGGGGAGAGCGCGGCCATTTTCATTCCCGCGACCCACCCTTGTGTGAGCGCGATAAGCCGGGGGATCGCCTGCGGATCCAGCCCCGACGCGCCAGCGAAATAAGCGCGGGCTTCGCTGGGGGTAAAGCGCAGCTCCGGGTCATAGACCTCCAGCAGCTGGTCCTGCATATGCAGACGGCTCAGGGCTAAAGGCGGCTGACTACGGCTACCGATGAGCAGATGCAGCGCCGGCGGCGCATGGTGCAGCAGCCAGTTCATTCCCTGATGAATCGCCGGGTCGCTGATGCACTGATAGTCGTCGAGGATCAGGTACAGCGGGTGCGGGCACTGATTAAGCTGATTAACGAGCTCAGCAAAGAACAGGGGGAGCTCGGCCGGAAGCTCGCCTTGTAACAGATGCAGAAACGACGGGCTCCATCCCTGCCACAGCGGCCGCAGCGCCTCCTGTAGATAGCGCATAAACAGCAGCGGCGCGTTGTCGTCCTCTTCAAGGCTCAGCCAGGCCAGCGCGTCCCCTTGTCGAAGGCGGTGCCGGTACCACTGCGCCAGCAGGGTGGTTTTGCCAAACCCGGCGGGCGCGCGCAGCAGGGTTAAACGGCGGGAGACGGCGCCGTCGAGGCGCTGCAGCAGGCGCTCCCGCGACAGCAGGCTTTCCGGCGTACGGGGCGGCGTAAAGCGCGTGGAAATAAGCGGCAGCGTCCCGGTGAAACGTAAAGGTTCCTGATGAACAAACGCTGTCAGTGAATCATCCGCCGAGGGTAAAAAAGCCATACCGCGATTACTCCTTAAATCCAGTCCGTACGCTCATTATCCCCCCCATCAGGGGGGTAGGCCACGCTTATTGCGCCCGATAGAGTAGTGCCATTCGCCGCAGCGGCTACGACGACATCGGCCGCGGGCCTCCCTGGTTTATTAATCAGTACAAGGTGAGTACAGACATGGCTATCGAAAATAAAGTTGCGCTGGTGACCGGCGCCGGTCAGGGCATTGGTCGCGGTATCGCGTTGCGTCTGGCTAAAGACGGCGCGTCGGTGATGCTGGTCGACGTGAACCCGGAAGGGATTGCCGCCGTCGCCGCCGAAGTGGAAGCGCTGGGGCGCAAAGCGGCCACCTTCGTCGCTAACATCGCCGACCGCGCGCAGGTGTACGCCGCCATCGATGAAGCGGAAAAACAGCTGGGCGGCTTTGATATTATCGTGAACAACGCCGGGATCGCCCAGGTTCAGGCGCTGGCCGATGTAACGCCTGAAGAAGTGGACCGCATCATGCGCATCAACGTTCAGGGTACCCTGTGGGGCATTCAGGGGGCGGCGAAAAAATTCATCGATCGTCAGCAGAAAGGGAAAATCATCAACGCCTGCTCTATCGCCGGTCATGATGGTTTCGCGCTGCTGGGCGTCTATTCCGCCACCAAATTTGCCGTACGCGCCCTGACGCAGGCAGCGGCGAAAGAGTACGCCAGCCGCGGCATCACGGTTAACGCCTACTGTCCGGGGATTGTGGGAACCGGAATGTGGACCGAGATCGATAAGCGCTTCGCCGACATTACCGGTGCGCCGGTGGGCGAAACCTATAAAAAATACGTGGAAGGCATCGCCCTTGGCCGCGCCGAAACGCCGGACGATGTGGCAAGCCTGGTCTCTTATCTGGCAGGCCCGGACTCCGATTATGTTACCGGTCAGTCGATTCTGATCGATGGCGGTATTGTTTACCGTTAAGGGTTAAACCCGGCGCAGAACGCGCCGGGTTTTTGCGGGATTACGCGTTAGCCGCGGGCTCCTGCGGCTTGTCGCTGCGGGTGTTTTCCAGCATCCGGCGAACCGGAACAATCAGCAGGCACAGCACCGCGGCGCAGATCAGCAGCGCAATGGAGCAGCGTGCGAACAGGTCAGGCAGCATATCCAGCTGATCGGCCTTCACGTGGCCGCCAATCAGGCCCGCCGCCAGGTTACCCAGGGCGCTGGCGCAGAACCACAGCCCCATCATCTGGCCGCGCATTCTTTCCGGCGCCAGCAGGGTCATGGTCGCCAGGCCAATCGGGCTAAGGCACAGCTCCCCCAGCGTCAGCATCAGAATACTGCCCACCAGCCACATCGGCGAAACGCCCGCGCCGTTGTTGCTCAGGACGTTTTGCGCCGCCAGCATCATCAGACCAAAGCCCGCCGCCGCGCATAAAATACCGATAACAAACTTAGTGATGCTGCTCGGACGGACGTTTTTGCGCGCCAGCGCAGGCCATGCCCAGCTGAATACCGGCGCCAGCAAAATAATAAACAGGGCGTTGATCGACTGGAACCACACCGCCGGGATCTCGAAGGAGCCGAGCATACGGTTGGTATAGTCGTTAGCGAACAGGTTAAACGAAGTCGGTTTCTGCTCAAACGCCGACCAGAAAAAGGCGGCGGAGATGAGCAGGATAAAGCATACCAGCAGGCGGGCGCGCTCTTTGCGGCTCAGTCCGGCGAAGACGAACAGGTAGATAAAATAGAGCACCACCGACGCCGCAATCACGTAGACCAGCACGCTGGCGACCGCCACCGGGTTAATCACGATAACGCCCTGGGCAATCAACGCGATGATAACCGCCACGCCGACCGTCAGCGCCAGCAGCCATGCGCCGACGCCGTTTCGTTTCACTACCGGGCTGTTCCAGGTGGAGTCGAGGCCGACTTCGCTGTCGTAGCGTTTCATCGCCGGAACGGCAAAGACGCGGAAGATAATCAGTGCCACCAGCATCCCGATGCCGCCGATGCCGAAGCCCCAGTGCCAGCCGTGAGATTTAATCAGCCAGCCGGAGATCAGCGGGGCGATAAACGACCCCATGTTGATGCCCATATAGAACAGCGAGAAGCCGCCGTCGCGGCGCGCATCGCCTTTCTTGTACAGCGTACCGACCATCACCGAAATACAGGTTTTGAACAGGCCGGAACCGAGCACGATAAACATCAGGCCGATAAAGAACAGGCTATCCCCCATCACCGCCGACAGCGCGATGGAGAGATGGCCGAGGGCGATCAGAATCGAGCCGTACCAGACCGCCTTTTGTTGCCCGAGCCAGTTATCCGCCAGCCAGCCGCCGGGCAGCGCGGCAAGATACATGGTCCCGGCAAAGATCCCGACAATGGCCGACGCGTTCTCGCGCGCCAGCCCCATCCCGCCGTCATAGACGGTGGCCGCCATAAACAGGATCAGTAATGGTCGAATACCGTAAAACGAGAACCGTTCCCACATTTCGGTGAAAAACAGCGAACCGAGGGGGTAAGGATGACCAAAAAAGGTCCGAGTTTCATTTTTATTAACAGAGGAATGCATAACTTCTCCCAAAGATGTCCGCAGCGCTTTAACGCAGCGGAAAGCGTGTTGGCCTTTTATACACAAGGCCAATCATTCACATTTAATGTGACGTAATTTAACCATTTGATAACCTAATAATGGTCCTGTCTAGTCCCTTCCCCCAACTTTTTAGATGAAAAGTCGACAAACGTCTACTTTTACAGATTTAAAGTTGGCGAGAGAGGAAATGTGATTGACAGAGGCATTCATGACAAAAATGATAATTTTTTATTTATTTACAATGAGTTAAGAAATCACTCTGGCATCCTCATCCCGCCAGAGAACCCGGGCGATAAAAGGGGTAAAAGCGGGAAAAAACAGCATTAATGGGGGCTTTAATGAGTAATGCCGTTTAATGGCATTCTCATCGACTCAAACCAGGGGGAACTCGCGGCAGGGAATATTCCAACCTGCAGCCGGAAGAACGATCGAAGCGAGCATCCCGGCTCATTGGCCTATTGACGGAGAGGAGATATCTACAGATAGCGGATCAAAAAGACGATAAACTCCTCAATCAGCTGTGGCTTCATGACTCTAAAAATATACTTAAACTTTTTATGGGATATTTTTACAATGCGCCATTTCGCTTTTGATGCCGTCAGCCGCAGGGTGAGCCTGACTTTCAGCGACAGGCTTTCTTCAGATACAATAATCTGCACTTTATTTCTTGCGTAGTCATATTTGAAACTAATATCAAAAAAGAAACCATCGTTTGCCACGGTGATTTTTTTGGCATCGCCAAAAGAACCCTTGGTAACTTTATTATCAGGATTTGCTTTTAGATGTGACAATATTGAGACATATAAGCACACGAATTTTATTTTAAACTCACGCCGCTGTCGCTTTATCTCCTCCTTTTCCTTCCTTAATCTCTCCAGGCTATTTGTCATCGAACTCATTTATTTTTTCCTGCCATATGATTTATATCCTATATAATCACCAGCGAGGTTTTTAAGACAGGATAGCATCACGATAATTCTCCATGCGAATAATCAGACAACGCCTCAAAATATTATTTCTGTAGCGTTGGGTAGTATCCGCTCATTATGGCTTGCATAATGACAATATATAAAATATGGTTTTTACTGCCATAACGCGATTCTGACATAAAGATTGAAATAAAATCCACTTTTTATTTCATTGGACATGCTTTTCAGAAGTTTCGCGTTACATTTTAAATGTCCGCGTGCTAAGAATTATATTAGCTACGCGCATAATGTATTGAAAACTTTTAAAAAGCGGGAAAACCAGTGACCCGTTTGTTCGTTGACGGATAAGCCGATGCTCCCGATGGCATAAAGAAACGTTTGAGGGACTATACCCTTCAGGGGGTATCTTTCCTGTACGCCACTATCAACGACGCTTTAATCCAGCGCGCTTTAATTGCGCTATATTCGGAAGAAGCCATCACTTTCTCCAGCGCCGGGTTGATACGCGGCGCAATACCGAGCCCTTTACCGTGGTACTCCGGATCGGTGCGCCGCTGCCGGAACAGAACGCTAGAGGTGCGCCTCTTCATCCAGGGAGATCACCTGAATGCCGGCATTACGATACGCCTGAACGTCATCGGGCAGACGATCGACCACCACGGTATCAATCCGATCCGCGGCGGTAAACTGGGCAAGCGAGGTATTATTCAGCTTGCTGTAGTCGCAGACGATAATCACCTGGCTGGCGTGCTCAACCATGCCGCGTTTCGTTTCTGCCAGCATGATATCGGCCACGCAGGCGCCGTGTTTCAGCGACAGCGAATTGGCGCCCATAAACGCTTTATCGACGTTCAGGGTATCAAGAATAGAGCGTCCGTTGATCGCTACCACGCAGTGGTACCCCTTCTTCACGATCCCGCCCAGCAGAATAGTTTGAATCGAGGGGCTGGCTTCCAGCTCGCGGGCGATTTGGTAATCGTTGGTGACCACCGTGACGTTTTGTCGGTCGCGAATATTGCGCGCGATATGCAGGGTCGTCGTGCCGGTATCCAGCACAATAATGTCGCCATCCTCAACCAGCGCCGCCGCGCGCTGGCCGATCCGCTCTTTCGCGCTGAGGTTGACAATTTCACGCGCGTCCGATGCCTGTTCAAAGCTCGCCCGCGTGCGAAGGACGGCGCCGCCGTGGGTACGGGTCAGCAGTCCCTCCTCTTCCAGCTGGCGGAGATCGGCACGAATGGTGGCGCCAGATACATTAAAGACGTCACACATCTCAGAAACAGCCACTTTGCGTTTTTCCCTGAGAATACTGAGCAACTTCTCCTGTCTTTCTTCTGCAAACATTCTGCCTCTCTCTTATTTACGGCACGTTACGCGCGGCGCGGCGCTGGCTTACCGTTGCTTATCAGTCGGGTCCTGCGCTCAGGGCATCCAGCCTGTCGTATAAGGCGGCGGATTGCCGGTAGAGCGTATCAAAAAGCTCGCTGCAGGCGTGGTAATAATCCCGCAGACGGGGATCCGGCGAAATCAGCTTATCGAACTGCACCGTCTGCCTCACGCCGCTGGCAAAATCCGCGTACAGCCCCGCGCCAACCCCGGCGATAATACCGCATCCGGTGACGCCATTCTCCTGATTGCGCGTAGATAATATCGGAAGATTGTACGCCGCGGCTTTGATTTCAAGCCACAGCGGGCTGCGCGCGCCGCCGCCGGAAGCGATCATTTGTTGCGGATATTGCCCGCACGCCTGCAGCTGGCGCAGATTGCGCCAGGACGCAAAGGCCACCCCTTCCAGGACCGCGCGGAATAAATGACCGCGGCGATGCTTGCGCTGCAGGCCGAAGAACTGCGCCCGCGAGTTCGTATGTTCGGCCAGGCGCTCTCCCGTCAGATAAGGAAGAAAGAGCAGCCCTTCCGCACCGGCCGGCACCGCCGCCGCTTCCTGCAAAAGCTGCGGGTGGGTAATCTGGTTATCGGCAAGCGCCAGCCGCGCCCAGCGGACGGCATCGCCGCCGGCGTCGAGAATCGTAAATCCGCCCCAGGCCGCGTTAGCCAGATGAAGGTTATTGACCAGCGGGTGGCGTAACGGCCGCGGCGACACCACGGTGATCAGCGTCGACGTGCCGGTGGAGTCGGACGCCATCCCCGGCTCATATACTCCCGAGCCCAGCAGAGAGGCCGCCATGTCCGACGTACCGGCAACCACCGGGATCCCTGGCGGCAGGCCCGTCAGGCCGGCGGCGCGTGGGGTTACCTGGCCGATAATGTCGCTGGAAAGTTTGAGGTCCGGTAGCTGATCGACCCGCAGGCCAAACGTTTCGCAGGCTTGCGAAGACCAGGCGCGGGTTTCGCTGTCCATCAGGAAATAGCAGGACGCCTCGCTATAGTCGGTCGCCAGAGCGCCGGTCAGCATGAAATTAATATAGTCCTTCGGCATCAACACTTTGGCGAGCTTTGGCCAGCGCTCCGGATGATGTTCACGCCACCAGGCTAATTTGAAAGCGGGCCACGCCGCCGCGGGCGGATTATTTAAATGCGCCAGCCACTTTTCCCGCCCTTCGCGCGCGGTAAAAGCTTCCACCTGCGGCTGGCTGCGCTTGTCATTCCACAGCAGCGCCCTGTCCTCCACCAGCTCGCCGCCATCGTCCAGCAGGACGGTGCCGTGCATCTGCCCGCAGGCGCCAATAACCGCAATCTGCGCAGCCGTTTCAGGATAGCGGTAAAGCACTTCGCGTATGCAGTCGCAGGCGGCCTGCCACCATAACGACGGGGCCTGTTCTGACCAACCCGCACGCGGCGTGGTCTGTTCATACTCTCTTTGCGCAAAGCCGACCATCGTGCCGTCAACGCGCAAAAGAGCGGCGCGGGTACTGCCAGTGCCAACATCAATCGTGAGTATTTTATCTTTCATCACTGACTCCGGTGACGTCTTAAGGCGGGCCATCAGGCCCGCGGTCTCTCAGTTTAATCGGCGTTCAGCTCGGGAAAGCGTTCCGGGTGCTGCTCCAGTTCAGCCAGCACCTTTGTGACCGCGCCATGGCTCATGCCAAAGCGGCGGACGCCAAGCTGGTACAGGGCGCGCACCGTTGCCAGATCGCGAATCCCCCCGGCGCCTTTGATATCGATTCGTCCTTTAAGCTGGTCGGCAATAATGCTGACTTTTTCCACCGTCGCGCCGGTCGGCGCCCAGCCGGTGGAGGTTTTGACCCACTTCATCCCCACCTCTACGGCGATATCGCACACGCGGCGAATCTGCTCCTCATTGAGATAGTGCGTTTCGAGGATCACCTTCGCCGGTACCGGCGCGGCGGCCTCCACCACGCGGCGCAAATCTTCGCGCACATAGTCATAATCGCCGGATAACACTTTGCCGATATTCACCACCATATCCACTTCGCGGGCGCCATCGGCAATCAGCTGCCGCACTTCCTGAACCTTGGTGTCAGTCGCATGCCCGCCGCCGGGAAAGCCGACCGGCCCGCCAATCATCACCTCTCCCGTCCCCTGCTGCGGCAGCAACGAACTGAGAAAACGCGTCCAGCAGGGCAGAACGTGGACGGAAATAATGTTGTATCGGGTTGCCAGCTCGGCGCAGGCGCGAACGTCCGCTTCGGTACTGGTGGCCTGGACTGCGCTCAGGTCGACTAAACGTGCAAAACGACGGGTTGTTTCATTCATGGTTTTATCCTGCTCTTTGTTTTTAGTTGCTTTCATTTAATGCTCTCAATCGGCTTAAATCCATTTAAAAACGCATCAAATGAAAATAACGTGATCAAATTAGCATTTTTTTATTTTCATTTGCTTTTAATTAGCAGACGAGAAATGAGCGAAGCCCTTGATGAACGGGCGTAAACGGGCATAAACGGGCGCAAAGGCAATATTGCATTTATTTTTGTTTGTTTTTGTTTATGCCTGAATAACGGGCGAGAGAGCGAAACCGCTGCCGGATATGACGCCAAAATGCGTACGCTGTCACATTGACCGGCGACAAAACGGTCGCCTTCGCCGGATATTCCGGAGGTCTCAACGCCCTGCGCAAGGGAAAGGTAATCTGATTATGTACTTCAGGAGAGAGCTATGTTGCCGCTGGAACGTCATCGTTTGATTGTTGAACTGCTGGGCCAACGCGGCGTGATGCGGGTGAATGAGATTGCGCAAGCGACTCGGGTCTCCAGGGAAACGATTCGCCGCGATCTGAGCGAGCTGGAACGGAAAGGGATCTTAAATCGGAGCCATGGCGGAGCGCTGGCGGCGGAGAACCCGCTGCCGGCGATCCGAGCGGCATCGCCCGCCCTGCCGGTCGAAGATAGCCAGGGAAGCTTTCAGCAGAGAACGCTGCTGCACAGCGAAGGAAAAATGCGCGTTGCCCGCAAAGCGCTGCAGTGTCTCCAGCCGGGACAGACCATCGTCCTGGACGGCAGCAGCACCAGCTGGTTTTTGGCCCGGCAGATGCCGGAGATGGCGCTAACGGTTATCACGCCCTCTATCCGCATCTTGCAAACGCTGATGAGCAGACGCTCGTTGCATCTCGTGGGACTGGGGGGCGATTTTTCCCCGACCGAGGAGGCATTCTTCGGTGAAACCGCCTCACGAACGCTGCGCGAGTACGCCGTCGATACGCTCTTTTTCTCCTGCCAGGGGCTGGAGCGCGATAGCGGTTTATATGCGGGTACGGAAGCCCACGCCGCCCTGTTGAAACAGATGATGCTGGCCGCCCGTCAGACCGTGGCATTGGTCGACGGCAGCAAGCTGGGGCGAACAGGCGTCGCGCGGATCGGCGGATTGGGCGAGCTGGACTGTTTAATCACCGAAAAGTTTGTCGATCCGCTGCTGGAAAAAGAGATGACCTGGCATAACGTCGGGCTACAGATCGCCTGAGTACGCCGTCATGACGTGACGGTGACTACGCGCATTGTCGAAACGCTGCTTCCCGCGGCAGGGCCAGACTTTGCCTGAAATCAGCCACTACCGGAATAAAAGAGGCCTTATGCGTTATTACCTTTCTCCCTCGCTCATGTGTATGGACATGATGAAGCTGGCGGAACAGCTGCACTTTTTAAACGGCAAAGCCGACAGGCTGCACGTCGACGTGATGGACGGGCACTATGTGAAAAACCTGGCGCTATCGGCCAGCTTTGTGGCGCAGATTCGGCCCTATACGTCGCTTCCCATCGATGTCCACCTGATGGTCGAAGAGCCCGCTCCGTTTATCCCGGCGCTGATAGAAGCCGGAGCAGACGCCATTTCACTGCATCCGGAAACCATCTGCCGCGAAGCTTTTCGGGTCATCAATATGCTTCGCCAGGCGGGGAAAGAGGTGGGGATGGTGCTTAATCCCGCCACGCCGGTTGAGAGCATCCAGCACTATCTGCATCTGCTCGATAAGGTCACGGTGATGACCGTCGATCCGGGCTATGCCGGTCAGCCGTTTATTCCCGAAATGGCCGCCAAAATCGCGCAGCTTCATCAGCTAAAAGAGAGCCGCAGCCTCAACTTCTTGCTGGAAGTCGACGGCTCATGCAACCGCAACACCTACCGTGAGCTGCTGGGAGCCGGGGCGCAGGTATTGGTGATGGGCAGCAGCGGTTTATTCCGCCCGGATATGCCGCTCGAGCAGGCCTGGGAAAAAATGTCCCGGGATCTGTCCGCCGCGCTGCACTCCCCCGAGCACGTATAAAGGAGCGAATGATGTCAGGAAAAGTCTGTATTTTTGGTTCATTCAATTTCGACATGGTGGCCAGAGTGGAGCGCTTCCCGGTGCCGGGCGAGTCGTTAGTGGCCTGCGGGAGCATGACCAGCGCCGGCGGAAAAGGGGCGAACCAGGCCACCGCCGCGCTAAAAGCGGGGGCGAATGTCCACTATATCGGCAAGATTGGCAATGATACCTTCGGCCATTTTGCCCGTCGTCATCTGAAGAGCGTGGGGTTTAACGCCGTGACGCTGCTGGTCGCCGAAGAGGTCCCCACCGGCAATGCGCTGATTTATGTGGCCGGCAACGATGCCGAAAACATGATTGCCGTCGACCCCGGCGCGAATATGACGGTGACCGATGATGAAATCGCCGGCTGCATTCCCGCTATCGGCTGCGCAGATGTGGTGCTGGTTCAGCTGGAGAATAATCTTTCCGCCATTGAACAGGTCGTTGACGCCGCGAAAGCAGCCGGGGCCTTCGTGGTGCTTAATCCCGCTCCCTGGCAGCCCGTTGAGCACGCCTTTCTAAGCAAAGTGGATTTGCTCACGCCGAACGCGACGGAGGCCGGGTTAATGACCGGGCGCCGGGTTGACTCTCTGGCGGCCGCGGCCGAGGCCGCCGATGCGCTGCATGCCCAGGGCGCGCGCAACGTCATTATCACCCTCGGCGCTAAGGGCGCCCTGCTGAGCGAGCAGGGCGTGAAATCCCCTATTCCGTGCTTTCCTTCTCATCCCCGCGATACCACCGGCGCGGGCGATGCCTTTAACGGCGCGCTGGCGGCGCGTCTGGCCTGCGGCGATCCGCTGCATAGCGCGGCCCGATTTGCGGCAGCCTACGCCGCCGTCAGCGTCGAAAAGCAGGGCGCATCATCTTTACCGGATTACCAGGAGGCACGAGAACGGCTTTTACGTGCCGCCTCTGATTATGAAATGGCTTAAACCCTACTGTATAAAAACCATTAAGAGGATAGCTCAATGAGTACGCTAATCACGGATAAGGTCGATAAAGCGGCGGTCCACAATGAAAAACTGGACGCCAGCGCGTATTTACCGCACACCCCCTGGCTGCAATTTTTACTGGTCTGTTGCCTGTTTGCGCTCTGGGGGATGGCGGGCAACCTGAATGATATTTTGATCGCCCAGTTTAAAAAGGGCTTCGATTTAACGGATACCCAGACGGCGCTGGTGCAGTCGATTTTTTTCCTCGGCTACTTCTTTGTCGCCCTGCCTGCGGCGGCGCTGATTAAGCGTTATTCCTATAAAGCGGCGATTATTATTGGGCTGTGCCTGTACGCCCTCGGCTGTTTCCTGTTCGTCCCGGCCGCGCAGATCATGACCTACGGCGCGTTCCTCGCCTGCCTGGGGGTGATCGCCTGCGGACTCTCTTTTCTGGAAACCTCGGCAAACACCTACTCCAGCCTGCTGGGCCCGATCCACTCCTCCACCCAGCGCATTAACTTTTCGCAGATCTTCAACTCGCTGGGCGTGATTTCCGGCGTGCTGATTGGCCAGGTGATGGTCTTCGGCGAAAACGATCCGAGCCATGAACAGCTGCTGGCGATGCCCGCCGCCGCCGCGGACGCCGCGCGCCATCAGATGGTCGGCCAGGTGGTCGGGCCTTATCTGATTATCGGCTCCGTGCTAGTGGTGCTGGCGCTGGTGTTCGTGTTTATTAAATTCCCGTCGTGCAAGGGCACGCCCTCTCAGCAGCAGCAGCTCCCGACGGAAAGCATGGGGCCTACGCTGAAACGCCTGTTTGCCATCCCGCGCTTTCGCCTCGGGATCCTGTCGCAGTTTTTGTACGTCGGCGCCCAGGTTGGCGTATGGAGCTTCACGATTCGCTTTGTGCAGCTCGTGCAGCAGGGCACCAGCGAGCACTCCGCAACCTACTGGCTGCTGGCTTCTCTGGTGATTTACGCCGTGGGTAAAACCGTGGCCACCTGGTTGATGAACCGCCTGAATCCGGCGCTGCTGCTCGGTACCTTTGCCCTGGCCGCCACCGCCCTTTTACTGGTTGCCGTATTCAGCAGTTCAATGCTGGCGGTCTATGCGCTCATTCTGGTCAGCTTCTGTATGGCGCCATGCTGGCCGACAAACTTTGGTCTGGTCATCAAAGGGATGGGGAAAGATACCCAGACCGCAGGCTCGATCGTGGTGATGTCGATTATCGGCGGGGCCGTTATTCCGCTGGTGATGGGCATTATCTCGGATATGAACGGCGGCAATATGCAAATCGCCTTTATCGCTCCGCTCCTGTGCTTTGTGTATGTCGCTTTCTACGGTTTCTGGTGCGTGCGTAAGGGGGTATAACATGCGCGAACTGATCAACACGATTGCTCATATTGGCTATCAGGTCAGCGACTTAACGCGTTCGCTTGCCTTCTATGAACCGCTGGGCTTTCAGCGCCAGCAGCGGTTTAGCAAACCGTCGCCGCAGGGCGCTATTGAAGTCGCGTTTCTTGAAATGGCGGGCGCCGTCCTCGAGCTGTACCAGCTTCCCGAAGGAACGCCTTTTGACGCCCCTCGCTGCGGTATCGATCATCTGGCGCTGGAAGTCAGCGATCTGGATGCGGTGCAGCAGCGGCTGGCGGCGCTCGGTTATCCGCTCGATGAAGGGCCGATTGAGGAAGAAAATGTGCGCTTCCTGCTTATTCGCGGCCCCGATGGCGAACGGCTCGAGTTCGATGCCTTTAAGCGCTAAGCGGCCGGGCTGATCCCCTTCTCCCTTTTAGGCCCGGTTAACACGGGTCTAAAAGTGGGCTTCCTCAGGCTTTACAAAAGCCTGTCTGCTTCCAGATTTTCTCTCCCCCAACCGGCCTCTCCTGCCTATTGTGCAATGTTACAAAATTGCTTCTGTTTTGTTGATTTTCTATTGTGAGCCATTCGGCAATTTCCTCTCCTGAATTTCCCCAGACTATTTCCAGTCAATACGCAATATCAGGAGAGACAAATGAGCAGCACCTCCGCCGACTTCCAGAATCTGTACCAGGCCCTGAGACACAGCGCCGCCCGCAGCCCGGATGCCCTGGCGCTGGCGTTTGAGGATCGGCGCTATCTGTACCGCGATTTTCACCTGCGGGTACAGCGAGCGATGGCGCAGCTTGACCAGGTCTGGTCGCTGCGCAAAGGCGATCGAATCCTGCTGGCCTGGGGGAATCATCCCGCTTTTTGCGAAGTCCTTTTTGCCGCGCTTGGTCTGGGCATCGAAGTGGTGCCTTTCAGCACTAAGCTTAAGCAGGCCGAAAGCGAGGAGCTGGTGGGCCATATCGCCCCGCGGGTCGTGCTGTTCGATGCGACCGTACAGGACTGGCTGAAAAACACCCCCGACGCGCGCGCGGTTTCGCTCAGCGAATGGCAGGCGATCTCACTTCCCGAACCGCTGACCCGCCAGCCGGTCCCGGTTAACCGCGACGATACGGCGGTGATGATGTTCACCTCCGGTACCACCGGAGAGCCGAAAGGGGCGATTATCACGCACAATAACCTGCTCTGCGCGATTGACGCCTATACGCAAAAACTGAATCTCACCGCCGCGGATAGCACCATTCTGGCGGTACCTATCTATCACATCACCGGCCTGTCGGCGCTGCTGGCGCTGTTTATTAGCCTCGGCGCGAGCATCTGGCTGCAGCACCGGTTCAACGCCCCGCAGGTGATCGGCACCCTGCGCGAACAGAACATTACCTTTCTGCACGGCTCGCCAACCATTTTTATCCTTCTCTGCCAGGCGGCGCGCGAGCAGAGCGCCAGTCATCCTGGCGATTTCCCCGCGTTACGCACGATTGCCTGCGGCGCGGGCCATCTGAGCGATGGACTGATCAACGAGTTAAAAACCCTGTTCCCGCACACGGCGATTCAGCCGATCTACGGGCTCACCGAAACGACCTCACCCGCGACGATTTTTCCGGGCGACGTCTGGGGCAGCGATAAATGCGGCAGTTCGGGCCAGGCGATCCCCGGCCTCGCCATTACGATCCGCAACGATCGCCAGCAGCTCCTCCCCGCCGGGCAAATCGGGCATATCTGGCTAAAAGGCGACGTGGTGATCCGCGAGTACTGGCAGCACAGCGAACGACGCCCGAGCTGCGATGCACAGGGCTGGTTTTGTACCGGCGACCTGGGCTATCTCGACGGTGAAGGCTGGTTGTACATAAAAGACCGCAGCAAGGACATGATCAATCGCGGCGGAGAGAAGATTTACTCGCTGGAGCTGGAAAACATTCTCTCTACCTATCGGGGAGTGCGGGAAGTTGCCGTCATCCCGACCCCCAGCCCGATCTATGGCGAAGAGCCGGTGGCGTTTATCGTGCCGGACGGCCAGCACCACCTGACCAGCGAAGAGATCCTCGGCTGGCTGAAGGTCAAAATCGCCCGCTTTAAGCTGCCGGCGCGCATTATTTTCACCCGCGTTTTACCGCGCACCCATAACGGAAAAGTGAGCAAACAACAGCTCAAAACGCGCCTCGCGGAATCCATCATCACGCTATCAACGGAGGATAAAAAGTGAGCAGCAAATTTATCGACGCCCATCAAGCGGCCCAGCGGGTCGCCAGCGGCGACACCGTCTGCACCGTCGGGATGACGCTTATCGGCGCGGCGGAGTCCATTTTAAGCGCTATCGAAGCGCGCTTTCTGACTGCTGGCGAACCGCGCGACCTGACGCTGCTGCATGCTGCTGGGCAAAGCGATCGCCAGCGCGGCATCCAGCACTTCGCCCACCCGGGTATGGTAACGCGGCTTATCGGCTCGCACTGGGGCCTGGCGCCGCGCTGGATGGCGATGATCAACAACAACGAAGTGGAAGCCTGGTGTCTGCCGCAGGGGCAGATCGTCCATCTCTATAGCGCGATGGCCGCCGGGCTTACCGGGCGGCTTTCCCCCGTCGGGCTCGGTACCTTTGTCGATCCGCGCATGGAAGGCGGGCGGATGAACGCCCGCACCCGCGAACGGCCCGATCTGATCGAGCACGTGACGTTTCGCGGCGACGAATATCTGTTCTACCCGGCCATTCCTCTGGACGTGGTCATTGTGCGCGGCACCCATGCTGATGAAGAGGGCAACCTCACGACCGATGAAGAGGTGATGAAGCTGGAAGTTCTGCACGCGGTTCTCGCCGCCAGACGCTATGGGGCGAAGGTGCTGGCGCAGGTGAAATATCGCGTGGCGAAAGGCTCGCTGCATCCGAAAAGCATCACCGTTCCCGGCAACCTAATCGACGCCATTGTGGTATGCGAAGAGCCGCAGATGGATCACCGCCAGACCTCCAGTTGGGACTTCGATCCGGCGCTGTGCGGCGATATCCAGCTTCCCGCCGCGCAGAACGCGCCGCTGCCGCTCGACCTGCGCAAGCTTATCGGGCGAATTGCCTGCCGCTATCTGACGCCCGGCTGCGTCATCAATCTCGGTACCGGCATTCCCAACGATGTTATTGGCGCCATTATTCACGAAGAACGGCTCGGCGAGCAGGTCACCATCACCGTGGAGTCAGGGATCTACGGCGGGCAGCAGGCGGGCGGCGTTGATTTCGGCATCGGTCGTAACCTGAGCGCGATGATAAGCCACCAGGATCAAATGCTCTATTACAACGGCGCGGGGGTCGATATCACCTTTATGGGCGCCGGCGAGATGGACCCGCACGGCCACGTCAACGCCACGCGGCTCGGCGCATCCTGCCCCGGCGCGGGCGGTTTTATCGATATCACCCAGAATGCCCGCCACGTCGTGTTCTGCTCCTCTTTTACCGCCAAAGGGCTGGAGATCGCCTGTGAACAAGGGGCCCTGCATATCCGCCGCGAAGGCGAGGTACGTAAATTCGTCGCCGGGGTGAATCAGATTTCTTACAACGGCGAGCTGGCCCGCGCCAAAGGACAAACCATGCATTACGTCACCGAGCGGGCGGTTTTCGAACTGCGCCCGGAGGGGCCGGTGCTGACGGAAATCGCCCCCGGTATCGATCTTGAGCGCGACATCCTGGCGCATATGGATTTTCGTCCGGCGATCGCCGCGGATCTTCAGATTATGGACAGTCGCTTGTTCACCTCGCAGCCCTGCGGCCTCGCGGAACATCTGTCCCGGAATTCATCCTCTGACTCACAAGGAAATTAGCTATGAAACTTGCCAGTAAAACCGCCATTGTTACCGGCGCCGCGCGCGGTATCGGCTTTGGCATTGCCCAGGTGCTTGCGCGGGAAGGCGCGCGCGTGATCATCGCCGATCGCGACGCGCACGGCGAAGCCGCCGCCGCGTCCCTGCGCGAATCGGGCGCACAGGCGCTGTTTATCAGCTGCAATATCGGTGAAAAAGCGCAGGTCGAAGCGCTGTTTTCCCAGGCCGAAGAGGCGTTTGGCCCGGTGGATATTGTGGTGAATAACGCCGGAATCAACCGCGACGCCATGCTGCACAAACTCTCCGAAGCGGACTGGGACACGGTGATCGATGTCAATCTGAAGGGCACTTTTCTCTGTATGCAGCAGGCCGCCATCCGCATGCGCGAGCGCGGCGCGGGCCGCATTATCAATATCGCTTCCGCCAGCTGGCTTGGCAACGTCGGGCAAACCAACTATTCGGCGTCAAAAGCCGGCGTGGTGGGGATGACCAAAACCGCCTGCCGCGAACTGGCGAAGAAAGGCGTCACGGTTAACGCCATCTGCCCGGGCTTTATCGATACCGATATGACGCGCGGCGTCCCGGAAAACGTCTGGCAAATCATGATTAACAAGATCCCTGCGGGCTACGCCGGGGAGGCGAAAGACGTTGGCGAGTGCGTGGCGTTTCTGGCGTCCGACGGCGCGCGCTATATCAACGGGGAAGTCATTAACGTCGGCGGCGGCATGGTGCTGTAAGGAGAAAAACGATGACACAGGCTAATGATATTGTGGTTGTCAGCGGCGTTCGTACCGCTATTGGCACGTTTAACGGCAGTCTTAAGCATACCCACCAGCACGATCTCGGGGCAGCGGTTATTCGCGAAGCGATCGCCCGCGCCGGGCTTGCGCCGCAGGATATCGATGAAACGATCGTCGGCAACGTCGGGCAAATCGCCGAAAGCGGTTTTATCGCCCGCATCTGCCAGCTGCGGGCGGGGATCCCGCAGGAGAGCACCGCGTATTCGGTTAACCGCCAGTGCGGCTCCGGGCTTCAGGCCCTGGCGGACGGCATGATGCAGCTGCAAAGCGGCCAGGCCGAGGTGGTCGTCGCCTGCGGAACGGAAAATATGACCCAGTTGCCCTACTACCTGCGCAAAGCGCGCGATGGCTATCGCATGGGCCACGGCGAGCTGGAAGATGGACTGATCTCCATCCTTACCTGGCCAGAAGGGCCTTATCACAACGGCATCACGGCGGAAAACGTCGCGCAACGCTTCGGTATTACCCGTGAAGCGATGGACGATTTCGCCTGGTCGAGCCAGCAGAAGGCGCTGAAGGCGATCGCTGAGGATCGCTTCCGCGAGCAGATTCTGGCCCTTGAGGTGCCGGACGGCAAAAAAGCGACCCGCCTGTTCGCGACCGATGAACACCCGCGCGATACCCCGCGCGAAAAGCTCGCCGCGCTGCGTCCGGCATTTAAAGCCGACGGTGTAGTGACAGCGGCCAACTCCTCCGGCATTAACGACGGCGCGGCCGCACTGGTGATGATGACCCGCCAGCAGGCGGAACAGCGCGGCTTAACCCCGCGCATGCGGATTCGCGGCTGGGCGGTCGCCGGCTGCGGCGCGGAGATTATGGGGTTTGGCCCCTCTCCCGCTACCCGGCGCCTGATGGACCGTCTCAATATGGATGTTCACGCCATCGATTTAATTGAACTCAATGAGGCCTTCGCCGCCCAGGCGCTGGCGGTGATGAACGATCTGCGTCTCGATCCAGCCCGCGTTAACGTCAACGGCGGCGCGATCGCCCTCGGCCACCCGGTGGGCGCCAGCGGTGCGATCCTGCCGGTCAAACTGATGTATGAAATGGCGCGCAGCGGCGCGCGCACCGGTCTGGTCACCATGTGCATCGGCGGCGGCCAGGGGATTTCTATGCTGTTCGAGCGCGAAGGCGCTTAGGAAAAGACGGCCCGAAGTGGGGCTTCGGGCCGGGCGTCGTTCGGGTCAGCACCCGGCGACAACCTGTGAGCTGACTAACGGGATCGACGCGATCCCGGCAAGGCTTCTGACCACGAATACGGGGAAATAATAACCATGTCCGCAATAAATGAAAAGGCGGTAAACGGGGCGCAGCTACAGCGCACCCATAAAAAGATCTACCGCCATTTGATGCCGCTGCTTATCGTGGCGTACATCATCAGCTTTATTGATCGTACCAATATTGGCATGGCGAAAGCGACCATGTCGGTGGATATCGGCCTTTCCGCAACCGCATTCGGCCTCGGGGCCGGGTTGTTTTTTCTCACCTACGCGGTGCTGGAGATCCCCAGCAACCTGTTTTTAACCCGGATTGGCGCACGGCGCTGGATCGCCCGCATCATGATCACCTGGGGGATCATCTCCTGCGGCATGGCGTTTGTCACCGGGCCTACGTCCTTTTACGTGATGCGCCTTTTGCTCGGCGCCGCCGAAGCGGGGCTCTATCCGGGCATTATTTACTACCTGACCCTCTGGTTTGGCCGCGAAGAGCGCGCTAAAGCCACCGGTCTGTTCCTGCTGGGAGTCTGCCTGGCCAATATTATCGGCGCGCCGCTGGGCGGATTGTTATTAAGCCTTGATGGAATGTCCGGCTGGCACGGCTGGCAGTGGATGTTCTTTATCGAAGGGCTGCCCGCGATAGCGCTGGCGTTCGTCGTCTGGCGCAGACTGCCGGATAAACCGGCTGACGCCCGCTGGCTGGACAGCAACGACGTGCAGGCAATCAACGCGGTACTGGAGAAAGAAGCCGAGGAGACGCGCCATACGCCGAGCCGTTTTTCCCTGAAAACAGCGCTCACCACCCGGGTATTTTTGTTGCTGGTGCTGATTTACTTTACTCACCAGTTTTCGGTTTACGGCCTGAGTTATTTCCTGCCGGGGATCATCGGTAGCTGGGGCCAGCTTACCCCGCTGCAGATCGGTCTGCTGACCGCCATCCCGTGGATCGCAGCCGCCGCTGGCGGGATCCTGCTGCCGCGCTTCGCCCGGACGGAGCAGCGTTCGCGCAGCATGCTGATGGCCGGATATCTGGTCATGGCGACCGGCATGGCCATTGGTGCAATTGCCGGTCACGGCGTGGCGCTGCTTGGCTTCTCGCTGGCCGCCTTCATGTTCTTCGCCATGCAATCCATCATCTTTAACTGGCTCCCCTCGATCATGAGCGGGCATATGCTGGCGGGCAGCTTCGGCCTGCTTAACTGCCTCGGGCTGTGCGGCGGCTTTCTCGGGCCGTTTATTCTCGGCGCGTTTGAGGACCGCACCGGCGCGGCAACGTCCGGCTTATGGTTCGCCGTCGCGCTACTGATCGTCGGCGCGCTGGTGTCTGTGTTCATCAAAAGTTCGTCATCCCCCGGCAGTGCATCGGCAAAACAGGCCGACGGCGAAAAAGCGTAATCAGGAGGTTCTTATGCGCATCGAAGTCTTACTGGATTTAAAAACTCGACTCGGCGAAAGCCCGGTCTGGGATGTCGAACAGCAGCGTCTTTGGTGGGTGGACAGCCTCGACGGGCGCCTGTTCGCCTGTAACGCGCAGGGCGGCGCGATTAAGAGCTGGGACGTGCGGCAGAAAATTGGCTCTTTCGCCCTGCGCCAGAACGGCGAAGACGCGGTGGTGGCGCTACAGAATGGCGTGCATCTGCTCGACTTCGCCAGCGGCGAGCTGACGCTACTGCACCATCCGGAAGCGGACCGGCCCTTTAACCGGCTCAACGACGGCAAAGTCGATCGTCAGGGACGTTTTCTGTTCGGATCGATGGATATGCGTGAAGAGGAGCCGAGCGGCGCGCTATATCGCCTGGACGCCGATCTGTCACTGCACGTGCTGAAGAAAAATATCATCGTCTCTAACGCCCCGTGCTGGAGCCCCTCCGGCGAGACGTTCTATTTTGCCGATACCTGGACGGGCGAAATCTGCGCCTGGGACTACAACACCGCGACCGGCGATCTCTCCGGAGAACGAGTCTTTTGCCGTGTCGATCGCAGCGAAGGCGGCGCGGCGGATGGCGCCACCGTGGACAGCGAAGGCTATCTGTGGAACGCGCTGGTCTACGCGGGCAAGCTGGTACGCTACACGCCGGAGGGCAAGGTCGATCGCATCATTGAGATGCCGGTGAAAAAAGTGACCAGCGTAATGTTCGGCGGCGAAAACCTCGACGTGCTGTACGTCACCTCAATGGCGCAGCCGCCCCTCCCGCGCTTCCCGGAAGATAATCAGCTGCGCGGCAGCCTGTTCGCCCTATACGACCTGGGCGTGACCGGCGTAGCGGAACGGCGTTTTGCCGGCTAAGCCAACCTCCGGCTCGCCGCGATAACAATAATACCCGGCGAACTGACTCTGACCCTGACACCAGGCGGCGCGCATCATGCTGTCGCGACGCCGCGGAGTAAACACGACTATGACAACAATCAATCACACACCTGCCGGCGAACAAGGTGGAAAAAAGCGGCTGATACATCGTTTCTCCTGGGTTTCGCTGCTGGTTTGCTGGCTAATCTGGGTGCTTAACGCCTACGATCGCGAGATGATCCTGCGCCTTGGCCCGGTCATCTCTAAAGAGTTTTCGCTCTCGCCGGAACAGTGGGGCAACGTCGTCGCCCTGATTATGGTTGCCCTTGCGGTGCTGGATATCCCCGGCTCCATCTGGAGCGATCGCTACGGTTCAGGCTGGAAGCGAGCGCGCTTTCAGGTACCGCTGGTGCTGGGCTATACCGCCCTCTCTTTTCTTTCCGGAATTAAAGCGATCAGCCACGGGCTAACGGCTTTTGTGCTGCTGCGCGTTGGCGTCAACCTCGGGGCCGGCTGGGGCGAGCCCGTCGGCGTCAGCAACACCGCAGAGTGGTGGCCGAAAGAGAAACGCGGCTTCGCGCTGGGGGTGCATCATACCGGCTATCCGATTGGCGCGCTGCTGAGCGGCGTGGTGGCAAGTCTGGTGCTTTCCGCATTTGGCGAAGGCAGCTGGCGCTACTGCTTCCTGCTGGCGCTGATCGTCGCCATCCCGCTGATGATTTTCTGGGCGAAATATTCCACCGCCGATCGCATCAACACGCTTTATCTGCATATCGATAGCCAGGGGATGACGCGCCCGGCGACCCAGGAAAGCAGCCATGTTGCCAAAGGCGAAGGGATGAAGACCTTTTTACGCACCCTGCGCAACCGCAATATTTCGCTAACGGCGGGCAATACCCTGCTGACGCAAATTGTCTATATGGGCATTAACGTTGTGCTGCCGCCGTATCTTTATCACGTCTCCGGCCTGTCGCTGGCAGCATCCGCCGGGCTAAGTATTATCTTCACGCTTACCGGTACCCTGGGCCAGATAATTTGGCCCTGGCTCTCCGATAGCTTTGGCCGTAAACGTACTCTGATCGTCTGCGGTCTGTGGATGAGTATCGGCATTGCGCTGTTCTATTTCGCCACCAATATGCCGCGCCTTATCGCCATTCAGCTATTTTTTGGCCTGGTGGCCAACGCCGTGTGGCCTATCTACTACGCCATGGCTTCGGACTCCGCCGAAGAACGCGCCACCTCTACCGCCAACGGCATTATCACCACGGCGATGTTTATCGGCGGCGGCATTTCGCCATTGCTTATGGGCTGGCTCATCCAGTTCGGTGGGGGGTGGGAAAATCCGGCGGGTTATATCTACGCCTTCTTTACCATGGCGGGATGCGCGCTGCTGGGGATGTTATTGCAGCTTATGACCACCGATAAAACGCCGCGCAAAGCGCATTAACGCAGGAGAACGCATGAAGATTGTTATCGCGCTGGATTCGTTTAAGGGTAGCTGTAGCGCGCAGGCCGCTTGCGCAGCGGTAGCACAGGGGTTGCGCCGGGTTGACGAGGGGCTGGAGCTGGTCGAAATGCCCGTGTCGGACGGCGGAGAGGGGCTGCTCTCGGCTCTTGCGGAAAGTCCGCAGCTGAAGGGCGCAAGGTGGCAGCAGCAGCGTTGCGCCTCGCCTTATGGTCTCTCCGTACAGGCCGCGTTTCTGATCCTGCCCGGCGAACGGGCCATTATCGAGATGGCGCAAAGCTGTGGGCTGGAGCTCACGCCGAAAGCGCAGCGGGATGTGCGCCTGGCCAGCAGCTTTGGGCTGGGTGAGCAGGTAAAAGCGGCGCTGGATGCCGGGTGTCGGCGTTTGATTATCGGGCTGGGCGGCAGCGCGACCAACGATGGCGGCATCGGTTTTGCCCAGGCGCTTGGCGCCCGCTTCTGGCGCGAGGACGGCACGCTGCTGCCGGTTCCCGCGGCGGGCAAGGACCTAGCGCATATTCAGCGCATCGATTTAAGCGCCATGGACCCGCGCTTACGACAGGCCGAAATACAGGCCTCCTGCGACGTCACAAATCCTCTACTCGGGGAAGATGGCGCCACCCGGGTGTATGGCGCGCAGAAAGGCGCGGACGAGGCGGCGCTCAGGGAGCTGGAGGCAGGTATGGCGCACTACAGTCGGCAGCTTACGCAAACGCTCGGCTACGACGTCAGCGAACGGCCCGGCGCCGGAGCTGCGGGCGGTATGGGGGCCGCGCTAATCGCCTATGCGGGCGCCACGCTGCGCCCGGGCATTGACCTGGTGCTCGAACTGCTTAACGCCGACCATCATCTTAGCGATGCCGCGCTGACCATCGTCGGGGAAGGCTGGCTCGATCGTCAGAGCGCCTTTGGTAAAGCCCCGGTGGGCGTGGCGGGCAAAGCGGCGCGCCACGGCGTACCGGTTGTGGCCCTTTGCGGCGGACGCGATGAGAGCAGTCGGCAATTGTATCAACACCATATTGACGCGATGTGGTCTATCTGCCAGCGCCCTATGCCGCTGGCGGAGTCGATGAACACATGCGAACAGCTCCTCGCCGACGCAGCGGAGAATGTTCTACGAACCTTTCTGAGCGGGCGGCGCGGAGAGGCACATAAGCGGATAACTGTATGATTATTACGACGGCGCTGGCTAATGAAATTGTCGCCCGGGCAATGGCGATAATTCATCATAATGTGAACGTGATTGACCATCATGGACAGATCATTGCCTCAGGTGAACGGCATCGTATCGGCGAGCAGCATGAGATCGCCCGTGAGGTGATACGCACCGGTAAACGCATTTGTATTAACAACACCGCGGAAGCCGCGCGTTTTCAGAATGTGCATCCCGGTATTAATCATCCCATTATCTATGACGATCGCGTGGTGATGGTGGTGGGCATCAGCGGCGATCCCGCAGCGATCAGCCGCTATGCTGAACTGGCGGTACTCACCGCCGAGCTGCTGGTCCGCCAGGCCGTGGAGATGCGGGAAACCAACTGGCGACAGCGTCTGCGCGATACCCTGTTTGGTCAATATCTTGATCAAGGCGCTTCGCCCGCCGGACAGGAAGCGCTGCATCGCCTGGTGGAGCTTGGCTTCGCTTTTGATGCGCCGCTGGTGCCGGTCGTGGTAACCGTCCAGGTCGAACAGCACCAGCTAAGCGAAATACTGAGTACGCTGCTGCGGGAATTCTCGCAGCTGTCCGGGGTAAGAGACGTGATTTTGCTGGGCAGCAATGAAATATTGCTCCTCAATACGCTGAGCGAATCCCAGGAAACGCTGCTGCGGGGCATCGAGTTTGTCCTCAGCAATCAGATCAGCCATTACCATATCGGCATTGGCGTGCAGGCGGACAGCGCTCCGGATATTCGCGAGGCCATCCGATTCGCCCGTTCGGTGATTGAGGTGGGGAGCAAAGTGCAGCCGCAGCGGCAGATCTACTACTTTCGTGAAATGGCGATGCTCTGCCTGTTCCGGGTGCTGGAAGACAGCTATATGGTCAATTTTTTTATCAATAACGTACGCCAGCTGCTTGAGCATGATTCCGGCGAAGTGCTGCTGGATACCCTGAGCAGCTTTATTGCCAATAACGCCGAGCCGGGCAAAACGTCGCTGCTGTTGGGGATTCATCGCAATACGCTCACCTACCGGCTACAGCAGATTAAAAAGCATATTCAGCTCGATCCGATGGTCTTCACCGACCTGACGCAGCTGGCGGTGTCGGTACACTGCTATCGTCGGCAGAACCCGCGCCAGAGCGAATGGATTGATACCTTAAGCTAACGTGCGGCGGGCGAGCAGGCCGGTACGCGCCCTCGCCACCTGGTACCGCGTATCACTCTGAGATCGCCGTTTATCAAAATAATAGCGCGCCCGGCGATTTTATCGCGGGCGGAGCCTCCGTCGCCGATGGCGGGCTTTTCGCCCCAGCCGTTCGGCGAAGCTTGCTCGCTTCAGTCGCCATTTTTGTACACAATTTAATCAAATGGCACCGTTCTTGCCTTTTATCTACGTTCCCCGACCGCAGCATTCGTCGGCCAATATCGATAAAAAGGACAGGAAAATGGCGCAAATGAATGAAAACATCGCGACCGCACCGGTCTCTCCCCTCCGCGATTTTTTCGCGAAACCCCGTATCATCGCCAGGCCCGGCTTTAACCGCTGGCTGGTGCCGCCGGCCGCGCTGGCGGTTCATCTCTGCATAGGTATGGCCTATGGATTTTCCGTTTACTGGCTGCCTATGTCGCAGCTCATAGGAGGAAGCGCGTCCTTGCAATGCCCCGTCACGATGTCGTTCTGGCAGCAGCTGTTTACCCGCGATTGCGACTGGAAAATCTCCATGCTGGGCTGGACCTACACGCTGTTTTTTGTTTTTCTCGGCTGTTCGGCGGCGCTGTGGGGCAGCTGGCTTGAGAAGGTTGGACCGCGGCTGGTAAGCTTTATTGCCACCTTGTGCTGGTGCGGTGGCCTGCTGCTATCCAGCGTCGCTATCTATTTCCATCAGCTGTGGCTGCTGTGGCTGGGGGCCGGGGTCATCGGCGGAATCGGTCTCGGACTGGGCTATATTTCACCGGTTTCGACGCTGCTGCGCTGGTTTCCTGACAAGCGCGGAATGGCGGCCGGGATGGCGATCATGGGTTTTGGCGGGGGAGCGCTGGTGGGCGCACCGCTGGCAAACGGTCTGATGAATTACTTCGCCGGTCCGGCCGGCAACGGGGTATGGCAAAGCATTCTGGCGCTGGCGGCGATTTATGCGCTGTTTATGCTCGCCGGTACCTTTGGCTATCGTCTGCCGCCCATGGGCTGGCATCCTTCGGGTGAGAAGGCGCAGAAAACGATCCGCAATAATCCCACGATCCAGGTGCACGTCCGCGTTGCCTGCCGCACTCCGCAGTTCTGGCTGCTGTGGATGGTGCTGTGGCTCAACGTCACCGCGGGGATCGGCATCCTCGGTATGGCTTCGCCGATGCTGCAGGAGATCTTTGCCGGCAAACTGCTGTCGCTCGATCTCAGCTGGCATGAGCTGAACGGCGAGCAGCTGAAACGCATTGCAACCATGGCCGCAGGATTTACCGGTCTGCTCAGCCTGTTTAACATCCTGGGACGTTTTTTCTGGGCATCGGTATCCGACCTGTGCGGGCGCAAAATGACCTTTGCGATCATTTTCTGCCTGGGCGCCGTGCTGTACGGCACGTTGCCGCTGGTGAATCACGGCGGCTATATCGCGCTGTATGTCTGCGCAATGTGCATTATCATTTCGATGTACGGCGGAGGCTTTGCCAGTATTCCCGCCTATCTGGCCGACGTCTTTGGCTCACAAATGGTGGGCGCGATTCACGGGCGCCTGTTAACCGCCTGGTCGGCGGCGGGGATCAGCGGCCCGGTTCTGGTGAACTATCTGCGCGAGTATCAGCTAACGCACGGGGTCTCGCCCGAGCGCGTCTACGATATTACGCTGATGGTCCTGACCGGCTTGCTGGTGTTGGGTTTTATCTGTAATCAGCTGGTGCGTCCGCTGACGGAAGAGCATGCGATGACCGCGGAACAGCAGCAGCAGGCGAAAGGACTGTACACCATCAACAAGGATGCCCAGCTCACGTGGGAGCCCCGCCCGTCCACGCTGCTGTTAACCGTAAGCTGGCTGGCGGTGAGCGTGCCGCTGTTATGGGGCGTCGGTACCACCCTCCAGCAGGCCGTGAAGTTCTTTATGTAGATTGTTGCCGCCGATGGCCCGGCGGCTTCTACGAACCTACCGGCGCGTGGCGATCGCATGACGCAATATGCTCAACGATCCGCTCTACCGCCTCTTCTGCGGTCAGCACCGAGGTATCCAGAGTCAGGCTGGCAGTGTGCCAGGGTTCGTAGTCACGGGTGATAACCTTTTGCCAGTCCGGCAGGATATGGCCGCGAATATCCGCCACTCGGTTTTCCACGCGATACCGATGCTGCGTTTGGTCGGAGCAGGTCAATTCTATCTCCAGAAACGGCGCGGCATTCCCGGTCGCGACCTCTCTCCAGGCCTGGCGGGTAATGGCTATAGGGTTAACTGAGTCGGCAATCACCACGTTGCCCAGCCTGAGGTTATCCGCGGCAATGGCGTACGCCGCCAGATATCCGGCCGGTCCTATATCGTGCCGTGTGACGGTTTCGGCGCGGATCAGCGCCTGTTCAATTGAATCAATCCGTAACCAGACGGCCCCCAGCCTGGCGGCCAGCAGGCGAGCAATGGTTGATTTCCCGGTACCGGGCAGGCCGCCAAAGATCAGTAACATCGATATCCCATTACGGCAGCGTCATGTTATTGCCGCTGGCGATGATTATTGGTGATTTTCCAGCTTACCTGACCAGGGTTCTTATTCAGCCAGGCATTATTAATATTCAATACTGGCTGAAACTGCATAAGCGGCATCAGGAAGCGTCTGCAGATAATAGTCATAGTCACCCTCCAGAATATCGTTCAGCGATAATGATACCGTCCCGCAGGCCGGATTGTGATAAATGGTGACGTTGCTCATAGATAGCAGTATCTCATGACAAAGTGAAAGAGAGACGTAGCGCCAGGATAAAGAAGTACAGTTGATCAAGCGCCTGGGATTCAGTGATTATTGTAGCCTGGCGGCGTCAGATAGAGAGGCGTGCCTGCCATCTCATGCCGAGTAAGCCCTTGTAGTATAATAATTTTCGCTATCCAATCATGACCCCATATAAACTCTTCAGCCGGAAAAATTTTTCCCACATAAGACGTTCTGAGCATCCAGTACAGCCTCCCTCGTCTCATTGACCCTGATTGCCGAGTAGATATCAATATTCAGTTTCTGAGATTCATCGTCTGTCAGTTCGCGGTAGCACAGCCCTTCCTGATTAAACGTGCATTTCGACTGGGGCATCAGTGCAAACCCTTTGCCTCTTGCGATGCGGGTGAGCATAACGAGTGAATCATCCGGCTCTTTAACCCTTTTGAGCGGGACATTGAGCTGTTCAAAAAAACTTTCACATTTGTCATAAAATGAAGGGTTTGCGCTTCTTGAAAACCAGAAAAGTGGTAAATCACTGACGTCTTTGAGCGATACTTTTTCTTTCAGGCTGGCGGGATGTATAGCCGGCATTGCTATCAGCAGCGGTTCGCAGCAAACCCAGCGATACTGAACCATATCTTCATGGCCAGTGCCCTTTTCCCCCGTAAGCACGAGGTCAAGCGTGTTTTTTGACAGGCATTGAAGGAGTTGGGCAGAAGTCAGATTAGGTGTTTCAACGTCGTCTCCGGCATCCAGTTCGATAAGCTGTCTGCTGACGGGTTCGATAAATTCAAAATTAAGCGTCCGGGTAAGGCCGATCCGTACCTTCCCCCCGGATGCCAGTGAACCGGTTTTCAGTTCATTAAGTTCCAGCAGGATCTTCTCTGCTCTTATTACCAGGGCCTGGCCAGCCTCCGTCAGGCTGACGTCATGCGTACTGCGGCTGAATAACTGCTGATTCAGCACGCCTTCGAGGCACTTTATATGTCGGGTTAGCGGAGGCTGAGTCATTCTGAGCCGTTCAGCAGCTCTGCGAAAATTCAGCTCATGAGCAACAGCAAGGAAGCACTGGAGCTGTTTAACGCTAGGGAGGTGGTTACTTATCAGGTGTCCTGCGATCGCCATAGATTCGAGCCTGCCAGTCAAAAAATTTATTCTAAACTCTTTTGTATTCTGAGTGTTAACACGAATGATCATATCAGGGATCAGTCTGTTTACAGTAATACGAAAATTGAATTACACATTAAACAATTCCATCCTCGTCACAGATTGATAAATTTCTCCCGAACTCAATCAGAAATCTATTTGGAGATAAAAATGTCAGCTAACTATGTACTGGTCTCACGCTTTCCGTTAAAAAATAATGTTTCCGCTGCTGATTTCTCGTTCTTAAAAAACAGCGGCAGCACACGATACTATTATTCAGAAGAGCAGGGAGTGAATGAACTTCTGGAGCTGCGTGCATTTAACGACATCAAGGAAATTTCGTGGGTAGAAGAAGAGATGGTATCCATGTTCCACAGGCTGGCTGATGTTCTTTCTGCAGATATTCGCAGAGAATTGCTTAAGTTTGTAGAATCTCCGATTGACAACAAGAAAGATCTCCCTGAAAGCCAGTACATTCAACTTCGCCATGTTGAAGTTCCGGCTCATAATTATCAGCAGTATCGTCAGTGGCGCGATGAGACCATTTTTAATGTTGTCAGGGACAATAAAGATAAAATTGAAAGCTTTGAAGCATTCCACTCTCTTATTAGCGGTGTTCCGGGTGTAATGTTTATCTCCTCCTTCAATGGCGATAAGCAATCCTATAAGGAAGCCTTCACCAATGCGCGTTACCAGGAAATTATCCAGCAAGCTGGAGACAATTACATCACCGGAGGCAATGAAGGACTTTACACCCGCATCTACCATGCCTGTTGCAGCTGAGGAATGATAAATGAACTATAAAAAACTGGTTATTGTAGGCGATAAGTTTAATGAATTCGCAAATGGTAAAGATGTTCTGACAATTTCTCAGCTTGAATTACTTTCGCAAATTCCAGCCAACATTATTGATAAAGAACATGAGATTATTATCGGCCAGGGTGTACGTAAAGATTTCGCAGGAAAAGTCATTTCGAATCAGGCAAGAAATGTTGTTCATGGCAATAAACTTAAAATGTGCTCTCTGGAAAAATTGGTCAGAGATAAAAAAAATGTACATTGTCATAAAAGGCTGGAGCAGAATGTTCTTATCGGCTCAGCAGAGCAGACCGAACATAACAGTGATCTTTTTGCAATGCCGCTGCTGATTGACGAACGCTGTGAGCTCATGGCCGATCATCAGACCGGCCAGCATATTCAGGGGATGCTTCTGGTCGAGGCAAGTCGTCAGGCTTTTATCGCCGTTACCGAAGAGTTTATTTATAAGCAGGAAGCAGGACGCTACTACGTCATTAACAGCATGGCGACGACCTTTTCCAGCTTTCTGTTTCCTTTACCAGCGCTGGTCCATTTTGAATTCCTTGAGAAGGACATTAATGAGCGAAGGGGGCGTTTCAGAGCGCAGGTTCGCGTGACTCAGCATCAGACGCTTTGCGCGACGATGGATGTATCGTTCACCGTATATCCTTCAGCTCTGATTGCTGAAAAGGAAAAACTGCTGGCTGAAGCCGCCATGCAGGCGGCAATTGCTGAACAGAACATCGCGACACACGGGGTGACGCATGTCCAAATCAGCTAGCCGAACATACCGCCTGGCTGTGACCACGCAGGGGCCGCTTTACCCCCCTGCGGAGGTCATGGACGGTAACGGCAACTTTGTGGTGGTTGGCATGGTGCCGGGTGATAACGGGCTGGAATGGCGAAGCGTGCTTGTGGCAGCAGACAGCCCCGTGCCCGAATTCGGCGCGACGAAGCCTTACAGAATACTGCGAGATATTGAAGGTATGTCGCAGGATGAAGTTAAGGATATCATCCTGCATACCCTTCCTTTACCCATCCCATCAAATAATTACGGGATGCTTTTTGCACCGGAGCAGCGGCCGCAGGCGAACACCGAAAGCCGCCCCAGTCTGCCTCTGCATGAAGGCTATATTGCTGATTACCGCAGCAGTGATGGCAAACGTCAGGTTCAGCCTGTCACTCTGGAAAACTGGATGCATGCGGAGGGTACGCTGGATGTCTGTCTGTCTGAAGACAGCAGGCGCGCAAGGTTTACGTTTTCTTTCCGTAATCTTGTTCCCGACAGTGTTTATACCGTGATGAGCCTTCGGGAAAAAGATTTAGCGACTGAGAATCCAAGCCGACCGGGACCTCTGGGCATACCTAACGTATTTATTACCGATCATAACGGTAATGCAGATTACTGGGCGGAATTGCCCGATCCCTTCCCGGCACATGAACGGAATGAAAACCGGATTATTAACGTTGTTGTCCTGTATATGAGTTCCCGCCAGAGCTACGGCGGCGCAATCGGGCTTTATGGTCTGGGTGGTGACATCCATGCTCATTTAAAACTGAAGGTCCGTTCCTTCGATGAATTTACCACCGTAGAGTGAGGTAAAATATGCCATTTGTTCACATCACCACCTGGCCTGTAAAAGATGAAGGTGAAATTATCCGGCTCCAGGAAGATATTACGTTTGCTGTGCATAAACATACCGGAGCGCCGCTGGATAAAATCTCGGTTGTCATTACTGAAATACATCCTTCTCGCTGGGCAGACGCAGGGGTTCCCGGAAACCATAAAGATTTTCAGGAAAAAAGCCGAAGGAAAAATTACGAGGAGTGAGTTTTGCAACAGGCCGCCGCTTTTTTTGACGTCGATGAGACGCTGATCAATATTAAAAGTATGTTTGATTTTTTTGACTTCTGGTGCAAGGAGAATAATGAACCCATTAAACTCCATAAGTATATGGCGAATTTCCAGTCTGATGTTAAAAAAGGAATTCCCCGTGAGCATCTCAACAGGGAGTACTACCGGCAATTTGCAGGTATCAGTTATAAGGCGCTTGAAGAGGCTGGTGAAAAATGGTTCAGATTTAAGCTGAATTCAGAATTATTTATAGGAAGCGCGGTTTCGGCTCTTAAAAAACATCAGGCTGAAAATATGGATATTGTTTTTATATCCGGTTCAATGCTTCCCGTTCTTTCTCCTGTCGCAAGATACCTTGGCGTGAAAGATATTCTTTGCGCACCACTGAAGTTCACTGCTGCAGGGGAAATGACGGGTGAAATAGGTTATCCACAGACGATTGGTGACGGAAAGAAAGATGCGCTCCTTCAGTTTTGCGAACAGAGAAATATTAATCCTTCTGACTGTTATGCCTATGGTGACGATCTCTCTGACATTCCGATGCTTGCATCAACCGGCCACCCTGTCTGCGTAGGAAAACATTCAGCGCTGGCCAGACACGCGATAACACATCGCTGGCAGGTTATTTAAACCAACCTTGAGGTAAGAATATATGCATTCAGAAAAATCCCCGCAGGATATGACCTTCAGGTCTTGGCTTGCCTTGTTTATTCTGGCTCTTTCAACGTTTACTATCGTTACCACCGAACTGGCTCCGGTAGGCCTGCTGACGCCCATTGCAGAGGGACTTGGCGCCTCTGAGTCAGCGGTTGGCATGACGGTTTCACTTTACGCCTGGGTGGGCGCACTGAGCGCACTCTTTGCATCAGTATTCCTTGGTAATGTGGCCAAGAAGCGGCTTCTGCTCACACTCACGGTCATACTTTTTCTTTCTAACGTTCTTGCCGCCACGGTAAACACATACGCCATACTGCTAGTCGCACGCGTACTGGGCGCGCTGGCACATGGCGCATTCTGGGCGATGATCGGCGCCACCGCAGTGGCTATCGTGCCAGCCCGATTCCTTGGCGCGGCAACGTCTATCGTTTTTGGTGGCGTCTCGGCTGCCAGCGTATTTGGCGTGCCGATATCAAATTATATTGGTATACACTTCGGCTGGAGACAGGCGTTCTGGCTGATGGCTTTACTCAGCGTGGTTGCCTTTGCCGGCATTACCATACTGGTGCCACAGATAACCAGTAAAAGTGCGATCGGCCTGGGGGCGCTCAAAAGCGTATTTAAATCCTCCGCGCTGTGGAAAATTTATTCCGCCACGTTACTGGCCGTAACCGCACACTTTGCCGCTTTTACATACATTGAACCCTGGCTGCACACGCAGCATTCCCTTGCCACATCCGTCATCCCGGCGGTTCTGTTTGTTTACGGTATCGCTGGTCTTGCCGGCAATTTTCTCACCGGAATGATGATTGATAAACATCTCAAAGCAACGGTATCGGTATCGGTCGTGCTTATCTGTGCTGTGCTGGTATTTCTGGGTTTATCCGGTACATCCCTTTCAGGCACTGCGGTCTTTACCGCAATGGTTATCTGGGGCGTGGCTGTATCCGGGATTTTTGTGGGCTTCCAGACGTGGGTCCTGCGCCTGGCGGAAGATAAAGCCTTCCCGGCGTCCGCGGTTTACGTTTCATTCTTCAATACCGCTATTGGTGTCGGGGCATCTGCAGGTGCCTGGATGGTATCCGCTTTTTCCGTCCCACTGCTTTATATCGCAGCCGGCGCAGCTATCGGACTTTCTGTCCTGCTCGTTGCCGCTATTCCGACGCGCCTGAGGTCTGAACAAACCACTCCGGAGAAATATTATGAGCCCAACTGATGAGCTGACACGTTATGGCAGAGATATTATGGATCGTCTTGAGTCCGGACTCGCCGATAAAGTCACCACCCGACTGAGCGAAATTGATTCCACCTTGCCGGCCCTGATTACCGATTACGCTTTTGGTGCTGTGGTTGGCCGTCCCGGACTAGATCTCAGAACGAGAGAAATGCTGACGGTTGCTTCGCTTGTGACGCTGGGTAACGCAATGCCACAGCTTGAATTACACATGAGAGCGGCACTCAATACCGGCGTCACCCCGGAAGAGCTGCTTGAAATCGTGATACAGATGGCTATCTATGCCGGCGTTCCGGCATGCATGAACGGCCTGACGGCCTACCGCGCCGCTATGGCGGCGACCGGCCATACTCTGCCTGGCCTGAAAGAGGAAATGTCATGAACGAAGTTGTGATTGTTTCTGCAAAACGTACTGCAACGGGTGCATTCATGGGTTCCCTGTCGGGCCATTCCGCAGCAGAACTCGGGAGTCACGTCATTCGTGCGCTTCTTGAAGACTCAGGAGTGGAGGCCAGTGAGATTTCTCAGGTTATTATGGGACAGGTACTGACGGCAGGATGTGGCCAGAATCCCGCACGTCAGTCCGCGCTGAACGCCGGGCTACCCGTTGAAACGCAATGTCTGACGATTAACAAGGTCTGCGGTTCAGGTCTCAAATCAGTTCATCTGGCCATGCTGGCGCTGCAGACGGGTGAGGCAGAATTCGTCATTGCCGGCGGTCAGGAGAGCATGTCTAACGCCCCTCATATTCTGATGGCTTCACGCTCAGGGACAAGGCTGGGGGATTGTAATATGAGGGATAGCGTGGTGTCCGATGGACTCTGGGATGCTTTCGATAATAACCATATGGGCGTCACCGCCGAAAATGTTGCAGCTGAGTTCAGCATCAGTCGCGAAATGCAAGATGAATACGCGCTACTGTCCCACATAAAGGCAATGGATGCTCAGGAAAAGGGAATATTTGCTCGTGAAATAGTTCCCGTTGAATGGCAGGACAGGAAAGGTAAAACCCTGAGAGTTGACACGGATGAAGGCCCCCGCAAAACCAGCATTGAAAAACTAATGCAGCTGAAACCCGTTTTCAGAAAGGGAGGAACTGTGACGGCAGGTAATGCATCCTCTCTTAATGATGGCGCGGCCGCTGTCCTTCTTTGTACCAGAAAAACTGCCGAGGCACGTGGGCTGCTGGTTTTAGCGTCTCTTGCCGCGTTTGCGAATTCGGGGATTAAGCCGGCATTAATGGGTGCCGCTCCGGTACAGGCTATCGCAGACTGTCTTTCCCGCTCTGGCTGGAAACCAGAAGATGTTGATCACCTGGAGTCCAATGAAGCGTTTGCAGCCCAGGCGCTGGCAGTGGTTGACCAGACGGGTATTTCACCCGATCGTATTAATCCCTATGGCGGAGCAATCGCACTCGGGCATGCTATCGGTGCCTCGGGATGCCGCATTCTGGTCACCCTCGTGCATGGACTCCTGCGTAATGATAATAAACGCGGTGTTGCAGCGCTGTGTGTTGGCGGCGGTGAAGGGGTGGCGCTGAGCGTTTACCGCTGAAGAAAAATTATCGGCTGTACAGCGGCTGGGCTGTTAATAAAAACAAAATAACCGGGCAATGCCCGGTTTCATATTATGTAAACGGATTTCAGGCGTTAACGCCTTTCATACCTTCTTCAGAATACCGGCCGCCTTTAATCTCAACGCGCTGGTGAATATCGTTCAGTAGCGCAACATCTGATTTGTCCAGAGCGATGTCAGCCGCCTGCGCATTTTCGGCCAGATAACTGATGTGCTTGGTACCGGGGATCGGTACCAGCTTATCGTACTGCGCGAGCAGCCAGGCCAGCGCCACCTGACCCGAGGAACAACCGTACTTTTCAGTAAGCGGGAGAACAGCATCGAGAAGCTGTACGTTGTGATCAAGGCTGGACTGAATGAAACGCTCATTATTTTTACGGAAGTCACCTTCAGAAAAATCACTGTTTTTACGGTATTTTCCTGTCAGGAACCCCCTTCCCAGCGGAGAATAGGGTACCAGGCCAATCCCCAGCTCTTTCACTGTCGGCAGGATTTCATCTTCAATGTCACGTGTCCATAGTGAATATTCTGTCTGCAGGGCTGTGATTGGGTGTACAGCATGGGCCCGGCGAAGGGTCGATGCAGAGACTTCACAAAGTCCGATATGATTGATCTTTCCATCTTTGATGAGACGGCTCAGACATTCCATGCTCTCCTCGACAGGCGTCGCCGGGCTGACCCTGTGAAGATAGAACAGATCGATCCGTTCAACGCCGAGCCTTTTGAGGGATTCATTACAGCAGTGGGTAATGTAGTCCGGTTGATTGTTAATGGTGCGGGCATAAGCCTCATCAGGCGCCCGATCGATTCCGCACTTTGTGGCAATTCTGAACTGCTCACGCGTAGCCTTATCGAGTCCGGCAAGAAAGTGGCCAATCAGCCGTTCATTGTGACCCCGCCCGTACAGGTTAGCGGTATCAATGAACGTAATATCCAGGTCAATGAGTTTATGTAATAGCTGCCGGGAAGCCTTGTCATCTGTCTGGCCATAAAATTCGCTCAGTCCCATCGCACCATAGCCGACTGAACTGACAATAAGGTTTTGAGATAAATTTCGGGTATGCATAATGACTCCTTTTTTTTACACCATGATTGTTTCACCCCGATTACGGTTAATGAATTGTCATTTTCGTTATGCAAAAAAAGTATCAAGGCGGGCTGCATAAGGTGTAGCTCGTAACGCGCTGGCGTGTCGGTATGCATGCACCGGCAGGAAGAAATCAGGGACCGAATGACCGCCAAAGGCTGGAGAGATCCAGCCTTCCCTTTTTCCCTGATTTTGGACAATTCCATCCATAAAGCCCGTTGGTGGTAAGACACCTCGCGGAGCCGTCAGGCGACAACATCAGGGTATGTCAGACATCAGGATGACCATGTATCCGAAAGCGCGAGGCCGAACCGCTGGCAGCGCCTGCATGTGGTGTGCAAGTACCGTGACCACTAACAGTGTACCTTGTGTTGGTAAACTATCGTTCAATGGTAGGACGATTACAGACAATTTAGCTAAGGCAAGCTGTTGATAGAAATGAGAATTTTAATGAAGTTTTGCCACAGCGGGAGATATTCTGGAGCGGGCGAAGGGAATCGAACCCTCGTATAGAGCTTGGGAAGCTCTCGTTCTACCATTGAACTACGCCCGCGAAGAGGTGCGAGGGCCATTATAGACCTTACGCACCCGCTGACAAGCCCAAACCAGGCTAAATGCCGATAAAATAACCTTTTAGCACTTAGGCTTACTGCCCTGCGGCGGCAAATAGCGCAGCGGGTCGATCGCCGTCGCCCGGTAGCGAATCTGGAAATGCAGACGCACGGAATCCGCATCCGAGCTGCCCATGGTGGCAATCTGCTGGCCAATCTTCACGCTCTGGCCGTTATTCACCATTAGCTTGTCGTTGTGCGCGTAGGCGCTGATATAGTCCTCATTATGCTTAATCATAATCAGGTTGCCGTAGCCGCGCAGCTGGTTGCCCACGTACACCACTTTGCCCGCCCCTGCCGCATACACCGGCTGGCCGCGCTTACCGGCGATATCGATACCTTTATTGCCGCCATCGCTGGTGGAGTATGGCAGCACTACTTTACCGCTGGTTGGCCAGCGCCAGCAGCGTTGCCCGACCGGCGGCCAGGAGGATTGCGGCACCGCCGAAGATGGCGTCACGGCGGCGGTACGTTTCGCTGACGATTTCTTGCCGGATGCCCCCGCCTTCGCCGTGGTCCCGGAACCGCTGTTTAGCTTCAGCTTTTGCCCGACTTCGATGGTATAGGGAGGTGAAATATTATTGAGACGGGCGAGATCCCTGACGCTGGTGCCAGTGGAACGTGAGATAGCGTACAGCGTGTCGCCGCGCTTCACGGTGTAGGTAGAACCGGAATCGGATGAGCTGGAACACCCCGCGACAATCAGGCTGCTCAGCAACATTATTGCAATAACAAAGCGTTTTCTCATCAGGCATCCTGCGCTTAACACGAACATTCACCTCAAAACCAGGGCGATTATCATACCAGTCCCTAAGGCATTCCCCAATCGCTACCCGTCATACAGAAGTATTAAAGGCCTGCTAAACGGCTGAACATCTTCGCTCTCCCGGGAGAGTCCGGGAGCGTCGCGGTGCGTCCGGGTTAAACCGCTCGTGATTCAATTAGCCCCCTGCCGGCACCTCTGCAATATCACGCTCTCCCCGGAGGCCAACATGTTTTGGTAATGCCTTTGTCCCATTTATGGGCTACCCTAGTGGCCTGAGTACATGACCCGGCGGGTTTGTGCCGGGTCATTTTTTATTTCAGGAGTTGTCATGGCCGGGGAACATGTCATTTTGCTGGACGAGCAAGATAAGCCTACAGGTATGCTGGAGAAGTATGCCGCCCACACCTTCAATACCCCTCTGCATCTCGCGTTTTCCAGCTGGCTGTTCAATGAACAAGGCCAACTGCTGGTCACGCGCCGCTCGCTGGGCAAAAAAGCCTGGCCAGGCGTATGGACGAACTCAGTCTGCGGGCATCCGCAAACCGGCGAAACCTTTGAACAGGCCGTTGAGCGCCGCTGCCGCTTTGAGCTCGGCGTTGAGATTACCCGCATCGCCCCGGTCTTCCCGGGATTCCGCTATCGGGCCGTTGCGCCGAATGGCATTGTCGAAAACGAGGTCTGCCCGGTCTATGCGGCGCGAGTCGCCAGCGCGTTACGGATAAATCCTGACGAAGTGATGGATTTTCAGTGGAGCAATCTTGCGGATGTGTTAAGCGGGATTCGCGCGACGCCCTGGGCTTTTAGCCCGTGGATGGTGCTGCAGGCGGCGGACGATAATGCGCGTAACGCATTAATCAGCTTTAGCAACCAGGCATAAAAAAACCCAGCTCTGCTGGGTTTTTTTATTCGCGTAATGCTTATTTTACCGGACGCATCGCCGGGAACAGGATCACGTCGCGGATGGTGTGGCTGTTGGTAAACAGCATCACCATACGGTCGATACCGATACCGAGGCCCGCGGTCGGCGGCAGGCCGTGCTCCAGCGCGGTAACGTAGTCTTCGTCATAGAACATCGCTTCGTCGTCACCGGCGGCTTTCGCGTTAACCTGATCGAGGAAACGCTGCGCCTGGTCTTCCGCATCGTTCAGCTCGCTAAAGCCGTTACCGATTTCACGCCCGCCGATGAAGAATTCAAAGCGGTCGGTGATTTCCGGGTTCTCGTCGTTACGACGCGCCAGCGGAGAGACTTCTGCCGGATATTCGGTAATGAAGGTCGGCTGAATCAGGTGCGCTTCCGCCACTTCTTCGAAGATCTCGGTCACGATGCGGCCCAGACCCCAGCTCTTCTCAACGTGGATACCGATGCTTTCCGCAATGGCTTTTGCGGAATCGAAGTTATCCAGATCGGCCATCTCGGTTTCCGGACGATATTTCTTGATCGCTTCGCGCATGGTCAGCTTTTCAAACGGCTTGCCGAAATCAAAGGTCTGATCGCCGTAAGGCACTTCAGTATGGCCCAGAACGTCCTGCGCCAGGGTGCGGAACAGGGATTCGGTCAGCTCAATCAGATCTTTGTAATCCGCATACGCCATGTAGAGTTCCATCATGGTGAACTCAGGGTTATGGCGAACGGAGATACCTTCGTTACGGAAGTTACGGTTGATTTCGAACACGCGCTCGAAGCCGCCAACCACCAGACGCTTCAGGTACAGTTCCGGCGCGATACGCAGGTACATGTCCAGATCCAGCGCGTTGTGATGGGTGATGAACGGACGCGCGGACGCGCCGCCGGGGATCACCTGCATCATCGGGGTTTCAACTTCCATAAAGCCGCGGCCGACCATGAACTGGCGGATGCCCGCCAGGATCTGCGAACGCACTTTAAAGGTGTTGCGCGATTCATCGTTGGAGATCAGGTCCAGGTAGCGCTGACGATAGCGCGCTTCCTGATCCTGCAGGCCGTGGAATTTGTCCGGCAGCGGGCGCAGGGCTTTGGTCAGCAGACGCAGCTCGGTGCAGTGAATAGAGAGCTCGCCGGTCTTGGTTTTGAACAGCTTACCGCGCGCCGCGATGATATCGCCGAGGTCCCACTTTTTGAACTGCTCGTTATAGACGCCTTCCGCCAGATCGTCGCGGGCGACGTACAGCTGAATGCGGCCGCCAACGTCCTGCAGCGTAACGAAGGAGGCTTTACCCATGATACGACGGGTCATCATGCGGCCAGCGACGGCGACTTCAACATTCAGCGCTTCCAGCTCTTCGTTTTCTTTGCCATCGAAGTCAGCGTGCAGAAGGTCTGAGGTGTGGTCACGACGGAAATCATTCGGGAACGGGATACCCTGCTCACGCAGCGCGGCCAGCTTCTCACGACGGGCTTTCAGTTCATTATTAAGGTCAATTGCCGCGTCAGCGCCCTGTGCTTGTTGTTCAGACATGTTGGTTCCTCATAACCCTGCTTTCAAACTTGCTTCGATAAATTGATCCAGGCTGCCGTCCAGCACCGCCTGAGTGTTGCGGGTTTCCACCCCGGTGCGCAGATCTTTAATGCGGGAGTCATCCAGCACGTAAGAACGGATCTGGCTGCCCCAGCCGATGTCGGATTTGGTATCTTCCATCGCCTGCTTCTCGGCATTTTTCTTCTGCATTTCCAGCTCATAAAGCTTCGCTTTCATCTGCTTCATGGCCTGGTCTTTGTTCTTGTGCTGTGAACGGTCGTTCTGGCACTGGGTCACTAAGCCGGTCGGAATGTGGGTAATACGCACCGCGGATTCCGTACGGTTAACGTGCTGACCGCCCGCGCCGGATGCGCGATAAACGTCAATGCGCAGATCCGCCGGGTTGATGTCGATATCAATATCGTCATCCACTTCCGGATAAACGAACGCGGAGCTGAAAGAGGTGTGGCGGCGGCCGCCGGAATCGAACGGGCTCTTACGCACCAGGCGATGAACGCCGGTTTCGGTACGCAGCCAGCCGTAGGCGTAGTCGCCGATAATCTTGATGGTCACGGACTTAATGCCCGCCACTTCGCCTTCAGACTCTTCGATGATCTCGGTCTTGAAGCCGCGCGCTTCGGCCCAGCGCAGATACATGCGCATCAGCATGCTGGCCCAGTCCTGCGCTTCCGTTCCGCCGGAACCGGCCTGGATATCGAGGTAGCAATCGGCGCTGTCGTATTCACCGGAGAACATCCGGCGGAATTCCAGCTGCGCCAGCTTCTCTTCCAGCACATCGAGCTCGGCGACGGCTTCGTTGAAGGTCTCTTCGTCTTCGGCTTCAACGGCCAGCTCCAGCAGGCCGGAAACGTCCTCCAGCCCCTGAGACATCTGATCCAGCGTATCAACGATGGCTTCCAGCGAGGAACGCTCTTTACCCAGCGCCTGCGCGCGCTCTGGTTCGTTCCAGACGTCAGGCTGCTCCAGCTCGGCATTTACTTCTTCGAGACGCTCTTTCTTAGCATCGTAGTCAAAGATACCCCCTAAGAACGTCCGAGCGCTCCGTGAGGTCCTGAATACGGTTTTTTACCGGATTTATTTCAAACATGGTCGGTTTCTTTTAATGGATTCGTCAAAATGCGGTGATAAGAGCGGAATTCTACCGGATTCGCGCCCTCATTAATATACTGTTCTCAATTTGGCCAGAGGTGGTCAATGATCAGCTGCAGGCTGCGGTTGCCGCGGAACTCATTGATGTCAAGCTTATAGGCAAGCTGAACTTCGCGAACGCCGTTATCCGGCCAAAGGGAAGTATCAACATTGAACGCGATACCGTCCAGCAGCGGGCCGCCGCCGACCGGCTCAACCATCACCTTCAGATGACGCTCGCCGACCAGGCGCTGCTGTAGCAGACGGAAACGGCCGTCAAACAGCGGCTCCGGGAACATCTGCCCCCACGGTCCGGCGTCGCGCAGCATCTGCGCGACCTCCATGCTCATCTCTGCCGCCGCCAGCGGACCGTCGGAGACCACTTCCCCCTGCAGCAGCGCAGGATCGAGCCACTCGGTCACCAGCTCGCCGAAGCGCTGCTGGAACTCTTCAAAGCGCGCCTCTTCCAGCGATAGTCCCGCCGCCATGGCATGGCCGCCAAACTTCAGAATCAGCCCGGGATAGAGCGTATCCAGACGCTCCAGCGCATCGCGCATATGCAGCCCCTGAATCGACCGACCGGAGCCTTTGAGCGTACCGTCGCCGGTGGGCGCAAAGGCGATAACCGGACGATGGAAACGCTCTTTGATACGCGAGGCCAGAATGCCGACGACGCCCTGATGCCACTGCGGATGGTACATCGCCAGGCCACCGGGCAGCATCTCACCGCTGCGCTCCAGCTTCTCACACAGGGTCAGGGCTTCCGCCTGCATCCCCTGTTCTATCTCTTTGCGCGTCTGGTTCAACGCATCCAGCTCATTGGCCAGCACCCGCGCTTCGCCGGTGTTGTCGCACAGCAGAAGCGCCACGCCGACGGACATATCGTCCAGCCGCCCAGCCGCGTTAAGGCGCGGGCCGAGTGCGAAGCCGAGATCGCTTGCCGCCAGCTTTTGCGGGTCGCGGTTGGCGATCTCCAGCAGCGCCTTAATGCCCGGACGGCATTTCCCCGCCCGGATGCGGCTCAGCCCCTGCCAGGTCAGAATACGGTTGTTGGCATCCAGCGGTACGACGTCCGCCACGGTGCCGAGCGCCACCAGATCGAGGAGATCAGCCAGATTAGGCGGCGCAATGCCGCGCTCCTCAAACCAGCCTTTATCGCGCAGAAAAGTGCGCAGCGCCAGCATCAGATAAAAAGCCACGCCCACCCCGGCCAGCGATTTCGACGGAAACTCACAGTCGCGCAGGTTCGGGTTAATAATCGCTTCCGCCGCGGGCAGGGAATCCCCCGGCAGGTGGTGATCGGTCACCAGCACCGGAATACCCAGCGCATGGGCGCGATCGACGCCAGCGTGCGAAGAAATACCGTTATCCACGGTCATAATCATCTGCGCGCCGCGGGCGTGAGCCTGATCGACCACTTCCGGGCTCAGGCCGTAGCCATCTTCAAAACGGTTTGGCACCAGGTACGAGACGTTGCCGTAGCCCAGCGCCCGCAGGGCCAGAACGCTCAGCGCGGTGCTGGTGGCGCCGTCGGCGTCAAAATCGCCGACCACCACAATATGCAGCCCCTTCTTAAATGCGCCGTAGAGCATCTCTACCGCTTTTTCGACGCCGGTCAGCTGCGACCACGGCAGCATGCCTTTCACGCCGCGCTCCAGCTCCTGCGCGCTACGCACGCCGCGGCTGGCGTACAGCCGCTGCAGCAGCGGCGGGAGATCGGCAGGTAAATCGACGCCGTCAGCCGCCTCGCGGCGGCGTAGTTGTATCTGTTGTTTCACGCGAATCAGTTACCGCTTGTCTGTTTTTGATGCTCATCAAGGAGCGCTTTCAGGTCTTTAGGATCGCGATAGCCGGGCATCAGCGTGCCGTCGCTCAGCACCATCGCCGGCGTGCCGTTAACGCCAAGCTGCACGCCCAGCATGTAGTGTTTAGCGATATCAACATTGCAGCTGGCCGGCTGCACGCCCTTACCGCTCATCGCGTCATCCAGCGCTTTGTTACGATCTTTAGCGCACCAGATAGCCTTCATATTCTGCTCGGCTTCGCTTTGCAGCCCCTGGCGCGGGAAGGCCAGATAGCGCACGGTAATACCCAGCGCGTTATAGTCGCTCATCTGCTCATGCAATTTATGGCAATAACCACAGGTAATATCGGTGAAGACGGTGATGACGTGTTTTTCCTGCGGCGCTTTATAGACGATCATCTCTTTTTCCAGCGCGTTCAGCTTACCGGCCAGCAGCGTATTGGTGACGTTTACCGGCTGCGCGCCGCTGACGTCGTACATCGGCCCCTGGATAATGTGCTTACCGTCATCGGTAACGTATATCACGCCGCTGTCCGTCAATACGGTGCTGATGCCTTTGATCGGCGAAGGTTGCACGTCCGAACTCTGCACGCCCAGCTTCGCCAGCAGTTGCTTGATCGCCGCGCTATCGGCATGCGCCGCACCGGATAAGGTGGTCGCCAGCAGAGTGAACATCAGTAAACCTTTTTTCATACTCAGTCCTTTTTTTCAGCACTCACGCACGCGGGTGATGCTGTTGATGGAGTTGTCGCAGACGCTCGGTCGCCACGTGGGTGTAGATCTGCGTCGTGGAGAGATCGCTGTGTCCTAACAGCATCTGCACCACGCGTAAGTCGGCGCCATGGTTAAGTAAATGCGTCGCGAACGCATGGCGTAACACGTGCGGGGAGAGCTTTTCGCTGTCAATCCCCGCCAGTACGGCATAGTGCTTAATTCGATGCCAGAACGTCTGGCGCGTCATCTGCTGCGCGCGCTGGCTGGGAAAAAGCACATCGGACGCCACGCCGTTCAGCAGCCAGGGGCGCCCGTATTCAAGGTAATTCTCAACCCACAGCACCGCCTCTTCACCCAGCGGTACCAGACGTTCTTTATTTCCTTTACCAATCACGCGCAGCACGCCCTGTCGCAGGCTAATGTCGCTCATGGTCAGGCCCACCAGCTCGGAAACGCGCAGACCGGTGGCGTACAGCACTTCCAGCATCGCTTTATCGCGCAGCTCCAGCGGTTGTTCAACCAGCGGCGCCTGGAGCAGGCGTTCCACCTGCGCCTCGCTCAGATCCTTCGGCAGCCTCTGCGGCAGCTTTGGCGAGGCCAGCAGCGCGCTGGGATCGTCCGGGCGAATTTTCTCCCGGTAAAGATGCTGGAAGAAACGGCGCACGGCGCTTAGCAGGCGCGCGGTGCTGGTGGCTTTATAGCCGCCGGTTTGCCGCTCCGCCAGCAGCGACTGGAGATCTTCGCCGCTGACGCTGGCAAGCGACAGGCCACGATGATGCAGCCATTCGACCACCATCGTCAGGTCCCGGCGGTAGGCGCTTAGCGTGTTCTCCGCCAGATTCCGCTCCAGCCATAAGGCATCAAGAAACTGCTCGATTTGTGCGAGATCCTGTTCCACTCTGGCCTCTTTGCTTATTAAAACGGCGCCATTATACCCTAAATAATTCGAGTTGCAGGCGGGCGCGGCCTTTCTGGTACACTAAGCGCAAAGTCACAGCAAGAATTGAGACGTTTCCGCGATGAACATAGGTCTTTTTTACGGTTCCAGCACCTGCTACACCGAAATGGCGGCGGAAAAAATCCGCGATATTATCGGCCCTGAACTGGTCACGCTGCACAACCTGAAAGATGATTCCCCTGCCCTGATGACGCAATACGATGTGCTGATCCTCGGCATTCCAACCTGGGATTTTGGCGAGATCCAGGAGGACTGGGAGGCGGTCTGGCAGCAGCTCGATACGCTGGATCTGCAGGGTAAAATCGTCGCGCTATACGGCATGGGCGACCAGCTAGGCTACGGCGAATGGTTCCTTGATGCGCTCGGCATGCTGCACGATAAGCTGGCGACCAAAGGGGTTAAGTTTATCGGCTACTGGCCTACTGAAGGCTATGAATTCACCAGCCCGAAACCGGTCATTGCCGATGGGCAGCTGTTCGTTGGCCTGGCGCTTGATGAAACGAACCAGTACGACCTGAGCGATGAGCGCATTCAGAACTGGTGCGAGCAAATCCTCGGTGAAATGGCTGAGCAGTTCTCCTGAGTCCCTGCCTACTCTTGCGTCGGTTTTAGCAACACCAGCCGACGCAGGTCTCGCCATTCTCCCGCGTCCATGCTATCCGCCGCGACCCACAAATGCTGGGTTCGTTGGTTTTCCGTATTCCGCAGGCGCAGCAGCATTCCGCTGTTAATCACCCACGGGGTGCCGATGATATCCCACTCCGCCTTTTGCCAGCGCAGACGGGAGTCGATCAGCAGCTTGATTTCTCCCTGACGGGCATGGATCCGCCGCTGGCTGCGCACGCAGTCGAACACCACCAGCGACAGCAGTATCAGCCACAGCGGGGTATAGCTCAGCGGCCAGGGCATCAGCAGCACCAGCGCCGCCACCACGCCGTGCATCAGCAGCGAAAACCACTGCGCTCGCCACGAGATGCGTAAATCAGATTGCCACAGGACCACGTTCCCGATTCCGTGTCTGAATTAATTTTACCATCCGCTGCAGTTCTGCATCAGCCGGCTCGCCATGATTCATCAACCAGTTGAACAGATCCGGATCGTCGTTTTCCAGCAGGCGGATGAATAACGCTTTGTCGCCATCGCTGAGCGTGTCGTACTCATGCTCGAAAAACGGCATGATGGAGATATCGAGTTCACGCATACCTCGACGGCATGCCCAGTGGATGCGGGCTTTATTGTTAATGTCCATGTTTTACTTCCTGCTTATAAATATCTCTTAGTTTAACCCGTTTTCGGCGCTGACTTCACTGGAATATCAAGTTTCGCGAGCGCTATTCCATGAAAACCCTAAAATAATCAGGTCATTTATTATTTCGCTGGTTTCAGCGCCCCGTCTTTGAGGGCACGAATGGCCTGTCAAAAGCGCTTGCATTGCACCATAGCTCTTTTACCATTAGTCACACACTCTGCGTTAAGCTATTCAGGATATGACTATGGCTTTTACACCTTTTCCTCCGCGTCAGCCTTCCTCTTCCGCTCGTCTGCCGTTAACGCTGATGACGCTGGACGACTGGGCGCTGGCGACGATTACCGGTCCGGATGGCGAAAAATATCTGCAGGGGCAGATTACCGCCGACGTCAGCCACCTGACCGACGAGCAGCATCTGCTTGCCGCGCATTGTGACGCCAAGGGCAAGATGTGGAGCAATCTGCGCGTTTTCCGCCGCAACGAGGGTTTTGCGTGGATTGAGCGCCGCAGCCTGCGCGATGCGCAGCTGACCGAACTGAAAAAATACGCGGTGTTCTCTAAAGTGACCATCGCCGCCGATGATGAATCCGTACTGCTGGGCGTTGCCGGGTTCCAGGCGCGCGCTGCGCTGTCGCCGCTGTTTAGTGAACTGCCGAACGCCGAGAAACAGGTTGTCTGCGAAGGAGCCACCAGCGTGCTGTGGTTTGCGCATCCGGCCGAGCGTTTCCTGCTGGTGACCGATGTGGCAACCGCCACCCGCATCACCGATGCGCTACGCGGTGAAGCGCAGCTCAACAACAGCCAGCAGTGGCTGGCGCTGAATATTGAAGCCGGGCTGCCGGTTATCGACAGCGCCAACAGCGCGCAGTTTATTCCGCAGGCCACCAACCTACAGGCGCTGGGCGGCATCAGCTTCAAAAAAGGCTGCTACACCGGCCAGGAGATGGTTGCCCGCGCTAAATTCCGCGGCGCCAACAAGCGCGCCCTGTGGTATCTGGCGGGAACAGCCAGCCGCGTACCTGAAGCCGGGGAAGACCTGGAGCTGAAGATGGGTGAAAACTGGCGCCGAACCGGCACCGTTTTAGCGGCCGTGCAGCTGGACGACGGTCGCCTGCTGGTACAGGTGGTGATGAATAACGATATGGAGCCGGACAGCGTGTTTCGCGTACGCGATGATGCCGGTAGCCTGAGCATCGAGCCGCTGCCGTATTCGCTGGAAGAGAGTTAAAGCGATATTCCCTGCCGCCTTCTCCCCGGAGGCGGCAATCACGCCTGTCTGGGCTACCCCACCCGCAAACCACGAAACACCCGCGGCCGCGCGCTTTGCGCAAATGCGCCATCTCTGGCCCAGGCCACTTTCTTGCGTAGAAGAATAGTGTATGTTCTGAACAATCATTTATTTCTTAAGCGGTAAAAGAGATGAGACGGATTGAGGTCATACTGGGGGAACTGGAGCGATTAACTCGCGGGCTGAATCTTGCGGATCTGGAACAGGAAACGGCATTTACGGCGGAAGCTATCGGCTTTAACCTCGGGCTTGCGCGCAACTCGGTCAGCAAAGACCTCAATCAGTTATGGAACGACGGCCTGGCGATTAAGAGCAGAGGACGCCCCGTGTTCTTTTGGCACCGCCAGGCAATGGAAACGCTGCTGGGGCGCAGACTGAATGATACCGAATGTGAAGTGCGCACGGTTGCCGATCTTCTGCCGCATCAGGAAGGTTGCTCAACGGATGACCCCTTCAGCGGCCTGATTGGCTACGATCGCAGCCTCCGTGATGCGGTGGAAAAAGGCCGCGCAGCGGTGCTTTATCCTCACGGGCTCCACGTATTGCTGACCGGCCCCTCCGGGGTAGGTAAAACTTTCTTTGCCGAGCTGATGCACCGTTTTGCCTGCGAGCATGCGGCGGGGTCCCCCCCGCCGCTGGTCTACTTTAACTGCGCCGAGTATGCGCATAACCCGGAGCTGCTCTCTTCGCATTTGTTCGGCCATCGCCAGGGCGCATTTACCGGCGCCAGTGAGAATAAAGCCGGTCTGGTGGAGCAGGCGGACGGCGGATATATGCTGCTTGATGAGGTGCACCGCCTGCCGTATGAAGGACAGGAAAAACTCTTCTCCATTCTCGACAAAGGCCAATATCGCCCGCTCGGTTCAAGCGCCACGGCGCGGTCCATCACGGTGCGCTTGATTTGCGCCACCACCGAACCGGTCAGCTCAGCGCTGCTGCGAACCTTCCAGAGACGCATCCAGGTCTGTATCGATCTCCCCGGGATCCGTCAGCGCTCGGTGGAAGAACAGGTGGAACTTATTGTCGGTTTTCTCCAGCGCGAGAGCCGCAAAATTGAGCGTACGGTCAGTATCGACAAAACGCTGTTGCTCTGGCTGCTGAATAAACCGCTGGAAGGCAATATCGGCCAGCTCAAAAGCGATATCCAGTTTCTTTGCGCCCAGGCGTGGGCCGCGGGAATGACCGAGCATAACGACACGCTCCAGCTGGATAAACGGCTGGTAGAAGTGCCGTTCAACGCCACACCGGAACAGCGTCTGCTGGTGGATACCTTGTTTGACGGCCAGGATCGGCTAAGCGTCGATGCGCGCACGTTACCCGCATTGAAAACCTCTCTGGCGACAGGAGCGGAGATCGAAGAAAGCGATCTGTTTTACAGCTTCCTGACCCGCGAATACGTCAACCTGCGCAACAGCAACGTCCCACCGGCTGAGACGCTGGCGATCCTCAAAAACAAACTCAGTTCTATCTTTGAATATGGCCTCTACAGCCGCGACAGCGTGGGCCATCCGCCGCGCTATGGCGATCGGATTGAAGAGCGGGTGACCCTGCTGATTGGCTGTGTGGAACAGGTGCTGGGCTTTACGCTGCCAGAAAACCTGATGAATCCGCTGCGTAAACACTTTCTGGCGCTGATTGGCTACGTGCAGCGCGGGCTGATCCCGCAGCTCTACTCCTCCAGCCTGATCCTCGACCGCTGCAAAGACGAGTATGAAAACGCGACTATGCTGTGCCGGAAAATCAACGAGCTGCTGCATATTCAGTGCCCGGCGACGGAGGTCGTCTGGCTATGTCTGTTCCTGAAAGAGTGCCGCCATTATCGCCAACGGATCGACGCCAGTCCCGACTGCGGCGTCATTTTAATCGCCCACGGCGCGACGACGGCGACCAGTCAGGCGCAGTACGTCAACCGGGTGCTGGAGCGCGAGCTGTTCAGCGCCATCGATATGCCCTTTGAGCAGTCGGTGCATGACACGCTGGAAACGCTAACCCAGCGGATCCAGAGCCAACGCTACCGGCGGCTGATTCTGATGGTGGATATCGGCTCGCTGGTGCATTTTGGCAGCACCATCAGCAAGCTATTCCAGATTGACGTCCTGTTAATGCCCAATATTACGCTGACCAGCCTGCTGGAGCTGGGTCTGGATTTAAGCTATGAAACCAGCGAGCTACCGCAGCTGGCGGAATTGCTGCAGAGTAAAAATATCCCCTGTCAGCTCTGTACTCCGCAGCAGGAGAACGGCGGTAAGGTGCTGGTGATCTCCTGCATTACCGGCATGGGAACCGCAGAGAAAATCAAAAAAGTGCTGGAGGAAAGTTTTGGCGAGCTGATGTCGCAGGATACGCGAATGGTGATCCTCGATTACAACGAGGTTCGCAGCCTGGAACGCGTTCAGCAGTCGCTGCTGGCCGGTGAGCGACTGGCGGGGATTGTCGGCACCTTCCAGCCGGGGCTGCCGGATATTCCGTTTATCTCGCTTGAAGAGCTGTTCTCCGAGCAGGGGCCGGAGCTGGTGCTCAGCCTGCTCACGCCGGACCTCTCAAGCAGTGAGCGCCGTCTGGAGATGGAGCGCAGCGCGATGCGCTTCATCAGCGCGCTGACCATGGAAAGTATCATCAACCATATTTCGGTACTCAATCCCCAGCGCATTCTCAAAGAGATGGAGGGGGTGTTTAACCATTTAACCACCTCGCTTTCGCTGAAACCCAGCCGCCAGATGACACTGCGCTTCCTGATCCACTGCTGTTGCATGGTCGAGCGTATCGTAATTAACCGGAAACCGTTACAGATGTCGCTGGAGAGCCAGCCCGCGCTGGACGTCCGCGCGTTTAGTGTCATTAAATCCGCCTTCCAGCCGATCGAAGAGGCTTATGCCATTCGTTTATCCGACGCGGAATATTTTTATATCTACGAACTGTTGTATCGCTGATCCCTTAACTGGCGTGGCTTTACGCCGCGCCTGCCCCTCTTCGCCCCCCATGTGACACAAATTCTGGCACAGCCTTTGCTCTTATTACGTATATCAACGTAATAGCGCCAGGAGGCCATTTTGATTACCACTGAACCTTTGTCCCAGATCCTGCTGCTGACCCATGGCGGCTGGGGGCAACAGCTCTGCAACAGCCTGTGCATGGTGACGGGCGAAATTAAAGGCGTAACGGAAATCGCCCTGATGCCCGTCGATACCTTGGGCGAGTTTTATCAGCGCGTAGAAGCCGTCGTGAAAACCCTGCCCGAAGGCTCGCTTATTCTGACCGATTTTATTGGCGGGACCACCTCTAACGTGGCCGCGCGGCTAAGCGCCGATTATCCGGTGGCGGTGATTTCCGGACTGAATGCCTCGCTGCTGCTGGAGGCGCTGGACAAGCGGGAACAGGGACCGCTATCCGCCTGCGTAGCTGAATTAGTGGAAGCCGCGCGCAGCAGCTGTCTGGACGTTGTCGCCCACGTTCGGCAATTACAACAATCACAATAAGGAAAAAATATCATGGCTAACATCGTGTTATGTCGCATCGACAGCCGCCTCATTCATGGACAAGTGGTGACGAAGTGGGTCGGACAATCCCAGGCCAACCGGATTGCGGTAGTGAGTGATGAGCTGGACGCCGATCCGTTTATGAAAAATATCTATCTGATGGCGGCACCGCCAAACATCAAAGTGGATTGCTACAGCAATCGGAGCTTTGCCGCATCGTGGAAAGAAAACCAGCTTGGCGACGGCAGCGTGCTGGTGCTGTTCCCCTCTCTCGCGGCGATTCAGGAAGCCGTACAGCTCGGGTTTGATGTTTCCGCCATTCAGGTTGGTGGCTTAGGCGGCGGGCCGAACCGCAAGGTCGTTTTCCAGAACATCACGTTGGATGAAAAAGACGTTGGCATTCTTCACGACCTGAAAAGTCGAGGGATTAAGGCGGTCTTCCAGACTATCCCGGAAGATAAGCCGCAGTCGCTGGACGATATCCTGAAAAAATTCTAACCATTTAACATACACAAAATCATTCTGGATGCATCGAGGCGGCAACTGAGTGAATCCCCTGGAGCTTACTTAAGTAAGTGACTGGGGTGAGCGAAGGCAGCCAACAAAGAGGCAGCCTGAAAGATGAAGTGTACAGGAAAAAACTATGGATACTTTAGTCTTCGCAAGCCTGATGGGGTTGTATTACTGGTTTGCCCGCTTACGCCTTGGCTACACCTTCTCCGCCATGCTGTTACAACCTGTTGTAATCGCCGTTTTTGTCGGCCTGCTGTTGGGCAATATGGAAACGGCGATGATTATTGGCGCAGGTATGCAGCTGGTTTACCTCGGCGTGACCTCAACGCCCGGGGGTAACGTGCCGTCAGATCCGGCGCTGGCCGCCTGTATCTCGATTCCTATCGCCGTAAAAGCCGGGATGGATCCGAACCTGGCCATCGCGCTGGCCATCCCGTTTGGCGTGATCGGCGTTTTCCTTGACCAGCTCAGACGCACGCTGAACGCCGCTTGGGTGCATATGGCGGATAAACACGCGGAAACGGCCAACATGGGCGGTATTATGCGCTGCGCGTTCCTCTATCCGGCGTTGCTCGGCCTGGTGCTGCGTTTCCCGGTAGTGTTTGCTGCCAACTATTTTGGCCAGGACGTGGTAGAGAGCTTCCTCAAGCTGATGCCGCACTGGTTGACCCACTCCTTTGAAATTATGGGCGGAATTCTGCCGGCGCTGGGCTTTGCCATCACCATCATGGTGATCGGTAAGAAGAGCCTGCTGCCGTGGTTTATCGGCGGATTCTTTGCGGTGCTGTACCTGAAGGTGGACATTATGGCGATGGCAATCTTTGGTACCTGCGTGGCCTTCCTGATTAAGGGCCTGGCGAAAAATGAAGGAGCAGCATGATGAGCAGCGATGTAATGCAGCATGAACTGGTGGAGCGCGCGCGGGAGAACGGCACGCTGACCAAAGCGGACATCACCAAAGCCTGGTTTATTTACTGGCTGGGCGCGGAAGTTTCCAGCTCCTATGAGCGTTTACAAAGCCTGATTTTCTGCGCCTCCATGACGCCGATTATCAAAAAACTCTACCCGCAAAAAGAAGAGCAGGTGGAGGCGCTAAAACGCCATCTGAACTTCTTCAACTCTGAGCAGACCTTTGGCGCGGTGATTCAGGGGATCTCGATTGCGATGGAGGAGCAGAAAACCCGCGGTGAACCGATTAGCGACGCGTCTATCACCGGGATTAAAACCGGGCTGATGGGGCCGCTGGCCGGAATGGGGGACTCCATCATCTGGGCGGCCGTCATGCCGTTGCTGATTGCGATTTTCATCCCGTTCGCCGCCAGCGGCAGCGCGATGGGCGGCATTGTGCCCTTAATTCTCTATCCGGCCATTACGCTGGCGATCAGCTACGGCATGGTGCACAAAGGCTACACGCTGGGACGCGACTCAATCATCGGCCTGCTCCAGGGAGGGCGAATTAAGGAGCTTATCTACGGCGCGAACGTGCTGGGCCTGATAATGATGGGCGCGCTCTCCGCAAGCTACGTCAAAATAACGACCCCTTTAAAGCTCAGCGCGCTGAAAGGCTCGGAGGTGGTGGTCCAGCAAATCCTCGACTCTATCGCGCCCGGCCTGTTGCCGCTGGCGGCGGTGTTTGCCATCTACTTCTATCTGGTGAAGAAAGGGCCGCGCTACACCACCATTCTGCTGTCAATTGTCGCGCTCAGCGTGGTCTGTTCGCTGCTGGGAGTGCTGTAAACCATGACGCAGAATATCTATCAACAGCTGGGGTTAAAACAGGTGATTAACGCCTGCGGCAAAATGACGATTCTGGGCGTTTCCAGCGTGGCGCCGGAGGTGATGCAGGCAACGGCGCGGGCGGCATCGGCCTTTGTGGAAATCGACAGGCTGGTAGACCGAACCGGCGAGCGGGTCTCCCGCTTTACCGGCGCGGAGGACAGCTATATCACCTCCTGCGCCTCGGCGGGAATCGCCATCGCCGTGGCCGCCGCGATTACCCATGGCGACCAGGCGCGAGTGATGCAGATGCCGGACAGTCGCGGTATGGCCAACGAAATCGTCATGCTCCGCGGACATAACGTCGATTACGGCGCGCCCATCACCAGCGCGATTCGCTTAGGCGGTGGGCGCGTTGTGGAGGTCGGTTCAAGCAATCTGGCGGCACGCTGGCAGCTGGAGAGCGCGATCTCTACCAGCACCGCCGCCCTGCTGTATGTGAAATCACACCACTGCGTGCAAAAAGGGATGTTGAGTATCGAGGATTTCGTGCAGGTCGCACAGACTCACAACCTGCCGCTGATTGTCGATGCCGCTGCCGAGGAGGATTTACGCGTCTGGGTGGCAAGCGGAGCGGACATGGTTATCTATAGCGGGGCAAAAGCGTTTAACGCGCCCACTTCCGGATTCATCACCGGGAAAAAACAGTGGATAGCGGCGTGTAAGGCGCAGCATCACGGTATTGCCCGGGCGATGAAAATCGGCAAGGAGAATATGGTCGGTCTGGTTTATGCGCTGGAACACTATCATCAGGGGCAGAAGGGGGTCACTGCCGAGGAACTCCTGCCCGTCGCGAAAGCGATCTCAGCGATAAACGGCTTACAAGCCGATATTGAGCAGGATGAAGCCGGACGCGCCATCTGGCGTATCCGCATTCAGGTGAATGCCCAGGAGCTGGGTCTGGATGCCCGCGAAGTCGAAGCACAGCTGCGCAATGGCGAGATCGCCATTTACGCCCGACGCTATAACCTCCATCAGGGGGTTTTTAGCCTGGACCCACGAACGGTAGCCGAGGGTGAAATGAGCCTGATCGTGGCGCGCCTAAAGGAGATTGCAGACCATGCAGCAAATTAATTTTTACCGTCAACGCGTCGCGATTAACGTGCTGGCGAAAGATATCGCCAACGCCCGGGACATTTATGATGCCGCCGAAGGCCATGCGGCGATTGGCGTCCTCTCGGCACAGTTTGCCTCCGTGGAAGAAGGTGTTCAGGAGGTAAAACGCTGGATGGCGGAGATACCCTCCATCTCCGTAGGCCTGGGCGCCGGCGATCCTGCGCAGTATTACAAAGCGGCGATGATCGCGTCAGCGCTTCACCCGGCGCACGTTAATCAGACCTTTACCGGCAGCGGGTTTGCCGCAGGGGCGCTGGCGGCTACGGGCGGGCAGCAGACCTGCATTAATGCGCTGGTCAGCCCGACGGGAACCCCTGGCGAGGTTCTTATCTCCACCGGCGTCAGCAGCTGTCAGGGCACGCCGGCCCGCGTCTCCTGCGATGCGGCGGTACGCATGATGCAGGACATGGGGGCCCATGCGGCGAAGTTTTTCCCCATGGGCGGCGAAAAGTCGCTACCGGAGCTGTATATGCTGGCGACCACGGCAGCTCGTAACGGGATGACGTTAATCGAACCAACCGGTGGAATCGATCTCGATAACTTTGGCATTATTTTGCAAAGCTGTCTGGAGGCAGGCGTACTTCGCGTGATGCCCCATGTTTACAGCTCGATAATCGACCCGCAAACCGGCAATACCCGGCCAGAAGATATCCGCAGATTAATGGATATCGTGAAAGCCGTGGTCTGAATAAAAGCACCGGGCCGTAGCCCAGGCAGGCAAGCCATCACCAACGGAGAATGTCCCGGAGGCGGCGCTGGCGCGCCATGTCCGGGCTACCATCCCTCAGATGACGGTGAACCTGTAGCCCGGCTAAGCGTAGCGCGAGCCGGGAGATTTCGCGAAATTTAAACCTGCCCGACGTACAAATAAATGGCCAGGAAGTGGCACACGCTGCCGCCCAGGACAAAACCGTGCCAGATAGCGTGGTTGTACGGAATACGTTTGCAGACGTAGAAAATAACCCCCAGCGAATAGACCACGCCACCCACGGCAAGCAGCGTCACGCCGCCCACCGCCAGCTTAATCGCCAGCTGATAAACGACGATCAGCGACAGCCAGCCCATGGTCAGGTAAGTCACTAAAGAGAGGATCTTAAAACGATGCGCAATGGTCAGCTTAAACAGGATCCCCAGCAGCGCCAGGCTCCAGATGACGATCATCAGCCCGCGCGATAGCGGCGAATTTAGCCCCACCAGCAGAAACGGCGTGTAGGTCCCGGCAATCAGCAAATAGATGGCGCAGTGGTCGAATTTTTTCAGCCACAGCTTAGCCCGCTGATGCGGAATCGCGTGATAGAGGGTCGAGGCGAGGAACAGCAAAATCATGCTGCCGCCGTACAGGCTGTAGCTGGTAATGGCCGTGGCGCCGGCGTTGCTGTCCACCGCCTGCACCAGCAACAGCACCAGACCGACGATACCGAACACCAGCCCAATCCCGTGACTGACGCTGTTGGCAATTTCCTCTGCCAGAGAATATCCCTGTGTGATTAACGATTTGCGAACCATATTTGACTCCGAAAACAAGTACGCTTTCAATGCACACTTAGGTTAACTGAGAATGATTCCAGTGAACACCTGTTCGCTAAAATAAAAAGATGAATATTTATGAACAGTATAAAATCAATAGGTTACATAAAAATTTCAACTAACAGACGTTCACTATTTAATTAAAGCTTTTCGAATTCAATAACATAAAACTGCTTTTCTTCAGGATAGATCTCCGCAATCACCTCACGCAGCTGCGCCAGGGTCATATTCTCCTGCTGCGCGTGCAGTTCACTCAGCGTATCCAGCGTCACCGTTGAGGTAGCCACCACGCGAATGGTGCAAAAATAGCCGTCATCTTCATAGCGGCCAACGCGCAGCACATCGCCCGTTTTAAAGTGTGATTCAGCCGCATCGCGGAGGGTAATCGTTTTGCGTCCGGCGAGGATGTCGTCCTGAAAACGCTGAAAAAAGGTTATGTCATTTGGCTGCATGATATCATTCCATTCTGGTCATTATGAATTGTGAGTTTGCCACTGTGAGTATCTTCTCCCACGCCGCTATCGCCAGTCTCAATAATCTTGAGATGATGGTCTATCACTACGTCATTAAAAATCGCGACAAAGTGATGTACATGACCATCCGCGAGCTGGCGGAAGCGGCCGGAGTCTCCACGACTACCGTTTTGCGCTTCTGTCGCAAGCTGCAGTGCGAAGGCTACTCGGAGTTTCGCGTACGCTTTAAATTATATCTGGAGCAGAATGAGCCTCAACAGGCAAATATCGGCGCCAGCGAAATAATGAGCTTTTTTAAAAGCGTTAATAACGATGAATTTGACCAGCTGCTCGAGCAGGCGGTCGATATTATTCTGTCTTCAGAACGTATTATTTTTGTTGGTGCCGGCACCTCCGGCGCGCTGGCAAAATATGGCGCGCGTTTCTTTTCTAACGTCGGGAAATTCAGTAACCATATCGACGACCCTTATTTCCCGGTGACCAATGATATGGCGCGTAATGCGCTGGCCATCGTGCTGTCGGTCTCCGGCGAAACCGAAGAGATCCTGCGCTTCGCCAGCCAGTTCAGCCTGCATCGCTGTAAAGTGATGTCCATCACCAGCCACGAGCACTCGCGGCTGGCAAAGCTTGCCGACTTTAATCTCTCCTGGCACGTTCCGCAAACGCGCATCGGCGGCGTCTATGACATTACCACCCAGATCCCGGTCATTTATATTCTGGAAACGCTGGGGCGTAAATTAGCGCGCAAACTCGCCTGAAAATAACAGGGTGTTTTTTCGATGTAACAAATTCCATTCCGGGCAAATTGTTATATCGTGACATTTATATTCCCTTTGTTAGACTCGCAGCCAACAAGTCATTAAGACGAGATGAGCAAAGATGAAGAAAATTCCTTTACCAAAAGACTTTTTATGGGGTGGCGCCGTCGCCGCGCACCAGGTTGAAGGCGGCTGGAATAAAGACGGCAAAGGCCCGAGCATCTGCGACGTGCTTACCGGCGGCGCGCACGGCGTGCCGCGCGAGATAACCCAGCAGGTAGAGCCGGGCAAGTACTATCCGAACCACGAAGCCATCGATTTCCACGGCCGCTACAAAGAAGACATCAAGCTGTTCGCCGAGATGGGCTTCAAGTGCTTCCGCACCTCTATCGCCTGGACGCGCATCTTCCCGCTGGGCGACGAAAGCCAGCCGAATGAAGAAGGGCTGAAATTCTACGATGACATGTTCGATGAACTGCTGAAGTACAACATCGAACCGGTTATTACCCTCTCCCACTTTGAGATGCCGCTGCATCTGGTTCAGCAGTACGGCGGCTGGACCAACCGCAAAGTGGTCGATTTCTTTGTGCGCTTCGCCGAAGTGGTCTTCGAGCGCTATAAGCACAAAGTGAAATACTGGATGACCTTTAACGAGATCAACAACCAGCGTAACTGGCGCGCGCCGCTGTTTGGCTACTGCTGCTCCGGCGTGGTCTATACCGAGCATGAAAACCCGGAAGAGACCATGTACCAGGTGCTGCACCATCAGTTTGTCGCCAGCGCGCTGGCGGTGAAGGCGGCGCGTCAAATCAATCCGCAGATGCAGGTGGGCTGCATGCTGGCAATGGTCGCCCTCTACCCGTTCTCCTGCAAGCCGGAAGACGTGATGTTTGCCCAGGAATCAATGCGTGAACGCTACGTCTTTACCGACGTCCAGCTGCGCGGCTACTACCCGAGCTACGTCCTGAACGAATGGGAACGCCGCGGCTTCAATATCAACATGGAGGACGGCGATGCGCAAATCCTGCGCGAAGGCACCTGCGCGTATCTCGGCTTCAGCTACTACATGACCAACGCGGTGAAAGCGGAAGGCGGTACCGGCGATGCGATCTCCGGCTTTGAAGGCAGCGTGCCCAACCCGCACGTCAAAGCCTCTGACTGGGGCTGGCAGATTGACCCGGTCGGCCTGCGCTATGCGCTGTGTGAACTGTATGAGCGCTACCAGAAGCCGCTGTTTATCGTCGAAAACGGCTTCGGCGCGTACGATAAAGTCGAAGAAGACGGCAGCATCAACGACGACTATCGCATCGACTATCTGCGCGCTCACGTCGAAGAGATGATCAAAGCGGTGACTTACGACGGCGTTGAGCTAATGGGCTATACCCCGTGGGGCTGCATCGACTGCGTCTCCTTCACGACCGGTCAATACAGCAAGCGCTACGGCTTTATCTACGTCAACAAACATGACGATGGTACCGGCGATATGTCCCGCTCGCGCAAGAAGAGCTTTAACTGGTACAAAGAGGTTATCGCCAGCAACGGCGAGAAACTGTAATCATCTTGCCCCTTTCCAGCCGGAAGGGGGCAAAACTTCCCACAAAACAGACACTTCTTTACAGCTTTAACATTGCTAACCCACGCTCAGCCGATAAGATAAACCACATCAATCGTTGAGTCGCTGACGCTGACTTCGTGAATCAACGCCGCACGCTGCCGGCCTTTCCGGCGCATCACAATGTAGAAAAATGATGCTAAACGTCTTCAGACAGATCCTGATATGGCTGCTGATTGTCGCCGCCGTCAGCCTGGCGGTGGATTACCTGCGCAGGCCCGCGCTGCCGCAGAATTTCTCCAGCATGCCGCTGCAAACGCTTGATGGCCAAACGGTCGATCTGGCGGCAATGAGCCACGAACGCCCTTTGCTGCTGTACGTCTGGGCCACCTGGTGCGGCGTTTGCCGCTATACCACCCCGTCGGTGGCCGCTTTAGCCAACGATGGCGGCAATGTGATGACGGTAGCGCTACGCTCCGGCGACAACGCCGCTCTGGCGCGATGGCTGGCGCATAAAAAAATGGCGCTGCCGACGATCAATGACGCCAGCGGTCAGCTATCCCAACGGTGGGAGGTGCAGGTCACGCCGACCCTTATCGTAATCTCGCGCGGCGAGGTGAAGTCAGTCACCACCGGCTGGACCAGCGGCTGGGGGATGCGCCTGCGGCTGTGGCTGGCGTCGTAGCGCATTTCCCTGCTTGCGCTGCGCTTAGCAGGGCCAGGGATGGGGTGAGGTAAACAGATTTTGTATCCCGGGCAAGGCGTTTAGCCGCCCCCCGGAAAACGAGTTGCCGATTATCTCCCGCCCGCCAGCTCCAGAAAGCTGCCGGTCACGTAGGAAGCCTTCTCACTCAGCAGCCAGACGATGGCCTGAGCCACCTCCTCCGGCTGCCCGCCGCGCCGCATGGGCAGCATCGACTTCACGCGATCCACGCGCCCCGGTTCACCGCCGCTGGCGTGCATGTCGGTATAAATTAAGCCGGGGCGCACACCGTTAACCCGAATCCCCTGCGCCGCCACCTCCAGCGACAGGCCGGTGGTCAGAGTATCAACCGCGCCCTTTGACGCGGCATAATCCACATACTCCCCCGGCGCCCCGAGGCGAGATGCCGCGGACGACACATTCACAATCGCCCCGCCCTTACCGCCGTGCTTGTGCGACATCCGCTTTACCGCCTCCCGGCAGCAGAGGAAGTAACCGGTCACGTTGGTGGCCAGCACCTGGTTAATCCGCTCCGCGCAAAGGCTTTCAATCGTCCCCTGGGTAAATAAAATGCCGGCGTTATTGACCAGCGCGGCGAGCGGTTCACCGAGGCGATCGATAGCGGTAAACATCGCCATCACCTGCGCTTCATCGCTGACGTCCGCCCGTAGCGCAACGGCTTTGCCGCCGCTGGCGATAATTTCGTTCACCACGCCGGTCGCGGCAGCGCTATTTTGATGGTAATTCACCGCCACGGTATAGCCTTCCTGCGCCAGCAGCAGCGCCGTCGCTTTACCTATTCCCCGGCTGCCGCCCGTCACCAAAGCTATCGTCATGCCATTCTCCCAAAAAATAAAGGCGCCGCAGCGCCTTTAAAAGATAGTCTAATCAGCAGATTACTGGTATTCGCTCATCGGCACGCAGGAGCAGAACAGGTTACGGTCGCCGTAAACATCGTCCAGACGCTTAACGGTCGGCCAGTACTTGTTGTTCAGCCCCGCCGGGAAGACCGCCAGTTCACGGGTGTACGGATGGTTCCACTCGCTCACCAGTTCACCCTGAGTATGCGGCGCGTTCACCAGCGGGTTATCCTCCAGCGGCCATTCACCGCCTTTCACGCGGTCGATCTCGCCGCGAATCGCCAGCATCGCATCGATAAAGCGGTCCAGCTCCACTTTGCTTTCCGATTCGGTCGGTTCCACCATCAGCGTGCCGGCAACCGGGAAGGACATGGTCGGAGCGTGGAAACCAAAATCAATCAGTCGCTTGGCAATATCCAGCTCGCTGATGCCGGTCTCTTCTTTCAGCGGACGAATATCCAGAATACATTCGTGCGCCACGCGACCGTCGCGGCCGGTATACAGCACCGGGAACGCGTCTTTCAGCCGGGTAGCGATGTAGTTGGCGTTCAGAATCGCCATCTGGCTCGCCTGTTTCAGCCCCTCTGCGCCCATCATACGGATATACATCCAGCTGATCGGCAGAATGGAGGCGCTGCCGAACGGCGCGGCGGAAACCGCGCCCTGACGGGTCAGCATGCCTTCAATTTGCACCACGCTGTGGCCCGGCACAAACGGCGCCAGATGCGATTTCACGCCAATCGGCCCCATACCCGGGCCGCCGCCGCCGTGCGGAATGCAGAAGGTTTTATGCAGGTTGAGGTGCGAGACGTCCGCGCCGATAAAGCCCGGAGAGGTAATGCCGACCTGGGCGTTCATGTTCGCGCCGTCAAGGTAAACCTGGCCGCCAAACTGATGCACCACTTCGCACACTTCGCGAATAGTCTCTTCATAAACGCCGTGGGTGGACGGATAGGTCACCATGATGCAGGAGAGGTTCGCCGCATGCTGCTCGGCTTTCGCCCGCAGATCCGCCAGGTCGATGTTGCCATTTTTATCGCAGGCGACCACCACTACCTGCATTCCCGCCATCTGCGCGGAAGCCGGGTTGGTGCCGTGCGCAGAGCTTGGGATCAGGCAGATATCGCGATGCCCTTCGTTGCGGCTCTCGTGGTAATGGCGAATCGCCAGCAGGCCCGCGTATTCGCCCTGCGCGCCGGAGTTCGGCTGCATGCAGACCGCATCATAGCCGGTCAGCTTAACCAGCCAGTCGGAGAGCTGGGCAATCATCTGATGATAGCCTTCAGCCTGATCAACCGGGCAGAACGGATGCAGTTCGGCGAATTCCGGCCAGGTGATCGGGATCATCTCCGCGGCAGCATTCAGCTTCATGGTGCAGGAGCCCAGCGGGATCATCGCCTGGTTCAGCGCCAGATCCTTACGCTCCAGCGCGTGCATATAGCGCATCATCTCGGTTTCGCTGTGGTAGCGGTTGAACACCGGATGAGTGAGGATCGCATCGTCACGTAGCATGCTGGCCGGGATCGAACGGCTGTCCAGGGCCACGTCTTTATCCAGCGTGTCGATATCCAGGCCGTGATCGTCGCCCACGATGGCGCGGAACAGGTTCAGGACGTCTTCGCGCGTGGTGGCTTCATCGAGCGTGATCCCGACGGCGTGATGAATATCGCTGCGCAGGTTGATCTGCAGCGCTTCCGCCCGCGCCAGCACAGCGGCTTTATCGGCGACGTCCACGCACAGGGTATCGAAGTAGTGCGCATGGCGGAGCTTAAGGCCTTTTTTCTGCAGGCCATCGGCGAGAATATCGGTCAGGCGATGAATACGGCTGGCGATACGCTTCAGCCCAGCCGGGCCGTGGAATACGGCGTACAGGCTGGCAATATTGGCCAGCAGCACCTGGGAGGTACAGATATTGGAGTTCGCTTTCTCGCGGCGAATATGCTGCTCGCGCGTCTGCATCGCCATGCGCAGCGCGGTATTACCCGCCGCATCTTTCGATACGCCGATAATACGGCCCGGCATGGAGCGTTTGAATTCATCTTTTGCGGCAAAAAACGCCGCGTGCGGGCCGCCGTAGCCCATCGGTACGCCGAAGCGCTGGGCGGAGCCAAACACAATGTCCGCGCCCTGCTTGCCCGGGGCAGTCAGCAGAACCAGGGCCATAAAATCGGCCGCGACGCTGACAATCACTTTGCGCGCTTTCAGGTCAGCTATCAGTTTGCTGTAATCGTGAACCTCGCCGGTGGTGCCTACCTGCTGCAGCAGCACGCCAAAGACGTCCTGATGGTCGAGCGCTTTTTCCGCATCATCGACAATCACATCGAAACCAAAGGTTTCCGCGCGGGTGCGCACCACGTCCAGCGTCTGCGGGTGAACGTCGGCAGCGACGAAGAAGCGGTTGGCGTTTTTCAGTTTGCTTACGCGTTTGGCCATTGCCATCGCTTCCGCAGCGGCGGTGGCTTCGTCCAGCAGCGAGGCCGAGGCAATATCGAGCCCGGTCAGGTCGAGGGTCACCTGCTGGAAATTCAGCAGTGATTCCAGGCGACCCTGGGAAACCTCCGGCTGATAAGGCGTATAGGCGGTATACCAGCCCGGATTTTCCAGCATGTTGCGCTGAATCACCGGCGGCAGCTGCACGGCGGTGTAGCCCATGCCAATGTACGACTTGAAGCGCTTGTTACGACCGGCGATCGCCTTCAGTTCCGCCAGCGCGGCGAATTCCGTGGTTGCTTCGCCCACCTGCGGCGGCGTTGCCAGCTGGATATCCTGCGGCACAATCTGGCCAATCAGGGCGTTAAGCGAATCGGCGCCAACGGTTTTCAGCATCTCCTGCTGCTGCCGGGCATCCGGGCCGATGTGACGTTCAATAAAGGCGTCACGGTTTTCAAGCTGGCCTAAAGTCTGGGTCATGAGCGATGGTTCCTGAACGTGCGGTGAATCGTGATTGTCTGACGGGTTTGCCCGGCGAGCACTGACGCTAACCGGGCCAGAAGACGCAAATCATTCGCGTTGCAGGAAGCCAACGCCCCTGCCACGTGAAGGATGAAGCGTATTTATTCGTCTTCTAACAGAGCTTCATATGCGGTCGCATCCAGCAGCGCGGCAACCTGAGCTTCATCGCTGGCTTTGATTTTAAAGATCCAGCCGCCGGCGTACGGCTCGCTGTTGACCAGCTCAGGGGAGTCGTTCAGCTCTTCATTGACGGCAACAATTTCGCCGCTAATCGGCGCGTAGATATCGGAAGCGGCTTTGACGGATTCGGCAACCGCGCAGTCGGCGCCCGCTTCTACGGCGGCGCCCACTTCCGGCAGGTCAACGAAAACCATATCGCCAAGCAGCTCCTGCGCGTGCTCGGTGATACCGACGGTATAGGTGCCGTCCGCTTCTTTACGCAGCCATTCGTGTTCTTTGCTGTATTTCAGTTCTGCTGGTACGTTGCTCATCAATTCATCTCCAAATGGGAAATCACACCACGGCTTTGCCGTTGCGTACAAAAACGGGTTTGGTCACTTTGACCGGCATTTCGCGATTGCGAATCTGCACCACGGCGGTTTCACCGATGCCTTCCGGTACGCGCGCTAAGGCAATACTGTAGCCCAGCGTCGGGGAGAAGGTGCCGCTGGTGATAATGCCTTCTTTCTGATTGCCATCGGCATCGCTGAAGCGCACCGGCAGGCCGCCGCGCAGAACGCCTTTCTCGGTCATCACCAGGCCGACCAGCTGTTCGGTGCCTTTTTCACGCTGGAGTTCCAGCGCTTCACGCCCGATAAAATCACGGTCAGCCGGTTCCCAGGCAATGGTCCAGCCCATGTTAGCCGCCAGCGGAGAGACGCCTTCGTCCATCTCCTGGCCATAAAGATTCATGCCCGCTTCCAGGCGCAGCGTATCGCGCGCGCCAAGGCCGCACGGCTTAACGCCCGCGTCCAGCAGACCGCGCCAGAAATCCACCGCCTGCTCGTTCGGCAGCGCGATTTCATAACCCGCTTCACCGGTATAGCCGGTAGTCGCAATAAACAGATCGCCCGCCTGCACGCCAAAGAACGGCTTCATGCCTTCCACGGCCTGGCGCTGCGCGTCGGTAAACAGCGTCGCCGCTTTCTCTTTCGCCTTTGGACCCTGTACGGCGATCAGGGATAGATCGTCACGCACGGTTATCTCAAGACCATAGGATTCAGACTGCTGGGTGATCCAGGCGAGGTCTTTTTCACGGGTGGCGGAGTTAACAACGAGGCGGAAATAGTCTTCAGAAAGGAAATAAACAATCAGGTCATCAATGACGCCGCCGGAGGCGGTCAGCATGCCGCTATAGAGCGCTTTACCCGGCACGGTGAGCTTCGCAACGTCGTTAGCCAGCAGATAGCGCAGGAACTCGCGGATTCGGTTGCCGTGAAAATCGACGATGGTCATGTGCGACACATCGAACATTCCGGCATCACCGCGCACCGCATGATGCTCATCGATCTGGGATCCGTAATGCAGCGGCATCATCCAGCCATGGAAATCCACCATGCGCGCGCCGCATAGCGTGTGTTGTTCAAACAACGGAGTCTGTTGAGCCATCTTTTCCTCATCGAATAAAACGGAACCAGCCACGATTTTTGGCGTTTTTTGCGCCGCGAAAAACGCCGCCAGCATCGCTAAAGGACGCCGACGCAAACGTTCTCTTTGGCCTGAACTTACCACCGATATCCGCACTAAACCATAAGCCTGGTCAGGACATCACATTAGCTTATGACCAAAATCAGCCGCAGAGCCTACAGAGTTTTTATCTGCAATAAAGCGATTCAACCCGCACAAAACCAAACCCATTAATTAAAAAAGCAGCGCATGATGATATTTTCTGCGAAATGACGGGCCTAATTTCTATAACAAAAAAAAGGTAACATTAATAAAACTAATGCGAAAAACGAGGTGAAATTAGATTATTTCAAATGAGAGGAGATAACCCGGCGCGGCGGCCGGGTGAGAGAAGTGTGACGTACTTAACGTAACCAGGCGGGCAGGTCGTTGAGCCCCATCGCTTGACGGATAAGCTGCGGCTTCACGCCGGGCAATGTATCCGCCAGCTTAAGACCGATATCGCGCAGCAGCTTCTTCGCCGGATTGTGGCCGGAGAACATGTCACGAAAGCCCTGCATCCCCGCCAGCATCAGCGCAGCGCTATGTTTACGGCTGCGTTCATAGCGACGCAGATACAGATGCTGGCCGATATCCTTGCCCTGCGCGTGCAGGCGCTTCAGTTCGTCGATCAGCTCGGCGGCATCCATAAAGCCAAGATTAACGCCCTGCCCCGCCAGCGGATGAATGGTATGGGCGGCATCGCCGACCAGCGCCAGACGATGGGCGGCAAACTGACGCGCATAGCGGCCGGTGAGCGGGAAGACCTGGCGCTCGCTCTCCACGGCGCATAAGCCGAGGCGGTTATCGAAGGCAATATTCAGCGCCTGGTTAAAAGCGGCATCGTCCGCCTGCCGCATCCGCTCAGCCTCTTCGGGAGAGAGCGACCAGACAATCGAGCAGAGGTGCGGATCGCTCAGCGGCAGAAACGCCAGAATCCCTTCGCCGTGGAACGCCTGACGCGCCACCGCTTCGTGCGGTTCTTCGGTGCGAATAGTGGCAACCAGCGCATGATGGTGATAATCCCAGTAGGTGAGCGGGATATCAGCTTTATTGCGCAACCATGAATTGGCCCCATCGGCGCCAACCACCAGCCGGGCGGTTAACATCGTGCCGTCCTGCAGGCTAAGAAAGGCCTCGTTCTCCCCCCACGCAACCTGCTGCAGCTGCGCCGGGGCCAGTAGAGTGACGTCCGCGCAGCGCTGCGCTTTTTGCCACAGGGCGTGGTGAACCACGGCGTTTTCAATAATATGCCCAAGGTGGCTAAAGCCCATGCTCTGGTCATCAAAGCTGATGCGGCCAAAACTGTCTTTATCCCACACTTCCATACCGTGGTAGCAGCTGGCGCGCTGGGCGATAATATCCTGCCAGACGCCCAGTTTGCTCAGCAGCTTCTCGCTGGCGGCGTTAACCGCCGACACCCGCAGCGCCGGCGGCGCATCCGCGCTTAACGGCTGAGGCGCGGCCTGTTCCAGCACCGCAACGCGCAGCCCGCTGCCCTGCAAACCGCAGGCAACCGCCAGCCCCACCATTCCACCGCCAACAATAGCGACATCAACACTTTGCACGTTTCACTCCTTAACGGGGGACCCAACCGAGGGTACGCTGCGCCAGCGCATCGCGCGCCGGGGTAAATAATTCCATCGCCATCAGGCCGACGTTGCGCCCCACCACCAGCGGCGCCCAGCGATTGGCGAACAGATGCACCAGCCCATCGGTCACGCCGACGGTGGCGGCTTTATCTGCGGCGCGGCGGGTCTGATAGCGGCTCAGAAGCGGATAGCCGCCCGGATCCTCTCCTTCTGCCTGCGCCTGCGCCAGCATTTCCGCCAGGCTCATGACGTCGCGCAGACCGAGGTTAAATCCCTGTCCGGCAATAGGATGCAGCGTTTGCGCCGCGTTGCCGACCAGCGCCAGACGATGCGCAACCGTGCGGCTGGCTCGGGTGAGCGAGAGCGGATACACGCTGCGCTTTCCGACATGGACGATCCGGCCAAGACGCCAGCCGAATGCCTGCTGAAGCTCATGACGAAAGCGTTCGTCCGACCAGCTCAGCACCTCTTCATGCCGCGACTGCGGATGACACCACACCAGCGAGCAGCGGCCCTGCGACATGGGCAGCATCGCCAGCGGGCCGTGTGGGGTAAAGCGTTCAAACGCGCGCCCGCTATGCGGCTGCGCGGTACTGACGTTGGCGATAATCGCCAGCTGTTCATAGGGTTCCTGCTGCCAGCTGATACCACAGCGGGCCCCCAGCGTCGAGCGCGAGCCGTCGGCGGCGACCAGCAGTTTACCGCTGAGGGTTTCGCCGTTGTCCAGAACCAGGCTTACGCTCTCTTCGCTGCGGCTGACATTTTCCACCTTTGCCGGGCAGTGCAGCGTCACGCCCGGCGCCTTGCGCAGCTGCGCAAACAGGCGCTGGCCGACATCGTGCAGCTCAACCACCTGGCCCAGCGCCGCCAGCCCATACTCCTCAGCCTCGAGCGTCACAAACCCCGCGTGGCCGCGATCGCTGACGTGAACGCGCTGAATGGCCGTGGCGCAGTCGGCTATCTCTTGCCAGATATCCACGCGAGCCAGCTGCTGGCAGGTGCCGGCAGCCAGAGCGATGGCGCGGGCGTCAAAGCCCGGATGCTGCGCGGAATCCGGCGCTGATGCTTCAACCAGATGCACCGGCAGCATACCGCCGGTCAGGCGAGATATCGCTAGCGCCAGCGTCGCGCCGGTCATTCCTCCGCCGACGATCAGGACGCTCATAGCTGGCGCGCCGCCGCCATCAGCGCCTCGATATCGTCCGCTTTTTTCACTACGCCGGCGGTGAGGTTCTCATTACCGTCTTCGGTAATGACGATGTCGTCTTCAATACGAATGCCGATGCCGCGGTACTGGGCCGGCACGTCGGCATCCGTCGCAATATACAGCCCCGGTTCAACGGTCAGCACCATTCCCGGCTCAAGAATACGCGAGCGGTCAACGTCATAGCTGCCGACATCATGCACGTCGAGCCCCAGCCAGTGGCTCAGGCCATGCATAAAGAAAGGACGATGGGCGTTATTAGCAATCAGCTCATCAATTTCACCTTTCAGGATCCCCAGACGCACGAGGCCGGTAATCATAATCCGCACCACCTGCTGGTTAACCTCTTTAATTGAGGTACCCGGGCGATAGAGCTTCAGCGAGGTTTCCAGAGATTCAAGGACGATATCGTAAATCTCGCGCTGGGCCGGGCTAAATTTGCCGTTAACCGGGAAGGTGCGGGTGATATCGCCCGCGTAGCCGCGGTATTCGCAGCCTGCGTCAATCAGCACCAGATCGCCGTCGCGCAGCTCGCACTCATTTTCGGTGTAGTGCAGGATGCAGCCATTTTCGCCGCCGCCCACGATGGTGTTATAAGAAGGAAAGCGCGCGCCGTGACGGTTGAATTCGTGAAGGATCTCGCCTTCCAGATGATATTCGAACATCCCGGGACGGCATTTTTCCATAGCGCGGGTGTGGGCCAGCGCGGAGATCTCCCCTGCGCGGCGCATGACCTCCAGCTCTTCTGCCGATTTAAACAGGCGCATCTCATGCACCATCGGCCGCCAGTCAATGACCGAGCCTGGCGCCTGCAGATTCTGCCGTACGCCTTTGCGCAGTTTTTCCAGCGCGTTAAACACGATGTCGTCGGCGTAGGCATATTCGCCCTGCGCAAAGTAGATAGCGTCGAGGCCGTTAAGGAGCTGGAACAGCTGCTGATTGATTTCACTAAATGCCAGCGCGCGATCGACGCCCAGCTTCGCGGGGGCAGCTTCCTGCCCGAGGCGGCGGCCAAACCAGATTTCAGCGGTCAGATCGCGCACGCGGTTAAACAACACGCTGTGGTTGTGCGTCTCATCGCTTTTAATCAATACCAACAGCGCTTCTGGCTCATTAAAGCCGGTGAAGTACCAAAAATCGCTGCTCTGCCGGTAGGGATATTCTGAATCTGCGCTGCGTACCGCTTCCGGCGCGGCGAAAATGAGCGCTGCGCTGCCCGGCTGCATCTGCGCCAGTAGAGCCTGGCGACGAGAGAGAAATTCCTGCTGAGTCATGACGCCCCCTGAACGATTTAATGAATGATTAGTGTAGCGTCGGCTTTTGAACTTCCGGCGCAGTGGGTTTCTGAAGAGAGAAGGTGTCGTGGCACAGCAGCGCAGCAACGCGTACGTATTCGATAATCTCCTCCAGAGACATTTCGAGCTCTTCCTGATCCTCGTCTTCGTCATACCCGAGCTGAGCAATATTGCGCAGATCGTCGATGGCTTCACCCGTTTCGTCTTTGACTTTATCCAGCTTAGGCTGCGTCACGCCCAGCCCAAGCAGAAAATGGTTCACCCAACCCGCGAGCGCATCGGCGCGATCGAACACGCTCACCTCGTCGCCATCCGGCAGGTAGAGCTGGAATAAGAAACCGTCATCCTCCAGCGAATCGCTGGTGGCGGAATGCATGTTACGCAGCGCCTGCGCCAGCTCGTGACCAAAAGCCAGGCCTTCGTTAGTCAGATCGTGCACCAACGGCTGCCAGCTGCTGTCTTTGTTGCCGCCGCACAGGATCCCGCTAATCAAACCGTGCATTTCGGCAGGGGTTAATCCTACCCCTTGTTGGTTCAGTAACTGGTCTACAGCGTTGTAGCCAGGCATTTCGTTCTGTATAGACATGCGCATTCGTCATCGTTGGGAGGAATATTCATGATATGCTACCACTTTGGACCCTGGTGAACCAGAATAGGGCTTGTATCTTAAAACCAGGGTAGCTATAGTGTCGCCCCTTCGCAGACCCTCCCAGGGCGTGAAGGCCGCGCAGTCAATCAGCAGGAAGGTGGCATGTCTGCACAACCCGTAGATCTCCAAATTTTTGGCCGTTCACTACGAGTGAATTGCCCGCCTGAACAAAGGGATGCCTTAAACCAGGCAGCTGACGACCTGAATCAGCGGTTGCAAGATTTAAAAGAACGCACTAGAGTCACAAATACTGAGCAGCTGGTCTTCATCGCCGCGTTGAACATCAGCTATGAGTTGACTCAGGAAAAAGCGAAAACCCGCGACTACGCCGCCAGCATGGAGCAGCGTATTCGGATGCTTCAGCAGACCATCGAACAAGCATTGCTTGAGCAAGGTCGCATAAGCGAAAGACCCGGGCAGAAGTTTGAATAACACTTTGCATTTAACTGTGTTAGAGTAATCGCAAGAACAAAATTTCTCTGAGATGTTTGCAAGCGGGCCAGTCCCCTGAGCCGATATTTCATACCACAAGAATGTGGCGCTCCACGGTTGGTGAGCATGCTCGGCCCGTCCGAGAAGCCTTAAAACTGTGACGACACATTCACCTTGAACCAAGGGTTCAAGGGTTACAGCCTGCGGCGGCATCTCGGAGATTCCCTTCTTTTTCGTTTCATCCCCCCTAAGTTAATTTTCGGCTTTTGCCGCCGTGTATTAGACTACGCCTGTTGGTATCGTTTGCTCACCGATGAGACTCAGGTATGACCCTATTGTCAGATATCCCCTTTACCAGGCAGCAAATTCGTCAGCAGATCCGCCAGCGCCGACGCGCGTTAACGCCGGAGCAGCAAACCCAGTTCGCCCTCCATGCGGCGGACAGAATGATGGCGTATCCGCCGGTTCTGCTCGCGCAGACGGTCGCGGTATTTCTTTCGTTTGATGGCGAGCTGGATACGCGGCCGCTGATTGATCAGCTCTGGCGGGCAGGCAAACGGGTCTATCTCCCCGTGCTTCATCCGTTCAGCCCCGGCAATCTTCTGTTTCTGCACTACCACCCAAGCAGCGATCTGGTGGTGAATCGTCTGAACATCCGCGAACCGAAGCTCGACGTGCGCGATGTCCTCCCGCTTAGCCAGCTGGATGTACTGGTAACGCCGCTGGTCGCGTTTGATGCCGCCGGACAGCGCCTGGGTATGGGCGGCGGATTTTACGACCGGACGCTGCAAAACTGGCGGCAGTATCGCCTGCAGCCGGTCGGCTACGCGCATGATTGCCAGCAGGTTGACGCGCTGCCGACGGAGCAGTGGGATATCCCGCTGCCAGCGGTCATCACGCCGTCAAAAACCTGGCTCTGGTAAAACGCCCGAACAATTGACATTGCTGTTTTTTTCACCTAAATTCCTGGGTAAAGGGTGAGGGAGGCGAACCTCCCTCCTGCATTCTCTCTGTTAATATGCTGGCCAGGCGATGATTAACAGGATAAGCAGCATGATGAAGAGTCTCATCATCGTCCCTTTCCTTTTAGAGCCCCTGCCTCGGTAGGGGCTTTCCCGTTTCAGCCCCACGCTGAGTCTTTATCGTAAATCCCTTTCTTTCAGGCACAACGACATCCGACGGTTTTAATCGTCGTTTGCGGCAAGCCTCGCAAAGCGTTTGGGTGGCGACGGGAAATTGCAGAAGGGTCTATCAGGAGAAAAGGGGCAGGTCGATGACCTGCCCGCTGGCATAAAAGGAGTTAGAACAGCAGACGGGCGCGGATGGTGCCAGGAATAGCCTTCATCGCCTGCAGCGCGCTCTGCGCGACATCTTCTTCGGCTTCAATATCAATGACCACGTAGCCCATTTGCGGAGTGGTCTGCAGATACTGCGCCGCGATGTTAATGCCCTGCGCGGCGAAAATCTGGTTAATCGCGGTCAGAACGCCCGGACGGTTTTCATGGATATGCAGCAGACGGCGCCCGCCGTGCAGCGGCAGCGACACTTCCGGGAAGTTAACCGCCGAGAGCGTAGAACCGTTATCGGAGTATTTCGCCAGCTTGCCCGCCACTTCCAGACCGATGTTTTCCTGCGCTTCCTGAGTTGAGCCGCCAATGTGCGGGGTCAGGATAACGTTGTCGAACTCACAGAGCGGAGAGTTGAACGGATCGCTGTTGGTCGCCGGCTCGGTCGGGAAGACGTCGATCGCCGCGCCCGCCAGGTGCTTGCTCGCCAGCGCATCGCACAGCGCCGGGATATCCACCACGGTGCCGCGAGAGGCGTTGATCAGCAGCGCGCCGGGTTTCATCAGCGCCAGCTCTTCCGCGCCAATCATGTTCTTCGTGGAGGCGTTTTCCGGCACGTGCAGGCTCACCACATCGCTCATGTTCAACAAATCAGAAAGATGCTGGACCTGAGTCGCGTTACCTAACGGCAGCTTGCTTTCAATATCGTAGAAATAGACATGCATCCCCAGCGATTCGGCCAGAATACCCAGCTGCGTGCCGATATGACCATAGCCGATAATACCCAGCTTTTTGCCGCGCGCTTCAAAGCTGCCGACCGCCAGCTTGTTCCATACGCCGCGGTGCGCTTTGGCATTTGCCGCCGGTACGCCGCGGAGCATAAGCAGCAGTTCGCCGATCACCAGTTCAGCAACGGAACGGGTATTGGAGAACGGGGCGTTAAACACCGGGATACCGCGTTTCGCCGCCGCGTTTAAATCAACCTGATTGGTACCGATACAGAAGCAGCCAACCGCGACCAGCTTCTCCGCCGCCGCGAAGATCTCTTCAGTCAGATGAGTACGGGAACGCAGGCCGATGAAATGGGCATCACGGATGGACGCTTTCAGCTCTTCGCTATCCAGCGCGCCTTTATGAAATTCGATATTGGTGTAGCCCGCTGCGCGAAGGCTGTCCACCGCTTTTTGGTGCACACCTTCAACCAGCAGAAATTTAATCTTGTCTTTTTCCAGTGATACCTTAGCCATTTCCCCGTCCTGTTTTTGTCTTAACTGATGTCGTGCGGAACGAAAGTTCTTCTCAGCAACATATCAAAAAAAACTATTGCGGCAATATGAACGTTTGCGTCGGCAACCTGAAGAAATATCAATCAGCGGGAAATAGCAGGACAAAACACCAGAAAGTAAAAGAAAGGTAGATTGTTACTAAGACAAGGCGCATAAATGTGACAGAAGTCACCAAAATAGGCCTGGAGAAAAAATATTTGCGAGGGAGCGATTCGCTCCCTCGGATCAGACTATTTAGTGATAGTTTTTACACCATCAGCGGTGCCAATCAGCGCAACGTCCGCACCGCGATTCGCAAACAGGCCGACGGTCACGACGCCCGGAATACCGTTAATGGTATTTTCCAGCGCAATAGCGTCCAGAATTTCCAGACCAAACACATCGAGGATCACGTTGCCGTTATCGGTCACGACGCCCTGACGATACTCCGGACGGCCGCCCAGCTTAACCAGCTGACGCGCCACGGCGCTACGCGCCATCGGGATCACCTCCACCGGCAGCGGGAATTTACCCAGAATATCCACCTGCTTGGAAGCATCGGCGATACAGATAAATTTGTCGGCGACCGAAGCGATAATTTTCTCACGCGTCAGCGCTGCGCCACCGCCCTTGATCATCTGCATATGGCCGTTGATTTCATCTGCGCCGTCCACGTAAATACCAAGACGATCAACGCTGTTCAGATCAAAAACCGTGATACCGAGGCTTTTCAGTTTTTCAGTAGAGGCATCAGAGCTGGAAACCGCCCCTTCTATTTGCCCTTTCATGGTACCCAGCGCATCGATAAAGTGCGCCGCCGTCGAGCCCGTACCGACCCCAACGATAGTGCCCGGTTGTACATACTGCAGTGCCGCCCAGCCTACCGCTTTTTTCAGTTCATCTTGCGTCATGATTATGGTCCGAGATGTGAATTCCTGAGGCGCATTATAGAACATCAGGGGGGTCATTGTCCCTGCGACGGCGATCACACAACGCGGTCGCCAATTTTTCATCTTCATCAAAAACAAATTTATGTCATAGTGCGAGTTAACGAAAAGTATTAGGGGGCACGCCAGAGCAATGAAACGACCGGACTACAGAACACTACAGGCGCTGGACGCGGTAATCAGGGAACGAGGGTTTGAGCGCGCCGCGCAGAAGCTTTGTATTACGCAGTCCGCCGTCTCTCAGCGCATCAAACAGCTGGAAAACATGTTTGGACAACCGCTGCTGGTGCGAACCGTACCGCCGCGTCCCACCGAACAGGGGCAAAAGCTGCTGGCCCTGCTGCGTCAGGTCGAACTGCTGGAAGAGGAGTGGCTGGGCGATGAACAAACCGGCTCCACGCCGCTGCTGCTATCGCTGGCGGTCAACGCCGACAGCCTGGCCACCTGGCTGCTGCCCGCGCTCTCCAGCGTGCTTTCCGACTCCCCTATTCGGCTGAACCTACAGGTGGAAGACGAGACCCGGACCCAGGAACGTCTGCGCCGCGGCGAAGTGGTCGGCGCGGTCAGTATTCAGCCGCAGGCGCTGCCCAGTTGCCTGGTCGATCAGCTCGGCGCCCTCGACTACCTGTTCGTCGCCTCGAAGGAGTTTGCCCAGCGCTATTTCCCCAACGGGGTGACCCGCTCGGCGCTGCTGAAAGCGCCGGTGGTGGCATTCGATCATCTCGATGATATGCACCAGGCCTTTTTGCAGCAGAACTTCGATTTGCCGCCGGGCAGCGTGCCCTGCCATATCGTGAACTCCTCGGAAGCCTTTGTGCAGCTGGCCCGCCAGGGAACAACCTGCTGTATGATCCCGCATCTGCAAATTGAGAGAGAGCTGAACAGCGGCGAACTGATTAACCTCACGCCGGGCCTGTTCCAGCGCCGGATGCTCTACTGGCACCGTTTTGCCCCGGAAAGCCGCATGATGCGCCGGGTGACCGATGCGCTGATCGATTACGGCCATAAAGTGTTGAGACAAGATTAACCCCCGCAAGCAGGCCGGCCCCGTACGGCCTGTATGACCCACCTTCTCCTGTTCATATCTTTGAAATACATCACAAAATAAAACATTTCATGCGGCAAAAAACGACGCATCGATGGCTATTTTTTGCTGGCGACAAGGCCGATGAAAAAGCTCACCGTATTCGCAATATCCCATTTCATTGCGCATACGGAGCACAACATGTCAGAGTTACGGGAGTGGCAAACGCTCGCCAACAAAGAGCTCAGCCGGCGGGAAAAAACCGTCGATGCCCTGGTAAAACAGACGGCAGAGGGCATTGACGTTAAGCCGCTGTATACCGAAGCCGATCTTGATAATCTGGAAGTGACCGGCACCCTACCCGGCCTGCCGCCTTTCGTTCGCGGCCCGCGCGCCACCATGTACACCGCACAGCCGTGGACCATCCGCCAGTACGCCGGTTTCTCTACCGCCAAAGAGTCCAACGCTTTCTATCGCCGCAACCTCGCCGCCGGGCAGAAAGGGCTTTCCGTCGCCTTCGACCTCGCGACCCACCGGGGCTATGACTCCGATAACCCGCGCGTGGCGGGCGACGTGGGGAAAGCCGGCGTGGCGATCGATACCGTCGAAGACATGAAGATTTTATTCGATCGGATCCCGCTGGATATGATGTCCGTATCGATGACCATGAACGGCGCGGTGCTGCCGATAATGGCGTTTTATATCGTCGCGGCGGAAGAACAAGGGGTGGCGCCTGAACAGCTCACCGGCACGATCCAGAACGATATTCTGAAAGAGTACCTGTGCCGGAATACCTATATTTACCCGCCAAAGCCCTCAATGCGCATTATCGCCGACATCATCGCCTGGTGTTCGGGCAACATGCCGCGCTTTAACACCATCAGCATCAGCGGCTACCACATGGGCGAAGCCGGAGCCAACTGCGTGCAGCAGGTGGCCTTTACCCTGGCCGACGGTATCGAATACATCAAGGCCGCGCTCTCGGCCGGGCTGAAAATCGATGACTTCGCCCCGCGCCTGTCGTTTTTCTTCGGCATCGGTATGGATCTGTTTATGAACGTCGCCATGCTGCGCGCCGCACGCTACCTGTGGAGCGAAGCGGTAAGCGGCTTCGGCGCTACCAATCCGAAATCCTTAGCCCTGCGCACCCACTGCCAGACCTCCGGCTGGAGCCTCACCGAGCAGGATCCGTATAACAACGTAATCCGCACCACTATCGAAGCGCTCGGCGCCACGCTCGGCGGCACCCAGTCACTGCACACCAACGCTTTCGACGAGGCGCTTGGCCTGCCCACCGACTTTTCCGCCCGTATCGCGCGTAATACGCAGATCATCATCCAGGAGGAGTCAGAGATCTGCCGCACCGTAGACCCGCTGGCCGGATCGTACTACCTCGAATCGCTGACCGATCAAGTCGTTAAGCAGGCGCGAGCCATTATGCAGCAGATCGACGACGCGGGCGGAATGGCGAAGGCGATCGAGGCCGGACTGCCGAAACGGATGATCGAAGAGGCCTCCGCCCGCGAACAATCGCTGATCGACCAGGGCAAGCGCGTCATCGTCGGCGTCAATAAGTACAAGCTGGAAAAAGAAGATGAAACGGCGGTACTGGAGATCGACAACGTCAAGGTGCGCAACGAACAGATCGCCTCGCTGGAAAAAATTCGCGCCAGTCGGGACGACGTGACGGTAAAAGCCGCGCTGAACGCCCTCACCCACGCCGCGCAGCATGGTGAAAACCTGCTGGCCGCCGCCATCAACGCCGCCCGCGTCCGCGCCACGCTGGGCGAAATTTCCGACGCGCTGGAGGCGGCGTTTGACCGCTACCTGGTGCCCAGCCAGTGCGTCACCGGCGTGATTGCGCAAAGCTACCACCAGTCAGACAAAGCCGCCGGCGAGTTCGACGCTATTGTTGCGCAAACCGAAAAATTCCTCGCGGAACGCGGCCGCCGCCCGCGCATTCTGATCGCCAAAATGGGTCAGGACGGTCACGATCGCGGGGCCAAAGTGATCGCCAGCGCCTATTCCGATCTCGGCTTCGACGTTGACCTGAGCCCGATGTTTTCCACGCCAGAAGAGATCGCCCGCCTGGCGGTGGAAAACGACGTGCACGTGGTGGGCGCCTCATCTCTGGCGGCAGGCCACAAAACCCTGATCCCCGAGCTGATCGATGCCCTGAAAAAATGGGGGCGGGAAGATATCTGCGTCATCGCCGGCGGCGTCATCCCGCCGCAGGATTACGCCTTTCTGCAGGCGCGCGGCGTGGCCGCCATTTACGGCCCCGGTACGCCGATGCTGGAGAGCGTACGCGACGTCCTGATGAGGATTAGCCAATATCATGATTAACCACGCCACGCTGACGGACGCCGTGCGGCGACTACGCCTGGGCGAGCGGGCCACGCTCGCCCAGGCCATGACGCTGGTGGAGAGCCAGCATCCCCGCCATCAGGCGCTAAGCGCACAGCTGCTGGATGCCATTATGCCCTTCACCGGCAACGCCCTGCGCCTCGGCGTCACCGGCACGCCGGGGGCCGGAAAAAGCACTTTTCTGGAAGCTTTCGGCATGCTGCTGATTCGCCACGGCCTGCGGGTCGCGGTGATAGCGGTCGATCCGAGCAGCCCGGTCAGCGGCGGCAGCATTCTTGGCGACAAGACGCGCATGATCGAACTGGCGCGATCGGATTCGGCCTTTATTCGCCCGGTGCCCTCCAGCGGCCATCTGGGCGGCACCAGCCTGCGCGCGCGGGAGCTGATACTGCTGTGCGAAGCGGCGGGCTATGACGCGGTGATTGTCGAAACCGTCGGCGTCGGCCAGTCGGAAACGGAACTCTCCCGGCTGGTGGACTGCTTTATCTCGCTGCAGATCGCCGGCGGCGGTGACGATCTGCAGGGCATTAAGAAGGGGATTATGGAGATGGCGGATATCGTGGTTATCAATAAAGATGATGGCGAGAACCGCGCCAGCGTGGCAATCACCCGTCATATGTATGAATCCGCCCTGCATATTCTGCGCCGTAAGCACGCCGCGTGGCAGCCGCGCGTTTTGAGCTGTAGCGCGCTGGAGCAGCGCGGCATCGAAGCCGTCTGGCTCGCAATTCTTGACTTCAAAACCACCCTCACCGACAGCGGCGATCTGGAAAAACTGCGCCAGCGCCAGGCGCTGGAGTGGCTACAAAAGCAGGCCGAAACCGAGGCGCTGCACCTGCTGTTTGCCAGAACCGACTTTGCACGCTACTTCCAGCAAACGCTACAGGCGGTAAAAAACAACGGCCTCTCGCCGCGCACCGGCCTGCGGCAGATTAGCGAATTCCTCCAGAATCATTACTTTGCGTAAAAGGATATTTATGTCTTATCAATATGTTAATGTCGAAATTATCCGCAAGGTTGCGGTGATTGAGTTCAACTATAGCCGCAAGCTCAACGCCTTAAGCAAGGTGTTTATCGACGATCTGATGCAGGCGCTGAGCGACCTCAACCGGCCGGAAATTCGCTGCGTCATTTTACGCGCGCCCGGGGGAGCAAAGGTTTTCTCCGCCGGCCATGACATCCACGAATTGCCCGGCGGGCGCCGCGATCCGCTCTCGTATGACGATCCGCTGCGTCAGATCACCCGTATGATCCAAAAGTATCCGAAACCGGTGATCTCCATGGTCGAAGGCAGCGTCTGGGGCGGCGCGTTTGAGATGATCATGAGCTCCGATCTGATCATCGCCGCCAGCACGTCAACGTTCTCTATGACGCCGGTGAATCTCGGCGTGCCCTACAACCTGGTCGGCATTCACAATCTGACCCGCGACGCCGGCTTTCATATCGTGAAAGAGCTGATTTTCACCGCCCTGCCGATTACCGCCCAGCGCGCGCTGGCGGTCGGTATTCTCAATCACGTGGTGGACGCCGACGAACTGGAAGATTTTACCTTGCAGATGGCGCACCACATCTCCGAGAAAGCGCCGCTGGCGATCGCGGTCATTAAGGAAGAGCTGCGCGTGCTTGGCGAAGCCCACACCATGAATTCCGATGAGTTCGAACGTATTCAGGGAATGCGTCGCGCCGTCTACGACAGCGTGGATTATCAGGAAGGCATGAGCGCGTTTATGGAAAAGCGTAAACCTGAGTTCGTCGGCCATTAATCACGCCGGATTAAGGAGTATAAAATGAAACGGATGAGCGCCGATGAAGCGGCGGAGATTATCCAGCACGACCAGATGGTGGCGTTCAGCGGATTCACGCCCGCCGGTTCGCCTAAAGCGCTGCCCGCGGCCATCGCTCGCCGCGCTGACGAATTACATCGGGCGCAGAAGCCTTTTCAGATCCGCTTGCTGACCGGCGCCTCCATCAGCGCCGCCGCCGATGATGCGCTATCGGCAGCCGATGCCGTCTCGTGGCGCGCGCCGTATCAGACCGCCTCCGGACTGCGGCAAAAAATCAACCAGGGGCAGGTGAAGTTTGTCGATCTGCACCTGAGCGAAGTGGCGCAAATGGTCAACTATGGGTTCTTTGGCGAGATTGATGTCGCGGTGATCGAAGCTTCGGCTATCGCGCCGGACGGACGGGTCTGGCTCACCAGCGGTATCGGCAACGCGCCAACCTGGCTGCTGCGGGCGAAGAAAGTGATCATTGAGCTGAATCACTACCACAGCCCGCGGGTTGCCGAGCTGGCCGATATCGTGATCCCCGGCGCCCCGCCGCGGCGCAACAGCATCGCCATCTTTCATGCGATGGATCGCGTGGGCAGCCGGTACGTGCAAATCGATCCGAAAAAGATTGTCGCTGTGGTGGAGACCGAGCTGCCCGACGCCGGAAACGTTCTGGATAACAATAATCCGGTTTGTCAGAAAATTGCCGATAACGTGGTCACCTTTCTGCTGGAAGAGATGGCTCGCGGACGCATCCCGCCTGAATTTCTGCCGCTGCAAAGCGGCGTGGGCAATATCAACAACGCGGTCATGGCGCGGCTGGGCGAAAATCCGGATATCCCGGCTTTTATGATGTACTCGGAAGTTTTACAGGAGTCGGTGGTTCATCTGCTGGAAACGGGGAAAATCACCGGCGTTAGCGCCTCCAGCCTGACGATATCCGCCGGTTCGTTGCGCAAGATTTACGACAATATGGATTTCTTCGCCAGCCGCATTGTCCTGCGCCCGCAGGAGATCTCCAATCATCCGGAAATTATCCGCCGTCTGGGGGTTATCGCCCTCAACGTGGGGCTGGAGTTTGATATCTACGGTCACGCCAACTCGACGCACGTAGCCGGGGTGAATCTGATGAACGGCATCGGCGGCAGCGGCGATTTTGAACGCAACGCCTGGCTCTCTATCTTTATGGCGCCGTCCATCGCCAAGGACGGGAAGATCTCCACCATCGTGCCGATGTGCAGCCATGTCGATCACAGCGAGCACAGCGTGAAGGCGATCGTTACCGAGCAGGGTATCGCCGATCTGCGCGGGCTATCGCCGCTGCAGCGCGCCCGCGCCATCATTGATAACTGCGCGCATCCGCTCTACCGGGACTATTTACATCGCTATCTGGAGAGCGCTCCCGGCGGACATATTCACCACGACCTCGCCCACGCCTTCGACCTGCATCGTAATCTGCTTGAGCACGGTTCAATGCTCGGCTAGCCCTCCGCACCGTCGCGATCTTCAGTAATATGCTGAAGCATCGTGGCGGTATAGCGATGATTTTTCAGCGAATAGAGATACTCCTGCATATACATCGCGCTGCCGGGCGCGTCGAAGTACTTCAGCTTCGCCGGATTCACCAGACGCCAGGCGAAGTAAGGAATAACCGTCAAAAACTGCCCGCGCTCTACGGCGCTAATTTTGGCCATAAAGCTGTAGGGGCGATAGATAATCGTCGGGTTGATCCCGCTGGGGCGCATATACGCGTCCAGCATCGCCTCAAAATTGGCCCGGTTCTGGAAACGCATCTGCAGCCAGGGCAGCTCACGTAACAGATCCTGCGGCGGCTTATCTTCATAACGGCGGGAAACAAGAAACCCCAGACGCAGCGGCGCCAGTTCGCTAATGGTCAAATTTTCCAGCTCCTGCACGCGGGGCGAAACATGCTGCGGCGAGATAATAAAATCCAGCTGGCGATCGAACAGGTTATCAATCACGCCATTCTCGCTGAACTCCACGGCCTGGGTGGTTACGCCATCGTATTTATCGCCCAGGCTGATGAGCTGATCGAAAATAATCGTTGGATAGGTATTGTCGATGCCGATAACGATGTTGCGCGAGCGGTGCGCGGAATAGTGAATTTCGTTATCGATGGCCGATAAGCGCTGATAAATGGGAAACAGTTTCTGATAGAGCTCCTGCCCCGCTTTATTGAGGCTGATGCTGTTATCTTTACGGGTAAATAGCGTATAGCCGATCTGATCCTCCAGCGCAGCGATGCTTTTGCCGAAGGGAGACGCGGTCATATGAATTTTTTCCGCCGCTCTGGCAATATTATTGGTCTGCGCCAACAGAATGAAATTGCGCATCTTTTTCGAAATAAAGATATCCATGCTCACCTCATCGTAGAACAGGGATATATCCTTACCTTATTCAGGGAAAAGACTTTTGTCGCGCTCTCAATTTTACAGATAGTCACAGAAAAAGCCCGGCGCGAAGGCCGGGCGACAGGATTACTGCGCGGCTTTGGGTTCTTCAGCGGGTTTCGCCGGTTCCGCAGGTGCTGGCGCAGGCTGGGTCGGCTGCAGCTCAAACACCACGTCCACCTGGTCATCGAACTGAATGGTCGCCTGCTCGTAGGTTTCCTGAGCAGAAACCGGCGCCGCATCGGCTTTCATCATCCGCACCATCGGGCTCGGCTGGTAGTTAGAGACATGATAGCGAACGCTGTAGACGGGCCCCAGTTTGCCGTGGAACCCGGTAGCCAGCTCCTGAGCCTGGTGAATGGCATCATCAATCGCCGCTTTACGCGCTTTATCTTTATAAGCGTCCGGCTGCGCCACGCCCAGTGAAACCGAACGGATCTCATTCAGACCGGCTTTAAGCGCCCCATCTAACAGACCGTTGAGCTTATCCAGCTGGCGCAGCGTCACTTCAACGCTACGCACCGCGCGGTAGCCCTTAAGAATGCTTTTACCGTTCTGATAGTCGTAATCAGGCTGGGTACGCAGGTTAGCTGAGTTAATGTCTTTCTTCGCAATGCCGCTCTTCTCCAGGAAGGAGAGATACTGGGCCACGCGCTCATCGGCCTGTTTTTTAGCGGATGCCGCGTCTTTCGCGGAGACGTTTACTTCAATCGCCAGCGTAGCGATATCAGGAACCGCTGCGACGCTGGCGGTACCTGAAGTGACGATATGTGGGCCGTTTGGCAACTCGTTTGCCTGAACTGCCATTGCGCTAAATCCGAGTGCCGCCGCCAGGGCCATGACTTTTAACTTCACTGTCGTTTCTCCATCTTACATTGGTCGTCTATACGCAGACGCATGCCTGCAAGCTTAGCGCGTACGCGGAGAAAGTCCATCGGACAAGGCTTAGTTAAGCAGCGCCTGCACATGAGCGAAGCCGTCCTTCGCCAGCTGGAAGGCAATGACCCACATCACCAGACCGACCAGCACGTTGATAACGCGCTGAGCCTTCGCCGTGCTCAGGCGCGGGGCGAGCCAGGCGGCCAGCAGGGCCAGCCCAAAGAACCATAAGAATGAGGCGCTGATGGTACCTAAGGCAAACCAGCGCTTCGGCTCCATCGCCAACTGCCCGCCAAGGCTGCCGAGAACCACAAACGTATCCAGATACACGTGCGGATTCAGCCAGGTGACCGCCAGCATAGTGACGATAATTTTCCAGCGCCCCTGCTTCATCACTTCCGCGCTTGCCAGTTCGAGGTTGCTGCTCATCGCCGTTTTCAGCGCGCCAAAGCCGTACCACAATAAAAAAGCGACGCCGCCCCAGGTCACCAGCGCCAGCAGCCACGGTGACTGCATCAGCAGCGCGCTGCCGCCAAAAATCCCGGCGCAGATCAGCAGCAGATCGCTGATGGCGCACAGCAGAGCAATCATCAGGTGGTACTGACGACGAATGCCCTGATTCATCACAAAGGCGTTTTGCGGACCGAGCGGCAAAATCATGGCCGCTCCCAGGGCAAGGCCCTGAAAGTAATACGATAACATCGCAAGTGATTTCCACTGAAAGAGTCAATGCCGGGGAATATAGCGCGCGGAAATCATTAGAGGAAATTGAAAATTTTAATCGTTAATAAGAACTACTAATAGGGCGCAGAAAAAAGGCCGGACAAACCGGCCTGTATAAAAGAGGAGAATTACTCTGCTTTTTCCTGCGGACGAATGACGTGAACGTCCATCTGCGGATACGGGAAGCCGATGCCATTGGCGTCAAAGTCGCGCTTAATACGCTCCAGAACGTCCCAGTATACGCTTTGCAGATCGCTGCTCTTACTCCATACGCGCACCACGTAGTTCACCGAAGAAGCGCCCAGTTCATTGAGACGCACGGTCATTTCACGATCTTTGAGGATACGTTCATCCGATTCGATGATATTGGTGAGCAGCTGCTTCACTTTATCGATATCAGCGTCGTAGGCCACGCCGATGATAAACTCGTTGCGGCGCACCGGCTCGCGGGAGAAGTTGATGATATTCCCGGCAATGATTTTACCGTTCGGCACCACCACGATTTTGCCATCTGCGCTGCGCAGGGTCGTGGAGAAAATCTGCACGTTCAGCACGGTTCCCGCGATACCGCCAAGGTCAACGTATTCACCGGCGCGGAACGGGCGGAAGACCACCAGCAGGACGCCAGCGGCAAGGTTAGACAGCGAGCCCTGCAGCGCCAGACCGACGGCTAAGCCCGCGGCGCCGAGCACCGCGATCACCGAGGCGGTTTGCACGCCCACGCGGCCGAGGGCGGCGATCAGGGTAAAAGCAATAACGGCGTAGCGTACCAGCGCAGAGAGAAAATCGGCAACGGTGGCATCAATATGCCGCGCCCGCATCAGGCGATTGACGGTGTTGGAAACAATCCGCGCCACGATCAAACCGACAATAATAATCGCGATAGCCGCGACAATGTTGACGGCATAGCTCAGCAGTAACGCCTGATTGCGCACCAGCCATGAACCGGCGTTATTTATGCTATCGACAACGTTCAAATCTTCCATTCAACTTTCCTTATGGATACCCGGACGGGGAAAAAATAACCAAACCTGATAATTACAAACAGGTTAAGGGTAAACAATAAGAGTGCGTTTTGCCAAATTGATCACATTTATTTAGCAACATTTCATGTTGTTCAGATAATAAAAAAGCCCGCATTTCTGCGGGCTTCCGGGTAAGCAACAAACCTTTCTTACAGAACGTCGATCGCGTTCAGCTCTTTAAATGCCTGCTCCAGACGGGTCACCATGGACGTCTGTGCAGCGCGCAGCCATACGCGCGGATCGTAGTATTTCTTGTTCGGCTGGTCTTCGCCTTTCGGGTTGCCCAACTGGCCCTGCAGGTAAGCTTCGTTAGTTTTGTAGTACTGCAGGATACCGTCCCAGGTTGCCCATTGGGTATCGGTATCGATGTTCATTTTGATCACGCCGTAGCTTACGGAGTCTTTGATTTCCTGAGCGGAAGAACCGGAACCACCGTGGAATACGAAGTTCAGGCTGTTGTGCGGCAGGTTGTGTTTCTTAGAAACGTATTCCTGAGAGTCGCGCAGGATAGTCGGGGTCAGTACCACGTTGCCCGGCTTGTAAACGCCGTGTACGTTACCGAAGGAAGCGGCGATGGTGAAACGCGGGCTGATTTTGCTCAGCTCGGTGTACGCGTAATCAACGTCTTCCGGCTGGGTGTACAGAGCAGAAGCGTCCATGTGGCTGTTGTCCACGCCGTCTTCTTCGCCGCCGGTGCAGCCCAGTTCGATTTCCAGAGTCATGTCCATTTTGGCCATACGCGCCAGGTACTTAGAACAGATCTCGATGTTTTCGTGCAGGGACTCTTCAGACAGGTCGATCATGTGAGAAGAGAACAGCGGTTTGCCGGTTGCGGCGAAGTGTTTTTCACCCGCGTCGAGCAGACCGTCGATCCACGGCAGCAGTTTCTTAGCGCAGTGGTCAGTGTGCAGGATAACCGGAACACCGTAGTGCTCAGCCATCTGATGCACGTGATGCGCGCCAGAGATAGCGCCCAGGATGGCTGCGCCCTGAGGAACGTCAGTTTTCACGCCTTTGCCCGCGATGAACGCAGCGCCGCCGTTAGAGAACTGAACGATAACCGGAGAACGAACTTTTGCAGCTGCTTCCAGAACGGCGTTGATGGAATCAGTACCCACGCAGTTTACCGCTGGCAGAGCAAAGTTGTTTTCTTTAGCTACCTGGAACACTTTCTGAACGTCGTCGCCAGTGATGACGCCCGGTTTTACGAAATCAAAAATTTTAGACATGTTACGTAGTCCTGTATCTGTATCTTCGACCGTTGAAGAAGGTTCGCGAGCTTTTACGCGCGCTGAAAAACAGGCGGGTCTCCCCGCCTGAACTGAATTACTGCTTAGCGCGCTCTTCGAGCATGGCTACTGCCGGCAGAACTTTACCTTCCACGAATTCGAGGAATGCGCCGCCGCCGGTGGAGATGTAGGAGATTTTGTCAGCAATACCGAACAGGTCGATTGCTGCCAGGGTGTCGCCGCCGCCTGCGATGGAGAACGCCTCGCTGTCTGCGATGGCGTTAGCCACGATTTCAGTACCTTTGCGGAAGTTCGGGAATTCGAACACGCCGACCGGGCCGTTCCACAGGATGGTTTTCGCGTTTTTCAGGATTTCAGCCAGTTTCTCTGCGGAAGCATCGCCCAGGTCCAGAATCTGCTCTTCATCTTTGATGTCGTTAACAGATTTCAGGGTAGCGGTTGCGGTTTCAGAGAACTCGGTTGCCACGCGAACGTCAGTCGGAACCGGGATATCGCAGGTAGTCAGCAGGCGTTTCGCTTCGTCAACCAGATCGGCTTCGTACAGGGACTTACCGACGTTGTGGCCCTGAGCGGCAACGAAGGTGTTGGCGATGCCGCCGCCGACGATCAGCTGGTCAGCGATTTTAGACAGGGAGTCCAGAACGGTCAGTTTGGTAGAAACTTTAGAACCACCCACGATAGCGACCATCGGACGAGCCGGTTCTTTCAGCGCTTTACCCAGGGCGTCCAGCTCAGCGGCCAGCAGCGGGCCTGCGCAAGCGACGTCAGCGAATTTGCCGATACCGTGAGTAGAAGCCTGCGCGCGGTGAGCGGTACCGAACGCGTCCATGACGAATACATCGCACAGCGCAGCGTATTTTTTCGACAGCGCTTCGTCGTCTTTCTTCTCGCCTTTGTTAAAGCGAACGTTTTCCAGAACCACCAGCTCACCGGCAGCGACTTCAACGCCGTCCAGGTAATCTTTAACCAGACGTACCGGGTTAGACAGTTTGTCTTTCAGATAGTTAACAACCGGCAGCAGAGAGAATTCTTCGTTGTACTCGCCTTCGGTAGGACGACCCAGGTGGGAAGTGACCATCACTTTCGCACCCTGTTTCAGGGCCAGTTCGATGGTCGGCAGAGAAGCACGGATACGCGCGTCGCTGGTTACTTTCCCTTCTTTAACCGGTACGTTCAGATCCGCACGGATAAAAACGCGTTTACCAGCCAGATCCAGATCGGTCATCTTAATTACAGACATGGTGAATCCTCTCGTTGATTCTTGATAAAGTTTTGCAGGCGCCTGAGCGCCTTACCTGAAACCTTGTGCGGCCATCGCTAACGTGGTGTCGAGCATCCGGTTAGCAAAGCCCCATTCGTTATCGCACCAGACCAGCGTTTTGATCAAATGCGCGCCACTTACCCGCGTTTGTGTGCCATCGACAATGGCGCTATGGGGATCGTGGTTGAAATCTATCGAGACTAACGGCAATTCCGTATAGTCAACTATACCATGAAATGCACCCAGTGCTGCTTTTTGCAGCAACTGGTTGACTTCACTTGCTTTTACCGGTTTTTTCACCGTTACGCTAAGGTCGATCGCCGTCACATTAATCGTCGGTACACGAACCGCAATCGCTTCAAAGCGATCGTTAAACTGAGGGAAAAAACGCGTGATCCCCGCAGCAAGCTTAGTATCAACCGGGATGATTGATTGGCTGGCCGCTCGCGTCCTGCGTAAATCCGGATGCCAGGAATCAATGACCTGCTGATCGTTCATTGATGAGTGGATCGTGGTTACCGTTCCTGACTCTATACCGTAGGCATCATCTAACAGCTTAATGACCGGAATAATGCAGTTGGTGGTGCAGGAGGCGTTGGAGACGATACGGTGCTCGGTTCTGAGCTCAGCATGGTTTACGCCAAAAACGATCGTCGCGTCGAGGTCGTTGCCGCCAGGGTGTGAAAAAAGCACTTTTCTGGCGCCGGCTTGAAGATGGGCTTCGCCATGCTCGCGGCTGCCGTAAACGCCGGTACAGTCAAGCACCACATCAACCGCCAGTTCCCGCCAGGGCAACGCCTCAAGGGAAGATTCATGCAGAAGACGAATGGCATCGTCGCCAACAAACAGCTGCTCTCTCTCCTGACGTACATCCCAGGCAAAGCGCCCATGGCTGGTGTCATATTTCAATAAATGCGCGATGCCGGCAGCATCCGCCAGTTCATTGATTGCCACCACGGTAATTTCCGCACGACGCCCGGATTCATACAAAGCACGAACCACGTTACGCCCGATGCGACCGAAGCCATTAATCGCAATGCGTATGGTCATAGGTCTCCTGCAAGGCTATCCATGATATGAGGTGGCTGACAGAGTAATGCAGCAACGCTCTAAGGGAAACCTTACCTGTCGCAAACTGCGACTGATTGATTAATTGTCGAACATTTAGACGACTGAAACGCTTCAGCTAGAATAAGCCAAACAAGGAATAAAAGGAATGATTGTCCAGCCGGAGAAACCATTTATCTGACTTACATCACACTTTTACCCTCTCTGCCGCGGAATTTATTCCCTATTCCACAATGACGAATAAGCGTAGCAAAATCTTTTCGTTGCCGGGCGGCAAACACTGATTTATATCAGAAACTATACCGTACAGCGGCGATATGATGACCGTTACGTCCGAGTCTCGGAGTCCCTCGAAAAAATGACAATCCCCCACTTGCAGCCCTCTGCGGCTCGTTACTATGCGCTTCGCTTACTTCCGGGCGATGAAGTTTTTTCACGCCTGCGCGCCTTCATACAAGAGCAACAGATTCAGGCCGCCTGGATAGCCGGCTGTACCGGCAGCTTAAGCCATGCGGCATTACGTTTTGCCGGCCAGGATGAGACCACTTTATTGACCGGAACCTATGAGGTTATCTCCCTGAACGGCACGCTGGAATGGCAAGGTGAACATCTCCATTTAGCGATATCCGATCCGCAAGGCGCCATGCTCGGCGGCCATATGATGCCCGGCTGTACCGTCCGCACCACCCTTGAGCTGGTGATAGGCGAACTGACCTCCCTGGCGTTTAGCCGTCAGCCGTGCGCGGTTTCCGGCTATGACGAACTGGTCATTTCATCCCGATAACTTTTCCCCTTAAAGAGGTTTCTATGGCTCGTCGCCAATTTACCAGCCAGTCCCTGGTGCTGATTGCGATCGCCGTCGCCATCAATATGATCGGCGGACAGCTCATCAGTCTGTTAAAGCTTCCCATCTTTCTCGATTCGATCGGCACCTTAATCAGCGCGGTTTTACTCGGCCCGGTCATTGGCATGTTGACCGGGTTACTGACCAACCTCCTGTGGGGGCTGCTGACCGATCCGATTGCCGCCGCCTTTGCGCCGGTGGCGATGGTGATTGGTCTGGTCGCCGGATGGCTGGCGCGCGCGGGATGGTTCCGCACCTTACCGAAGGTGGTCATTAGCGGCGTTGTCATTACCCTCGCCGTGACCGCGGTCGCCGTACCGCTGCGTACGGCGCTGTTCGGCGGCGTGACGGGCAGCGGCGCGGATCTGTTCGTCGCCTGGATCCATTCGGCAGGTCAGAATCTGCTGGAATCGGTGGCGATTACCGTCTTAGGCGCTAATCTGGTGGATAAAATCCTTACCGCGATTATCGTCTGGATCCTGCTGCGCCAGCTGCCGCTGCGCACGCTGCGTCAGTTTCCTGCGATGTCTGCCGTACGCTAATGCACCCTTTTACGTCATTAACCCTCTGGGCGCTGGCGGCGGCGACTACGCTGCTGCTGCCCTCAGAGACGGCGCTGCCGGTTTATAGCGCAGCGGCGTTTCTCAGCTTGCTGCTGTTCAGGGCGACACGGCGGCGGGCAAAATACGTCGCCTGGCTCCTCTTCTCGCTGGGCATTGGCCTGTGGCTGGTCCACGGCGGCTGGTTTACCCAGTGGCTGAGCGGCCACCCTCGCGACCCGCAGCGCTGGGCCAGCGCCATCACGCTCTGGCTGAGAATTCTGGCGATTGTTTCAACGTCACAGCTGTGGATGGAGTACGTACCGGTACAGCGCTTTATTCGCGCCCTGTTTGCTTCACGCCTGCCGCCGGGCGTCGCTTATCTGTTCGCTGGCCCGCTGCTGGTTGTCGAACAGCTAAAGCGCCAGCTGACGATTATCCACGAAGCCCAACGCGCCCGCGGCGTACCGCTGGACGAGAACGGCTATCAGCGGCTGCGCGCTATGCCTGCGCTCATTATCCCTCTGACCCACAACGCGCTTAACGATCTGGCGATACGCGGAGCGGCGCTGGATATGCGGGCATTTCGTTTACATCGTCGGCGCACCACGCTTTGGGCGCCGAAAGACAGCGCCTTACAACGTCTGGCGCGTTACGGCATGCTGCTGGCGATGGCCGCTGAAGCTGGAGCCTGGCTATGGTTACGTTAGAACAATTCCGCTATCACCCGACCCAGGCGGCGCGATCTGCGGCATGCTTTGATTTTCATTATTCGCAGCCCGGCATTGTGGCGATTTTTGGCGATAGCGGCAGCGGGAAAAGCACTCTGGCGCAGATTATGGCGGGCTGGTATCCGGATTTTCTGCCCGGCGATATCGAAGGTAAAGGCGCCCTGCTTGGTATCCCTATCGGGCAGCAATCGCTGGTCGAACGGGCGCAGGCCATCCAGCTGGTCCAGCAATCACCCTATCTCCAGCTTTCCGGCTGTACCTTCAGCGTCGAAGAAGAGGTCGCTTTTGGCCCTGAAAATCTCTGCCTCAGCGAAGAGGAGATTATGCGCCGTATTGACGAAGCGCTGACGCTGACGGCGTGCCAGGCGTTACGACATCGCCACCCCTCCACCCTATCCGGGGGAGAAACCCAGCGGGTGGCGATCGCCTGCGCGCTGGCTATGCGGCCAACGCTACTGATCCTTGACGAAGCCTTTAGCCGCCTGACGGCGCAGGCAAGCGCTATGCTTCTGGAGCGCCTGGGGCACTGGGCGCTGGCGCAGCGTTCATTGATTATCCTTTTTGAACGCCCCCCTTCGCCTTTTCTTGCCTGGTGTCAGCAGGGATGGCGACTGCACGATGGAGCGCTTTCCCCGCTATGCTAACGTTGAATCAGGTGACCTGGCGCTGGCCCGGCGCGACGGCTGACTGTTTGCAAAATATCTCGCTGGCGCTCGGCCAGGGGGAATGGCTGGCGCTCACCGGCGATAACGGCGCGGGGAAATCCACCCTGCTGCGGGTGATGGCCGGACTGCTACCCGCCACGTCCGGTACCGTCAATTTGCTGGATAAGCCGATTGCGCAATACAAAAACCGTCAACGCGCCAATATCATCGGCGTGCTGTTTCAGGAGGCCGAAAACCAGCTCTTCCACAGCAAAGTCGCGGAAGAGGTCGCCTTTGGGCTGCGACTCCAGAAATTGCCTTCTGCGGAGGTTGCGCAACGCACCGCGGCGGCGCTGAAATTATGCCGGCTGGAGAGCGTAGCCGACGCGCATCCGCTGGATTTACATACCGCCCAACGCAGGATGGTCGCCGTAGCCTCTCTGGAAGCCATGGCGCCAGAAATACTGCTGCTTGACGAACCCAGCCGCGATTTTGACCAGCACTGGCTGGCAATATTTGAAGCGTGGCTGGCGGTTTGCCGCAAAAGAGGGACCAGCGTAGTGGCCATCAGCCACGATGAGGCGTTTACACGGCGGCACTTTTCCCGCCGGGTGCTTCTGGAAAAAGGCAGAGTGCTGAGGATGGTCTGAAAAAGAAACGGGCCGCCAGAGCGACCCGTTTTTTACGGTGGCAGCCAGAGTTTTTACCCGGAGGCGGTGCTGCGCACCTTCCCGGGCTACCCGACCGCGCTGGCCCGTAGCCCGGAGGCGGTAAAAGAACTACAGCAGCGCTTTCGCTTTCGCGACCACGTTATCCACGGTGAAGCCAAACTCTTCAAACAGCTGCTCCGCCGGCGCAGACTCACCGAAGGTGGTCATGCCAACGATCGCGCCGTTCAGGCCCACGTATTTGAACCAGTAGTCGGCGATACCCGCTTCGATGGCCACGCGCGCAGAGACGGCTTTCGGCAGCACGGCTTCACGGTAAGCGGCATCCTGCTTGTCGAACGCGTCGGTGGACGGCATGGAAACCACGCGCGCCTTCACGCCTTCGGCAGTCAGTTTTTCGTAAGCGGCAACCGCCAGCTCCACTTCAGAACCGGTGGCGATGAAGATCAGCTCCGGCTGTCCCGCGCAGTCTTTCAGCACGTAGCCGCCGCGGGCGACGTTCGCCAGCTGCTCTTCGGTACGCTCCTGCTGCGCCAGGTTCTGACGGGAGAGGATCAGCGCGGTCGGGCCGTCCTGACGCTCTACGCCGTATTTCCACGCGATGGCGGATTCCACCTGGTCGCACGGACGCCATGTGGACATGTTCGGCGTGACGCGCAGGGAAGCCACCTGCTCAACCGGCTGGTGCGTCGGGCCGTCTTCGCCCAGACCGATGGAGTCGTGGGTGTAGACCATCACCTGACGCTGTTTCATCAGCGCCGCCATACGTACCGCGTTACGCGCGTACTCGACGAACATCAGGAAGGTGGAGGTGTACGGCAGGAAACCACCGTGCAGGGCGATGCCGTTGGCAATCGCGGTCATACCGAATTCACGTACGCCGTAGTGGATATAGTTACCGGCAGTGTCTTCGTTGATGGCCTTAGAGCCGGACCACAGGGTCAGGTTACTTGGCGCCAGGTCAGCAGAGCCGCCGAGGAACTCAGGCAGCAGCGGGCCGAAAGCTTCAATGGCGTTCTGGGATGCTTTACGGCTGGCGATTTTCGCCGGGTTAGCCTGCAGCTTCGCGATGAATTCGTTCGCTTTCGCGTCGAAATCAGCCGGCATCTCGCCTTTCATACGGCGGGTAAACTCGGCAGCTTCCTGCGGGAAGGCTTTGGCGTAGGCGGCGAATTTCTCGTTCCACGCGGACTCTTTCGCCTGGCCGGCTTCTTTGGCATCCCACTGGGCATAGATTTCAGACGGGATTTCAAACGCCGGGTGTTTCCAGCCGAGCGCTTCACGGGTCAGCGCGATTTCCGCGTCGCCCAGCGGCGCGCCGTGGGAGTCGTGGGTACCGGCTTTGTTCGGCGAACCGAAACCGATGATGGTTTTGCACATCAGCAGGGACGGTTTGTCGGTGACCGCACGCGCTTCTTCTACCGCGCGTTTAATCGAGTCAGCATCGTGACCGTCAACGCCGCGCACCACGTGCCAACCGTAGGCTTCAAAACGCTTTGCGGTGTCATCGGTGAACCAGCCTTCCACGTGACCGTCGATAGAGATGCCGTTGTCGTCATAGAACGCCACCAGCTTGCCCAGTTTCAGGGTACCGGCCAGAGAACATACCTCGTGAGAGATACCTTCCATCATGCAGCCGTCGCCCATGAACGCGTAGGTGAAGTGGTCAACAATGTCGTGGCCCGGGCGGTTGAACTGCGCCGCCAGAGTTTTCTCCGCGATGGCCATACCAACCGCATTCGCAATACCCTGCCCCAGCGGACCGGTGGTGGTTTCCACGCCCGCGGTGTAGCCGACTTCCGGGTGACCCGGGGTTTTAGAGTGCAGCTGACGGAAGTTCTTCAGCTCTTCAATCGGCAGATCATAACCGGTGAGGTGCAGCAGGCTGTAAATCAGCATGGAACCGTGGCCGTTGGACAGGACAAAACGGTCGCGGTCGGCCCAGGACGGGTTCTGCGGGTTATGATTCAGGAAATCACGCCACAGGACTTCGGCAATGTCAGCCATACCCATCGGGGCACCCGGGTGACCGGATTTGGCTTTCTGTACTGCGTCCATGCTCAGCGCACGAATAGCGTTAGCAAGCTCTTTACGTGAGGACATTTTGACTCCAGATCGGATAATGAAGGCCATGCCCGCAACGACTTGACGACAGCGCGTTTTGGGCTACGCCGGAAAAAAGTGTGAACAATGTAACCTAAGCGGCAAAGCATGTACATGGAGCATCCTTTTGCCGTTTAAGAAATCTCTGGAACACGTTGTGCTACGGCGTAATCCTCTCGCCCGCATTCTCATATAGTATTTATAATTTGCACAGGATACGGCAGGCAGCCATCGCCGTTTTTTCGGATAAATAACCATAAGATTGTGGAAGATAAAAAAATGAAAATTCGCTCAGCTCTTCTTGCCCTTGGGATCGCAGCCACGCTTACCGGATGCCAGAACATGGATTCCAACGGCCTGCTTAGCTCCGGCGCAGAGGCTTTCCAGGCTTATTCGCTTAGCGACGAGCAGGTGAAAACCTTAAGCGACAAAGCCTGTCAGGAGATGGATGCGAAAGCGACTATCGCGCCTGCCAGCAGTGAATACAGCAAACGCCTGAGTAAAATCGCCGCCGCGCTGGGGGACAACATCAACGGCCAGCCGGTGAACTACAAGGTGTATCAAACTAAAGACGTTAACGCCTTCGCCATGGCTAACGGCTGCATCCGCGTTTACAGCGGACTGATGGATTTGATGAATGATAATGAAGTCGAAGCGGTTATCGGCCACGAAATGGGTCACGTCGCGCTGGGCCACGTGAAGAAAGGGATGCAGGTAGCGCTGGGCACCAACGCGGTACGCGCGGCGGCGGCCTCCGCGGGCGGCATCGTCGGCAGCCTGTCGCAGTCGCAGCTGGGCGATCTGGGCGAGAAGCTGGTGAACTCGCAGTTCTCCCAGCGTCAGGAATCGGAAGCGGACGACTACTCGTACGATCTGCTGCGCAAGCGCGGCATTAATCCGGCAGGACTTGCCACCAGCTTCGAGAAACTGGCGCAGCTGGAAGCCGGACGCCAAAGCTCCATGTTTGATGACCACCCGGCATCGGAAGCACGCGCTCAGCATATCCGCGATCGCATGAAGGCCGACGGGATTAAGTAAGCCCCGGCTCCCCAAGTGGCATAACAAACAGAATTGGGGGAGCTTATCGGTATGCCGGGTAGCGGCTCACACCTTACCCGGCAACACAACCTGCACTCATTCTTAGGCCGGTGCAAGCACTGCGCCTCCAGGTCGTTCGAGGAAAACGCACGCTGTGAGCGACCTGATTATTCGCCTTTTTTCGCCGCCTGAATGTAGAGCATTTCCAGCGCCAGCGTCGCCGCCGCCAGGGCGGTGATTTCGGACTGGTCGTAGGCCGGAGCGACTTCCACCACGTCCATGCCGACGATGTTCAGATCCTTCAGGCCGCGCACCAGCTTGATCGCACGATCGGAGGTCAGGCCGCCGATCACCGGCGTACCGGTACCCGGGGCAAACGCCGGATCCAGGCAGTCGATATCAAAGGTCAGGTACACCGGCATATCGCCGACGATCTGTTTCACCTGCGCAATCACATCGTCAACGCTGCGATCGTTTACCTGGCCCGCATCCAGCACCGTGAAGCCGTTGTCTTTATCAAACTCGGTACGGATACCGATCTGCACCGAATGATGCGGATCGATCAGACCTTCGTTGGGCGCGGTGTAGAACATGGTGCCGTGGTCAAATTCGCAGCCATTGGCGTAGGTATCGGTATGGGCGTCGAAATGCACCAGCGCCATTTTGCCAAAGTGCTTCGCATGAGCGCGCAGCAGCGGCAGCGTCACAAAGTGGTCGCCGCCAAAAGAGAGCATGCGTTTTCCTGCCGCCAGCAGTTTTTCCGCGTGGGCCTGCAGCTTTTCACTCATTTCACGCGCGTCGCCAAAGGCGTAAACCAGATCGCCGCAGTCCACGACGTTCAGGCGCTCGCGCATGTCAAAATTCCACGGGAAGCGGTTGTGCTCCCACGCAAGGTTCGTCGACACCTGGCGGATCGCCGCCGGGCCATGACGGCCGCCCGCGCGTCCGGAGGTCGCCATATCAAACGGTACGCCGGTGATGACCCAGTCCGCATCGCTGTCGTACGGCATGAAATTCATCGGTAGACGCAGAAAACCAAATGCGTTGGATACCAGGGAGTTATCGTATTGATGACCTAAGGTGCTCATGGGTATGACCTCTTTTACAGTCGTTGTATTGAAATACAAATATAAAAAAACCCTTCCGCGTCGTTAGGCCCGACGAGGAAGGGTTTGAATAAGTTTACTGCTTAGTTGGCCGAATTATCGCCGTAAATGTCTACGCGTTCAAGTGAGTCTGGCAAGTGGTGAACCAGGCCTCTCTCTCCCTCTTCCCTCTCCGCTACGGAGAGGGCATAGATCACTCGTCTTCCAGATAAGTGTAGCCGTATAAACCGGCCTCGAACTCTTCAAGGAACTGCTGCTGCAGGTCAGCGTCGAGATCGGTCTTTTTCACCTGATCGCGGAACTGGGTCAACAGCGTGTTCGGATCGAGCTGCACGTACTGCAGCATATCCGCGACGGTATCCCCTTCATCAGACAGCTCCACTTCGACGCTGCCGTCAGGGAAGACAAACACGTCGACGGCTTCCGTATCGCCGAACAGGTTGTGCATATTGCCGAGGATCTCCTGGTAGGCGCCTACCATAAAGAAGCCCAGCATCGGCGGGTTATCCGGATCGTATTCCGGCATCGGCATGGTGGTCGCAATACCGTCGCCATCCACATAGTGGTCAATCGCGCCGTCGGAGTCGCAGGTGATATCCAGCAGCACCGCGCGGCGTTCCGGCACCATATTCAGCCCTTCCAGCGGCATCACCGGGAATAGCTGATCGATACCCCAGGCGTCCGGCATCGACTGGAACAGGGAGAAGTTGACGTAGATCTTATCCGCCATACGCTCCTGCAGTTCGTCGATAATTGGGCGATGCGCGCGGTTGCTGGGATCGAGCTGTTTCTGCACTTCATGGCACATATTGAGATACAGCTGCTCGGCCCAGGCGCGCTCCTGAAGATTAAAGGTGCCGGAGGAGTAGCCGATATGAATATCGTGCAGATCCATCTGGCTGTCGTGCAGCCATTCGCGCAGCGAGCGGCGATTGCCGGTTTCCTGCATCTCCTGCCAGGTTTCCCACATGCTTTGCAGCGGACGCGCGGCGTCTTCCGCGGGCGGGGTCGCCTCGGTATATTCGTTACGCTCAACACCGATAATATTCGATACCAGCACGGTGTGGTGCGCCGTGACCGCGCGGCCGGATTCGGTGATCACCGTCGGGTGCGGCAGGCCGTTCTCTTCACAGGCATCGCCAATCGCCCAGATGATGTTGTTGGCGTATTCGTTCAGGCCATAGTTCACCGAGCAGTCGGACTGCGAACGGGTCCCTTCATAGTCGACGCCGAGACCGCCGCCAACGTCGAAGCACTGAATATTCACGCCCAGCTTGTGCAGCTCAACGTAGAAACGCGACGATTCACGCACGCCGGTGGCGATATCGCGAATATTGGCCATCTGCGAGCCAAGGTGGAAGTGCAGCAGCTGCAGGCTGTCCAGATGCCCGGCTGAGCGCAGAATTTCAACCAGCTGCAGAACCTGGGTCGCCGCGAGGCCAAATTTGGATTTTTCGCCGCCGGAGGACTGCCACTTACCGGAGCCCTGCGAAGCCAGACGCGCGCGCACGCCGAGACGCGGCACCACGTTCAGCCGCTCGGCCTCTTCCAGCACGATGGCGATTTCGGACATTTTCTCGATGACCAGATAGACCTTGTGGCCCATCTTTTCGCCCACCAGCGCCAGGCGGATATATTCACGGTCTTTATAACCGTTACAGACAATCACGCTGCGGGTCATACCGGCGTGCGCCAGTACCGCCATCAGCTCGGCCTTGGAGCCAGCTTCCAGGCCCAGCGGCTCGCCGGAGTGGATCAGCGATTCAATCACGCGGCGATGCTGGTTAACCTTGATCGGATAAACCAGAAAGTAGTCACCGTTATAGCCATAAGATTCGCGCGCGCGTTTAAAGGCGGCGTTAATCGAACGCAGGCGGTGCTGCAAAATCTGCGGGAAGCAGAACAGCGCAGGCAGGCGCTGCCCCTGAGCTTCACGCGCTTTCACCAGCTCGGCAAGGTCAACGCGCGCTTCCGGGACGTCAGGATCCGGGCAGACGCTAATATGGCCCAGTTCGTTAACGTCGTAGTAGTTATTACCCCACCAGGCAATATTGTAAGTACGTAGCATCTTGCTGGCTTCCTGGGAGCTCATCGCAACCTCCTGCATAGAACGTAGTACACCGTGATCGCCTGCTGACGAAGGCGAAGATAAAGACATGTCGTCAGACATAGCGAACCTCAAATTTTAGTAACAAGTGTAAAACAGTTGACTACTATCGCAATCCGAAGAAGCGATAACAACCCATAAACAGTCCGAAATCCCAGTAGATAGTGCTGGTCTTGCGGCTGAGCGACCGGTTTCTTATTCATATCATCGTAAAACACGTACCCGAACGGAGTATGACAGTCCGGAGAAACCACGAGAAAACCCTTGCTATCGCAAGAGCGCCCTTGTTCAGTTTTCCAGCAGCCTGCCGGCCCGGGAATCCTGAGAAGCGCCGAGATGGGTAGAACATCGGCTGGTTTGCATGAGAGAGATGCGGATTGAGGAGTAGTGACGCGCGACGGAACGACGCGACGAATCAGGCGAAAAACGTGGGTTCATTATCTGGTATCACCTCCACACTGCCCCGAGTCGGGCCAGCGACAAGCCAAAGCTATAGGTTCCGGACAGCCAGCGAAAACGCCGCTGCGGGACTCTGTCAATAGAGACTGCTTAACCCGGCTGGAAGTGGCGTCACGAGGTGAGTGCTCGTGCGCTGTTTTAATGAGCCGCGCGCGGCGTTTTATACCGAGAAGCGGGGTAAAAAGCAAAATAAAAATATGCGCGTTGCCGGGTATTGTCAGGAAAAATTGCCACTGCCCTTTTTCTATAAATGCGACGAATATCAAAAAAGGCTGGAAATGGGGTCAAGAACTGCCCTAAAATAGCCGTCCAGAAGTTAATCCATCTATACTGATTAACACTCAGACTGCTCGTGTCACTACCTGCAAGCTTTGGTAGAGTCATCCGTCAAAGCCATTCTACACAACAGTATGAGCTACCCGAATCGTCCACAGGTGAAATAAAACATGGCAAAACACCTCTTTACGTCAGAGTCCGTATCAGAAGGGCATCCCGACAAAATTGCTGACCAAATCTCCGACGCCGTGCTGGATGCGATCCTCGAACAGGATCCGAAAGCGCGCGTAGCATGTGAAACCTACGTCAAAACCGGTATGGTTCTGGTCGGTGGTGAAATCACCACCAGCGCATGGGTTGATATCGAAGAGATCACCCGCAACACGGTCCGTGAAATTGGCTACGTGCATTCCGATATGGGCTTTGACGCCAACTCCTGCGCGGTGCTGAGCGCCATCGGTAAACAGTCTCCGGACATCAACCAGGGCGTTGACCGTGCCGATCCGCTGGAACAGGGCGCGGGCGACCAGGGCCTGATGTTTGGCTACGCCACTAACGAAACCGACGTGCTGATGCCGGCGCCGATCACCTATGCGCACCGTCTGGTGCAGCGTCAGGCTGAAGTGCGTAAAAACGGCACCCTGCCGTGGCTGCGCCCGGATGCGAAAAGCCAGGTCACCTTCCAGTACGACGACGGCAAAGTTGTTGGTATTGATGCGGTCGTTCTCTCCACACAGCACGCCGAAAGCATCGATCAGAAATCGCTGCAGGAAGCGGTGATGGAAGAGATCATCAAACCGGTTCTGCCGACCGAGTGGCTGAATAGCGCGACCAAATTCTTTATCAACCCAACCGGCCGTTTTGTTATCGGCGGCCCCATGGGCGACTGCGGCCTGACCGGGCGTAAAATCATCGTTGATACCTACGGCGGCATGGCTCGTCACGGTGGCGGCGCTTTCTCCGGTAAAGATCCGTCTAAAGTGGACCGTTCTGCGGCCTATGCGGCGCGCTATGTGGCGAAAAACATCGTTGCCGCTGGCCTGGCCGATCGTTGCGAAATCCAGGTTTCCTACGCCATCGGCGTGGCGGAGCCAACTTCAATCATGGTTGAAACCTTCGGTACCGAAAAAGTGCCTTCTGAGCAGCTGACCCTGCTGGTGCGCGAGTTCTTTGACCTGCGTCCGTATGGCCTGATTCAGATGCTGGATCTGCTGCACCCGATCTACAAAGAGACGGCGGCATACGGCCACTTTGGCCGCGAGCATTTCCCGTGGGAAAAAACCGACAAAGCGGCCCAGCTGCGCGAAGCGTCCGGTCTGAAATAAGACGCCGCTCTCCTCGCTTTCAAGGCCAGCCTCGCGCTGGCCTTTTTATTTTACGCCCCTCAGCCGCCCGGCATACCGCCTGCAACTCCCTTTTATGGAAGCGATTACATCATATGCAGAGCAAACCTTTTCCGTTATTGCATGCAAAATGTAATAAGACTTCACTTTGTTACACAATATTTCAGTAAAGTCCGATTAGCGCTTTTAATTTCTTGAGCTAAACTTAATTAATATACTGATTTAAATGCGTTTATAGTCATTACGTTTCTTTACTCTAGTGTAACCGATTACACAGCCGTGATTACTATCACATTTTTTTACGACGTATTTACCTACCCTACGCATCGACAAGATCAATAACTCAACCGGAGGGCGTTATGCCTGACAACAAAAAACAAGGGCGTTCCAACAAGACGATGACGTTCTTTGTCTGTTTCCTCGCCGCACTGGCTGGCCTGCTGTTCGGCCTTGATATCGGTGTTATTGCGGGTGCCTTACCCTTTATTGCCAACGAGTTCCAGATAAGCGCCCACACTCAGGAGTGGGTGGTCAGCTCTATGATGTTCGGCGCCGCCGTCGGCGCGGTGGGCAGCGGCTGGCTCTCCTTCAAACTCGGGCGTAAAAAAAGCCTGATGATTGGCGCCATCCTGTTCGTTGCCGGCTCGCTGTTCTCCGCCGCCGCACCGAACGTGGAAGTGCTGCTGCTCTCCCGCGTGCTGCTCGGCCTGGCCGTGGGCGTCGCCTCCTACACCGCCCCGCTGTATCTGTCTGAAATCGCCCCGGAAAAAATCCGCGGCAGCATGATTTCGATGTATCAGCTGATGATTACCATTGGTATTCTCGGCGCCTATCTTTCCGATACGGCATTCAGCTACAGCGGCGCCTGGCGCTGGATGCTCGGGGTGATTATTATCCCGGCGGTGCTGTTGCTGATTGGCGTGGTTTTCCTGCCTGACAGCCCGCGCTGGTTTGCCGCTAAGCGCCGCTTTGTCGACGCCGAACGCGTCCTGCTGCGCCTGCGCGACACCAGCGCTGAAGCGAAACGCGAGCTGGATGAGATCCGCGAAAGCCTGAAGGTAAAACAGTCCGGCTGGTCGCTGTTTAAAGAAAACAGCAACTTCCGCCGTGCGGTATTCCTCGGCGTCCTGCTGCAGGTGATGCAACAGTTCACCGGTATGAACGTCATCATGTACTACGCGCCGAAGATTTTTGAACTGGCGGGCTATACCAACACCACCGAACAGATGTGGGGAACCGTCATCGTGGGGCTGACCAACGTTCTGGCGACCTTTATCGCCATCGGACTGGTTGACCGCTGGGGCCGTAAGCCGACGCTGATCCTCGGCTTTATCGTTATGGCGCTCGGCATGGGCGTACTGGGCAGCATGATGCATATCGGCATCCACTCCGCCACGGCGCAGTACTTTGCCGTCCTGATGCTGCTGATGTTTATCGTTGGCTTTGCGATGAGCGCCGGCCCGCTGATTTGGGTGCTGTGCTCCGAAATCCAGCCGCTGAAAGGGCGTGATTTCGGTATCACCTGCTCAACGGCCACCAACTGGATTGCCAACATGATCGTCGGCGCGACCTTCCTGACCATGCTGAACTCGCTGGGCAGCGCCAACACCTTCTGGGTCTATGGCGGCCTGAACATCCTGTTCATCTTCCTGACCCTGTGGCTGATCCCGGAAACCAAAAACGTTTCGCTGGAACATATCGAACGTAACCTGATGAAAGGCCGTAAGCTGCGCGAAATCGGCGCGCGCGACTAGACTAACCCGCTTCCTCCTTCCCGGGAGGAAGCTTCTTCTTGCTCTCCTCATCCCGCCGCACTATCCTCTGGCGCTATGAAAACACCCCGAATTCCCATTGCCCTTCAACAGGCCGTTATGCGCAGCCTGCGGGAAAATCTTGCCAAAGCGAACCTCAAGCTGGAACGACATTACCCTGAACCGGTGCTGGTTTATCAGCAGCGGGGAACCTCCGCCGGTACCGCCTGGCTGGAGAAAAATGAAATCCGCCTTAACCCGGTGCTGCTGCTGGAAAACCAGCAGGCGTTTATTGATGAAGTAGTGCCGCACGAGCTGGCCCACCTGCTGGTATGGAAGCACTTTGGCCGCGTGGCGCCGCACGGCAAAGAGTGGAAATGGATGATGGAAAGCGTGCTGGGCGTTCCGGCTCTGCGCACCCATCGTTTCGAACTCGATTCAGTGCGTAAAAATACCTTCCCCTACCGCTGCCAGTGCCAGCAGCACCAGCTTACCGTCCGCCGCCACAATCGCGTGATGCGCGGGGAGGCCACCTATCGCTGCGTGCGCTGCGGAGATGTTCTGGTGGCGGAAAAGTAATCTCCGGAAATAACTGGAAATTTTCTGATCTGACTGATTGCGTCTGGCAATCACATTCGATACGTTGCGGGCTCGTTTTGACACGGAGTTAACGATGTCCCGTATTCATATTTTTGCTGCCGCGTTTCTCAGCGCGGCGGTATGCGCACCGCTTGCAGCGGAAGGAATCAACAGTTTTTCTCAGGCCAAGACCGCTGGGGTCAAGGTCAATGCCGACGCCCCCGGCGATTTCTACTGCGGCTGTAAAATCAACTGGCAGGGAAAAAAGGGGGTTATCGACCTGGAATCTTGTGGCTATAAAGTGCGTAAAAATGAAAATCGCGCCAGCCGGGTCGAGTGGGAGCATGTGGTTCCCGCGTGGCAGTTTGGCCATCAGCGTCAATGCTGGCAGGACGGCGGGCGTAAAAACTGCGCTAAAGATCCGGAATACCGCAAGATGGAAAGCGACATGCATAACCTGCAGCCGGCGGTCGGTGAGGTCAACGGCGACCGCGCCAACTTTATGTACAGCCAGTGGAACGGCGGCGAAGGCCAGTACGGCCAGTGCGCGATGAAGGTTGATTTTAAAGATAAAGTTGCCGAGCCGCCGGCTCGCGCCCGGGGCGCTATCGCCAGAACCTACTTCTATATGCGCGACCGCTACCAGCTCAATCTTTCCCGCCAGCAAACCCAGCTGTTTACCGCCTGGGATAAGCTGTACCCGGTAACAACCTGGGAGTGCGAACGCGACGCGCGTATTGCAAAAGTTCAGGGCAACCATAATCCTTACGTCCTGCAGGCTTGCCAGGCGCAAAAGAGCTAACCTACACTAGCGGCAATTGTTAATTTGCAGCTTCACTCCTTCCCCTGTCATGGGGAGGAGAATATCTGCGCAAAGAACGGAATATCAAGCATGCGCATTCCTCGCATCCATCACCCGGAACCGATTACCACGGGTAGCCAGATAGCTCTTTCCGACGACGCGGCCAACCACGTCGGTCGCGTTTTACGCAAGGGTAAAGGCCAGACAATTGAGCTTTTTGACGGCAGCAATCAGGTCTTCGAGGCGGTCATTGTCGAGGCAGGTAAGAAAAACGTTCTGGTTGACGTTCAGAGCAGCAAAATGGATAACCGTGAATCCCCGCTGCATATCCATTTAGGCCAGGTGATGTCCCGCGGCGAAAAAATGGAATTCACCATCCAGAAATCGATCGAACTTGGCGTAAGCCTCATAACGCCACTGTTTTCCGAGCGCTGTGGCGTTAAACTGGACGCCGAACGTTTGCAGAAGAAGATCCAGCAGTGGCAAAAAATCGCTATTGCCGCCTGCGAGCAAAGCGGCCGCAACGTGGTGCCGGAGATCCGCCCTGCCATGCAGCTTGAAGCCTGGTGCGCGGAGCAGGACGAGGGCCTGAAGCTTAATTTGCACCCTCGCGCCAGCGCCAGCATTAATACGCTGCCGCTGCCGGTCGAACGTATCCGGCTGCTGATTGGCCCGGAAGGCGGGCTTTCGGCAGAAGAGATAGCGATGACCGCTCGCTACCGGTTTACTGATATCCTGTTGGGACCGCGCGTTCTGCGTACAGAGACAACTGCGCTCACTGCCATTACCGCCCTGCAGGTGCGTTTTGGCGACTTAGGTTGAAGCGTTAACGGAGAAGAACAATGATTAAGCTCGGCATCGTGATGGACCCCATCGCAACCATCAACATCAAGAAAGACACCAGCTTCGCCATGTTGCTGGAGGCGCAGCGTCGCGGCTATGAACTCCATTATATGGAGATGAACGATCTGTACTTAATCAACGGCGAAGCCCGCGCTCGTACGCGTAAGCTGAGCGTCGAGCAGAACTACGATAAATGGTACGCGTTCAACGGCGAACAGGATCTGCATCTGGCGGACCTTGACGTCATTCTGATGCGTAAAGATCCGCCGTTCGATACCGAGTTTATCTACGCGACCTACATCCTCGAACGCGCCGAAGAGCAAGGCACGCTGATCGTCAATAAGCCGCAGAGCCTGCGCGACTGTAACGAAAAGCTGTTTACCGCCTGGTTCTCCGAGCTGACCCCGGAAACGCTGGTCACCCGTAATAAAGCCCAGCTGAAAGCCTTCTGGGAAAAACATGGCGATGTCATTCTCAAACCGCTGGACGGTATGGGCGGCACCTCCATTTTCCGCGTTAAAGAGGGTGACCCCAACCTCGGCGTGATTACCGAGACGCTAACCGAGCTGGGCAGCCGCTACTGCATGGCGCAGAACTATCTGCCGGCCATTAAAGATGGCGATAAGCGCGTGCTGGTGGTTGACGGCGAGCCGGTTCCTTACTGCCTGGCCCGTATCCCGCAGGGCGGCGAAACCCGCGGTAACCTTGCGGCCGGTGGTCGTGGCGAAGCGCGCCCGCTGACCGAAAGCGACTGGGCTATCGCCCGCCGCGTGGGCCCGACGCTGAAGGCCAAAGGCTTAATCTTCGTCGGTCTGGATATCATTGGCGATCGCCTGACGGAGATTAACGTCACCAGCCCCACCTGCGTACGTGAAATCGAAGCCGCCTTCCCGATTTCCATTACCGGGATGCTGATGGATGCCATCGAGAAGCGCCTCAATAAATAAAGCGCTTATTCAGGCTACAGGCCAGCGCCTGTAGCCTGGAGCCAGCTCAGGAGATTCACGCTCAGGTTCATACCGACAACGCGCCTTGAGCCTGCAAGATAAAGTGAATCGACACTCCCTTGCTTTACCCGCATACTGGGTGCTGCTTTTTTGAACCAGGAACAGAACCTCTGACAATGAATTTACAGCATCACTTTCTAATTGCCATGCCTGCTCTCCAGGACCCGATGTTCCGTCGCTCCGTAGTCTATATCTGCGAGTATAACGATGACGGTGCCATGGGCATCATCATCAATAAGCCGATGGAAAATCTGCAGGTTGAAGGGATCCTGGAGAAGTTAAAAATCACGCCTGAACCGCGCAATCCCGAGATTCGCCTGGATAAACCGGTGATGGTTGGCGGCCCGCTGGCCGAGGATCGGGGTTTTATACTGCATTCGCCGCCTTCCGACTTTTCTTCCAGCATTCGTATTTCCGATAACACGGTGATCACCACCTCCCGCGACGTGCTCGAAACGCTGGGTACGGATAAACAGCCGGACAACGTGCTGGTTGCGCTGGGCTATGCCTCTTGGGAGAAAGGCCAGCTGGAGCAAGAGATTCTGGATAACGCCTGGCTCACCGCGCCGGCCGATCGGAATATTTTGTTCAGCACGCCGATAGCTGACCGCTGGCGCGATGCTGCGAAGCTCATTGGCATCGATATCGTGACGATGCCAGCCGAAGCGGGGCATGCGTAATGAGCGGCACTTTTTTAGGCTTTGATTTTGGCACCAAAAGCATTGGCGTCGCCGTAGGGCAGCGCATCACAGGCACTGCCCGCCCCCTTCCCGCGTTGAAAGCGCAGGACGGTAAGCCTGACTGGAATATTATCGAAAAGCTGCTGAAAGAGTGGCAGCCCGAAGCCGTGATTGTCGGCCTGCCGCTGAATATGGACGGTACGGAACAGCCCCTCACCGCGCGCGCACGCAACTTCGCGAATAAAATCCACGGCCGCTTCGGCGTGCAAATAACCCTGCATGATGAACGTCTGAGCACGATTGAAGCCAGAGCCGGGCTATTCGAACACGGTGGATTCCGGGCGCTCAATAAAGGCAGCGTGGATTCCGCTTCTGCAGTCATTATTCTGGAAAGCTACTTCGAGCAAAGTTTCTGAACATCAATGATGGCGCCCTACCGCAGCGGCAGGCGCCATCATCCTGATTTCATTTTTAGTGGCGCAAATGCTCATTCGCCCAGCTGACCGCCTGAGTCCGGTTCTTCACGCTTAGCTTACGGAACACGTTGTACAGATGGGTACGCACCGTGTTTTCACTGATAAACAGCGCGCGGGCAATATCCAGATTGGTCGCCCCGCAGCGAAGTTCATTCAGGATTTCACATTCACGCTCGGTCAGCGGTGAATTTTCCGCAGGCGCCGATACATGATCCGCAGCATACATCGCCGGGTGCATCACGCTCAATTCAGCCGTCTGTTCGCCGTTCAGCACAGCCTTAACGCCCTCAATTAAGCGCGATTCATCATCGTCATGACGGAAAACGCCGTACAGCGCTGGCCACTGCGCCATTTCGTAGAGCTCATACTTTTGCGCGCTATTGATAATCAATAAACGGGGGTTATCCGCCTGCAGACGAATAATGTCACGCCATACGCTATTCAACTTTTTATTTGAAACTGCAATATCAAATAATATTACAGAATCTTTCAAAAGACGCTGCGCGAGGGGTTTGTTAATATTTTGCAGAACGACTGATGCAGATAACTTCTCAGCCAGCCAGGTTGCGAATGCTTTGCTTTGAATAGAGGGGTGAGTAATAAAAGTAACCTGGTGAGAAAAAGCCGAATTCTCAGATAAATTAATCACTTAAAACTCTCCTTAGTTGATTCCCGCCTTCATAGCGGTTAAATGAATTAACAAGAATACGATCGCTGGTGTATTTATAAATTCAAACCAAACTTACACCTTGAAACATTATTCCATGGGAATTTTCCTATCCCTGTAAACAGCATAAATCGAATGCCTTAAGAGAGTCAAAAGATTATCAAACTTTTTTCCTGGTTATGGGAGGTTTATGTCAATTCGTTTTTCATAGCGTGCATTATTCGGCTTAATTTTAGGTACTTATTTGTAATATAAAATAATGATACCAAACATTAATAAAACATTATCATAACAAGCCATTGGTATGATGTCTGAATATAAAAGATGCAGCTATAAAAGACCCGCAGCCGTACGTTGCTGAAAGCTTTGCGTAAAAGTTTGCATCCCGAATTGCTGCCCGGTTTGCATCACGCCGGGCAGCTGATGCGTTTTCCCCTCGCGGATCAAATTCGCCACCGCCGGGGTATTAACCAAAAGCTCGTATAGCGCAACTCTTCCGCCAGCAGTATCCGGAAACAATTTTTGTGCCAGCACCGCGCATAAACTTCCCGCCAGCTGGCTACGAACCTGCTCTTTCTCATGGGCAGGAAAAACATCCACCAGCCTTTCAACCGCCTGTGCCGCGCCGCGCGTATGCAGCGTCGCCATAACCAGATGTCCGGTCTCCGCCGCGGTCAGTGCCAGGCGGATCGTTTCGCTGTCACGCAGTTCCCCTAGCAGAATGACATCCGGGTCCTGACGCAGCGCAGCGCGCAGGGCCGCGGCAAATGAGGGGCAGTGGCGACCTATTTCCCGCTGCTGGATCAGGCAGCGCTCGCTGCGGTGAATAAACTCAACCGGATCTTCCAGCGTCAGGATATGGCCATTGAGGCGCTGATTAAGATAGCCCACCATCGCCGCCAGGGTGGTGGATTTCCCGCTACCGGTGGCGCCCGTGACCAGGATAAGCCCGCTCTCCTCATTGAGCAGCTCCGTTAAGGCGGCCGGCGCGCCGAGATCCGCCAGCTGCGGACAGGTTTCCGCCAGCAGACGCAGGGCCAGCGACAGACCGCGGTTGTGGACAAATGCGCTGGCGCGCAGGCGCGGTCCGCCGGCCGGAGCCAGCGCGAAATCGACCTGTCCGCAGGCCTGCCACTGGGCGAGCTGCTCGGCGTTGAGCCAATCAGCGAGTATCTTGCCAATATCCGGAGAGGTAAACGGCGCGGGCTCAAGCTTGCCCTGGCGACGCCAGCGCGGTGTTGAAGCATTGCACAGGTGTAGATCGGAGACGTTATGCTTTACACTAAGGGCCACTATTTCTTCCAGTTCCATAACTCATCCTCGGTATATGAACGATATTGCGCATAACCTGGCACAGGTCCGGGACAAAATCTCAGCCGCTGCCGCACGCTGCGGCCGTGCTCCAGAAGAAGTTACATTGCTTGCAGTCAGTAAAACGAAACCTGCGGGCGCTATCGAAGAAGCGATGGCCGCAGGCCAGGTCGCGTTTGGCGAAAATTATGTTCAGGAAGGGGTGGAGAAAATCCGCTACTTTCAGGAAAAGGGCGCAACCGGGCTACAGTGGCACTTTATAGGGCCGCTGCAGTCCAATAAAAGCCGTCTGGTGGCCGAGCATTTTGACTGGTGCCATACCGTCGATCGCCTGAAGATCGCCATGCGCCTTAGCGAACAGCGACCTGCGCAAATGCCGCCGCTTAACGTACTGATTCAAATAAATATTAGCGATGAGCAGAGCAAGTCGGGCATTCCCGTTGACGAGCTGGACGCGCTGGCGGCAGAGATCGCGAAACTGCCGAATCTGCAGCTGCGCGGTTTAATGGCCATTCCCGCGCCAGAGTCAGAATATGTAAGGCAGTTTGCCGTCGCCCAACAAATGGCGGTAGCATTTGCGCGGCTAAAAACGCACTACCCTACCGTCGATACGTTGTCGCTGGGAATGTCGGATGATATGGAAGCCGCCATCGCGGCGGGAAGCACTATGGTGCGCATCGGAACCGCAATTTTCGGCGCGCGCGACTACAGCAAAAAATAAGGAATCTGAGGAACGCCATGAAGACGTTGACTTTCCTGCTCTCAACGGTCATTGAGCTTTACACAATGGTCGTGTTGTTACGCGTCTGGATGCAGTGGGCGCGCTGCGACTTTTATAACCCGTTTTCGCAGTTCGTGGTCAAGGCTACGCAGCCTGTCGTTGGGCCGCTGCGCCGCATTATCCCGGCGATGGGGCCGCTCGACAGCGCCTCCCTGCTGGTCGCCTTTATTCTCTGCGTCGTGAAAGCTATCGTGCTGTTTATGGTCGTCACCTTCCAGCCGATTATCTGGATCTCCGCGCTGCTGATCCTCATTAAAACCGTCGGCTCGCTGATTTTCTGGGTTCTCCTGCTCATGGCAATCATGAGCTGGGTAAGCCAGGGACGCAGCCCGGTGGAATATGTCCTGATGCAGTTGGCCGATCCGCTGCTGCGTCCGATCCGCAGACTGCTGCCATCGATGGGCGGCATTGATTTCTCGCCGATGGTGCTGGTTCTGCTGCTGTACGTGATCAACATGGGTATCGCCGAACTGTTGCAGGCTACCGGCAACGTTCTGCTTCCGGGGCTGTGGATGGCGCTATGAGTGCCGTCGAAGCCTGCGCTGATGGGTTGGTCTTACGGCTGTATATTCAGCCTAAGGCCAGCCGCGACAGCATCGTTGGTTTACATGGCGACGAGCTTAAAGTCGCCATTACCGCGCCTCCCGTTGACGGCCAGGCCAACGCCCATCTGGTAAAATTCCTCGCCAAACAGTTTCGCGTAGCGAAAAGCCAGGTGCTTATTGAGAAAGGCGAACTGGGCCGCCACAAACAGATAAAAATCATTCATCCGCAGCAGATCCCCGATGGGGTCGCCGCCCTGAAAGAATAAACAGGATCTCATATGCAAAAAGTTGTTCTCGCCACCGGTAATCCCGGGAAAGTGCGCGAGCTGGCCTCGCTGCTGGCAGATTTTGGCCTCGATATCGTGGCGCAAACCGAACTGGGCGTGGATTCCGCAGAGGAAACCGGCCTGACCTTTATCGAAAACGCCATTCTGAAAGCGCGTCATGCCGCGCAGATTACCGGCCTCCCGGCCATCGCCGATGACTCAGGTCTGGCCGTCGATGCGTTAGGCGGCGCGCCCGGCATCTATTCCGCCCGCTATTCCGGCGAAGACGCGACCGACCAGCGCAATCTCGAAAAGCTGCTCGATGCGCTGCGCGACGTGCCTGACGATCGGCGCCAGGCGCAATTCCACTGCGTGCTGGTCTATCTGCGCCATGCGGAAGATCCCACCCCGCTGGTTTGCCACGGCAGCTGGCCGGGCATCATCGCTCGCGAAGCCGCAGGCAGCGGCGGCTTTGGTTACGACCCGATATTCTTTGTTCCGACGGAAGGTAAAACCGCAGCGGAGCTGAGCCGTGAAGAAAAGAGCGCCATTTCCCACCGCGGACGCGCGCTCAAACTGTTACTGGAAGCCTTACGTAATGGCTAATTTGCCGCCCCTGAGCCTCTATATTCACATCCCGTGGTGCGTGCAAAAATGCCCGTACTGCGATTTCAACTCGCATGCGTTGAAGGGCGAGGTACCGCACGACGCCTACGTTCAGCATCTGCTGAACGATCTGCGGGCCGACGCCCACTATGCGCAGGGACGTGAAATCGGGACTATTTTCATCGGCGGCGGTACGCCGAGCCTGCTCTCAGGCCCGGCGATGCAAACCCTGCTCGACGGCGTGCGGGAAGCTCTTCCCCTGGCGGACAACGCGGAAATCACGATGGAAGCCAACCCCGGCACCGTAGAAGCGGATCGTTTTGTCGAGTATCAGCGCGCGGGTATTAATCGCATCTCCATCGGCGTACAGAGCTTTAGCGAACAGAAGCTCCAGCGTCTCGGGCGCATCCACGGGCCGCAGGAAGCCAAACGCGCGGCAAACCTGGCAAGCGGTCTGGGACTGCGCAGCTTTAACCTCGATTTAATGCACGGTCTGCCGGATCAGTCTCTGGAAGAGGCGCTGGACGACCTGCGTCAGGCGATTGCGCTCAATCCGCCGCATCTCTCCTGGTATCAGCTGACCATTGAGCCAAACACCCTGTTTGGCTCGCGTCCGCCGACCCTGCCGGACGACGACGCGCTGTGGGATATTTATGAACAGGGGCACGGCCTGCTCAGCGCGGCGGGCTATCAACAATATGAAACCTCCGCCTACGCTAAGCCGGGATATCAGTGCCAGCATAACCTGAACTACTGGCGCTTTGGCGACTACCTGGGCATTGGCTGCGGCGCGCACGGCAAAGTGACCTTCCCGGACGGGCGCATTCTGCGGACGGCGAAAACCCGCCACCCGCGCGGCTATATGGAAGGCCGTTATCTGGAGCGCCAGCATGATGTGGAAGATGCGGATAAGCCGTTCGAGTTCTTTATGAACCGTTTCCGCCTGCTGGAAACGGCGCCGCGAGATGAATTTAGCCGCTACACCGGGCTTGATGAGCGTACAATCCGTCCGCAAATCGATGCCGCCATTGCTGAGGGCTATCTGACGGAAGATGAGCGCTGCTGGCAGATTACCGAGCACGGTAAGCTCTTTTTGAACTCCCTTCTCGAATTATTCCTCAGCGAATAAACCTCGCTATGCTTATCCCGTTATAAAAATAACGGGATAATTAATTATTCGTTTTTTCCGAAATATCAATATCGCTATTTCCGAATCATCTCAATTCAACATTTCCAATAAAAATAAATTCACATTCATTTATTAAAAATAAATATAACCTACCGCACAAAAATACGTATTTGATCGCCTGATTGCGAAAAAGTGTGAGTCAGACAGCTTAAAGATGTACGACAACAAGGATAATATGTCATACAGAAACAAGGAATACCCTTTAAGATATTGACCAATTACCCTAAGTGCATGGAGCCGACTCATGAAAAAACTCTCTTTTTCTCGTTCTCTGGCGTGTGTATCTCTGCTTGCCCTGCTCGCTTCCGGCGCCAGCGCAGCTGAAAAAGTCACGTTAAAACTGGCACATAACCTCGAACGTAGCCACGTTGTCCATCAGGCCTTTGAGGCGATGTCCAAAGAGGTTAACCAACTTTCCAACGGTGATATGAAGATTCGTATATATCCCAGTAGCCAGATGGGCAGCGCGCGCGAAACGATGGAGCTATTACAAAACGGCGCGCTGGATATGACCAAAGGTTCCGCCAGCGATCTGGAATCATTCGATAACGTCTACGCGATATATAATTTACCGTTCCTGTTTAAAGATCAGAATCACTTCAATAAAGTCGTCTTTGGTGACGTGGGCAAGGAAATTATGGAGTCCACGAAAGATAAAGGATTCTTTGCGCTTTCCGCCTATGTTGCCGGGACCCGCAGTTTTTACGCCAAAAAGCCCATCACTAAACCGGAAGATTTAAAAGGATTGAAGATCCGCGTCCAGGCCAGCCCGACAACCTTAAAAATGGTCGAATTAATGGGCGGTTCGCCAACCCCTATTTCCTTTGGTGAAGTTTATACCGCCATGCAGCAGGGCGTGGTGGACGGCGCGGAGAACAACGTGCCTTCCTGGGTGCAAACGCGCCATATCGAAATCGCGAAAGTGTTCTCAGAAGATGAACATGCGTCCATCCCGGATTTCCTCGTTATTTCCAGTAAAACCTGGGACAAATTGACGCCGGATCAGCAGCAAATCCTGATCAAGGCGGCGAAAGCTTCCGAAGCGTATCAGCAAAAACTGTGGGACAAGATCGATGCCGACACCCGCGCGCAGGCCAAAGCCATGGGCGGCGAAATTATCAAAGTGGATAAAGCGCCGTTCCGCGCCGCCGTGCAGCCGCTGTTTGATGAGTTCAAAAAAGATCCGAAGCAGGCCGCCCTGCTGGCCAAATTTGAAGCTGCCGCCGAATAACACTTAGCGGGCCAGCCGCTGGCCCGCTTTCATCGGGAAAACAATGATGATACTTAACCGCATAAAGCTGGCGGTGGACCGCACGATCGCCGCATTCTCCGTCGCCGTTATGATTGCGCTGGTTGTTTGCGTCGTCTGGCAGGTGTTCAGCCGCTACGTACTCAACCAGCCCAGCACCCTGACCGACGAGCTGGCGCGCTTTTTGATGATCTGGGTCGGGCTACTGGGTGCGGCATATACCGTCGGCGCCCAGCGTCATCTGGCTATCGACTTACTGGCGATGACGCTCCCTCCCCGCAGGCAGGCGCTGCTCAGCGTCATCATTAATCTGCTGATCTTTATTTTTGCCGGATCGGTGATTGTGACCGGCGGCGTGAAGCTGATTGAAAAAACGCTGTCGACCTCCCAGGTCTCAGCGGCAATGCAGATCCCCATGGGCTACGTCTATCTGATCCTGCCGTTAACCGGCCTCATTATGATGTTTTACGCAGTATGTTTTGTCAGCAATGGGCTAAAAAACATGAAGCACGTTGAAGCGGGGGCAAATTGATGGACAGCTATATCGCACTGATGCTATTTGGCTCTTTCTTTATTCTGGTTTTTATTGGCGTACCTATCTCCTTCTCCATCGGCATCGCCACCGTCGGTTCAATGCTGCTGATGTTCCCGTGGGATATCGCGGTGATTACCGTTTCTCAGCGCCTGGCGAACGGCCTCGATAACTTCGCCCTGCTGGCGATTCCATTCTTTATCTTTGCCGGTACGCTGATGAATAGCGGCGGGATTGCCATACGCTTAATCAATCTGGCTCAGGTGATGGTCGGACGCGTACCGGGCTCTCTGGGCCACGTCAACGTGCTGGCAAACATGATGTTCGGCTCGATTTCAGGCTCGGCGGTCGCCGCCGCCGCCGCGGTAGGGGGCACGCTGAACCCCATTCAGACGCAGAAAGGCTACGATCCGGCTTTCTCCACGGCGGTGAACGTCTCGTCGTGCATCACGGGCCTGCTTATTCCGCCGTCAAACGTGCTGATCGTCTTTTCCCTGACGGCGGGCGGCGTGTCGGTCGCGTCGCTGTTTATGGCCGGCTATCTGCCGGGCATTTTGATGGGCCTGGCTATTATGGTGGTCTGTGCCGTCATTGCTAAACGTCGCGGCTATCCGGTTTCTGAACGCCCTACCTGCGCCCAGGCGGCAAAAGCGTTTTTCGACGCCCTGCCCAGCCTGCTGTTGGTGATTATTGTGATGGGCGGGATCCTCGGCGGCATTTTTACCGCTACCGAAGCGTCGGCTATCGCCGTGGTCTACACCTTTATCCTGTCGGTGCTCATTTATCGGGAAGTGAAATGGCGCGATCTGCCGAAGCTGATCCTTGAATCGGTGGTGATGACCTCTATCGTGCTGCTGATCGGCTTTTCCGTCGGCATGTCGTGGGCGATGACCAACGCCGACATTCCCTACATGATAAGCGATGCGCTAATGGGGGTGTCAGAAAACCCGGTGGTGATACTGCTGCTGATTAATATCGTGCTGTTAATCGTTGGGATTTTTATGGACATGACCCCGGCGGTGCTGATTTTCACGCCGATATTCCTGCCCATCGCGCAGGATTTAGGGATGGACCCGGTGCATTTCGGCATCATGATGGTCGCCAACCTGTGCATCGGTCTGCTGACGCCGCCGGTAGGCAGCGCGCTGTTCGTTGGCTGCTCCATTTCCGGCGTTAAAATTCAGCAGCTCATCAAACCGCTGCTGCCGTTCTACGCCGCCCTGCTGATCGCGCTGATGATGATTGTCTATATCCCGCAGATCTCGCTGTTTATTCCGCAGCTGCTGGGGCTTATGTGATCGACTGACCATAATCGCTACCTGCGGGCGCAGGTAGCGAAATAAAACTTACTTTAACGACCCCACCAGCGCTTTGCGGCTCTCCTCAAGGGAGACCACGCGGCTGCAGACATCCTTACCAAACTGCTGGAAATCGGCTTCCTGGTTTTTCCATTCATCCTGAATGGCCGTTTGCAGGCCGCCAAGGCTGCCGAGGATCCCCTGCAGCGGGTTACCGCCGCCTTTAAGAACCGCCTTCGCCCCCATCTCGTTGATGCTATCCTGCAGAATGCCGCCCATCGCCTGATTTACCAGCTGCTGGCCGTCGGCGCGCACCTGATCGATGGCTTTATAGTGGAAGGTCAGGCCATCGTTACGATGTTCAATTATGCGGCTCATTTGCGCTTTCAGCTGCGCATCAAGCTTGGTCAGGCGGCTATGCATGCTGCTGCTGGCCCCCACCTGTTCGGTAATAATTTTATCCAGCGCGGCGCGGCCTTTTTCTACCCGCGTGCGGGCGCCTTCATCAATCCACGGCAGGCTGCTGCGCAGGCCAGCCTGATAGTCCTGAGCCTGCTCGCGCTGAGCGGCGTTCAGGGAATACGCTTTACCGTTAAAGGTCAGGTTGCCGTCCGGCTTAATCACCAGATCGCCGTTTTCGCCTTTTACCTGCACCTGCTGCGGGCTGAGGATGACATCGTCACGCGGCGTGACGCTACACTGGTAGTCCGCATGCGCGGACAAAGCGGTGACGGAAAGCGCCAATGCCAACAGCGTTTTGCGCATCATTTAACTCCCTTCAGACAAAACGGGCCGGCAGTTGCCGACCCTTGTCAAACTTAGTCCCACCAGATATCAAAAAGTTCGCTGGTGCGTACATCGGCAAGCCCGCAATCTTCCAGCCATTTACGTACGATGGCCTGGTGTTCCTCGGTGCATTTGCCGATTTCCTGCAGGCAGATCAGGCCTTCCCAGGAAAGATAACCGCTGCCGTCAAAGGCCAGCTTATTAGGCTCAATCACTTCATCAATCAGATCGTTAACGGTCTGGTCGATCTGCTCTTCGCTGGTTCCATCCGCGAAACGCCACGCGACGGAAAAACCCACTTCCTGAAACTCGTCGATATGCATTTTTTTACGCAGACGACGGCTACGATTCGTTGCCATTATTTCACCCTCTCGAACATTAAGTCCCATACGCCGTGGCCAAGACGATGGCCACGCTGTTCAAATTTGGTTACCGGGCGCGATTCCGGGCGCGGCACATAGTCGTTGCTTTCAGACCGGTTACGATACCCTTCAAGCGAGGACATCACTTCCAGCATATGCTCGGCATATTGCTCCCAGTCGGTCGCCATATGGAAGACGCCGCCCAGCTTCAGTTTACTTTTCACCAGTTCGGCAAAAGGCGGCTGAACGATACGGCGCTTATTATGACGCGCTTTGTGCCACGGGTCAGGGAAAAACAGCTGCACCATGCTCAGGGAGTTATCCGGAATCATCGTATGCAGCACTTCCACCGCATCGTGGCACATGACGCGCAGGTTCTGCACGCCCTCTTCTTCGGCGGACGCCAGGCAGGCGCCGACGCCCGGCGAGTGCACTTCAATGCCGAGGAAATTCTGCTGCGGCTTCTCTTTCGCCATCGCCACCAGCGAAGCGCCCATACCGAAACCGATCTCCAGCGTGACCGGCGCCTCACGGCCAAACAGCGCGGCGAAATCGAGTGGCGCATCGTTAAATTCAACGCCCATCACCGGCCAAATATTGTCCAGCGCGTGCTGCTGACCTTTGGTCAGGCGGCCCTGACGACGGACGAAGCTGCGAATACGGCGCAGCGGACGGCCGTTTTCATCGAATTCCGGAGATATGACGTCGTTTTTCATAAAAGTTAAGTCTGCTTGTGAGAGTGTTCGGAAAACGGGCATTATCCAAAGTTACCCGGCGGATGCAAGGGTTTACAGCCTCTCGCCCTTGTGCTGCAATCTGCCACCTTATAATCGCTATCCCGGAGCCGTAGCTTTGACTTTTCTCGCCGCGCAATTTTCAGCCCAGGTGCTGGACTGGTACGACAAATACGGGCGTAAAACCCTGCCCTGGCAAATCGGCAAGACGCCCTACAAAGTATGGCTCTCCGAGGTGATGTTGCAACAAACACAAGTGGCGACAGTCATCCCCTATTTTGAACGCTTTATGGCGCGTTTCCCAACGATTACCGACCTGGCGAACGCGCCCCTCGATGAAGTCCTGCATCTGTGGACCGGACTTGGCTATTACGCCCGCGCGCGCAATTTACATAAAGCGGCGCAGCAGGTGGCCACCCTGCACGACGGCAAATTCCCGCAGACCTTCGATGAAGTCGCCGCGCTGCCGGGCGTGGGCCGCTCTACCGCCGGCGCGATTTTATCCCTTTCTCTCGGTCAGCATTATCCGATTCTCGACGGTAACGTGAAGCGCGTGCTCGCGCGCTGCTATGCTGTCAGCGGTTGGCCGGGGAAAAAAGAGGTTGAGAAACGCCTGTGGGAGATCGCCGAGGACGTCACGCCGGCCAAAGGCGTCGAGCGTTTTAACCAGGCCATGATGGACCTCGGGGCGATGGTGTGTACCCGCTCGAAACCAAAATGCGAGCTCTGTCCGCTGAATAACGGCTGCGTGGCCTACGCAAATCATTCATGGGCTCAATACCCAGGCAAAAAACCGAAACAGACGATCCCCGAGCGTACCGGCTATTTCCTGCTGATGCAGCACGGCGACGAGGTGTTCCTCTCCCAGCGCCCGCCGGTGGGCTTATGGGGCGGTTTGTTCTGCTTCCCGCAGTTTGAGGATGAAGATGCGCTGCGGGCGTGGCTGGCCCAGCGTCAGATTAAGACCGATAATCTGACGCAATTAACCGCGTTCCGCCACACTTTCAGCCATTTCCATCTGGATATTGTGCCGATGTGGCTTACAGTGCACTCATCCGGCGCATGCATGGATGAAGGGGGCGCACTCTGGTATAACTTAGCGCAGCCGCCGTCCGTCGGTCTGGCGGCTCCCGTGGAGCGCTTGTTGCAACAGTTAAAAGCCGGAGCACCGGTTTAGCTTTCTGGCGATTAAAGAGGATTAAGAATGAGCAGAACGATTTTTTGTACTTTCCTGCAGCGTGAAGCCGAGGGCCAGGATTTTCAGCTGTACCCGGGCGAGCTGGGCAAACGCATCTATAACGAAATCTCCAAAGAAGCCTGGGCCCAGTGGCAGCATAAGCAGACGATGCTGATCAACGAGAAAAAACTCAGCATGATGAACCCGGAGCATCGCAAACTGCTGGAGCAGGAGATGGTTCAGTTCCTGTTTGAAGGTAAAGACGTGCACATCGAAGGCTACACGCCGCCAGAAAAACAGTAAGGGCCTGACGGCCCTTTACAACAATAAACACAACACGCACTCCCGGAATGATGAAAAAATACTTAGCGCTAGCGCTGATTGCGCCTTTGCTCGTTTCGTGTTCCAGCTCAACCAAAAAAGGCGCCGAGTACAACGAGGCGTGGGTAAAGGACACCAACGGCTTTGACATTCTGATGGGCCAGTTCGCCCATAACATCGAGAATATTTGGGGTTATAACGAAGTTCTGCTCGCCGGGCCGAAGGACTACGTCAAATACACCGACCAGTATCAGACCCGTAGCCATATCAACTTTGATGCGGGGACGATTACCGTCGAAACCATCGCCGGCACCGACCCGGCCGGGCGCCTGCGCCAGGCGATTATTAAAACCCTGCTGATGGGCGACGACCCGAACTCCATCGACCTCTATTCCGACGTCGATGATATTCAGATTTCAAAAGAGCCGTTCCTGTACGGTCAGGTGGTGGATAACACCGGCGAGTCGATTCGCTGGGAGTGGCGCGCCTCGCGCTTCGCCGACTATCTGCTGCAAACGCGCCTGAAAAGCCGCAGCAACGGCCCGCGCATGATCTACAGCATCACCATCAACCTGGTGCCGAACCACCTCGACAAACGCGCGCATAAATACATTGGCATGGTCCGTCAGGCATCGCGCAAATACGGCGTTGATGAATCGCTGATCCTGGCAATTATGCAAACCGAATCTTCCTTTAACCCCTATGCGGTCAGCCACGCCGACGCGCTGGGGCTGATGCAGGTGGTGCAGCACAGCGCCGGGAAGGACGTATTCCGTTCGCAGGGCAAATCAGGCCTGCCGAGCCGCAGCTATCTGTTCGATCCGGTCAATAACATCGACACCGGCACCGCCTATCTGGCGATGCTGAACAACGTCTATTTGTCCGGCATCACCAACCCGACCTCGCGTCGCTATGCGGTCATCACCGCCTATAACGGCGGCGCGGGCAGCGTGCTGCGGGTCTTCTCCAGCGATAAGGTTCAGGCGGCGAATATCATCAACAACATGACGCCGGGAGATGTTTATCAGACCATCACCAGCCGTCACCCCTCCGCCGAGTCGCGTCGTTATCTGTATAAGGTTAACTCTGCGCAGAAAGGCTACCGCCGCAGGTAATCTCCCTCCAGCGCCCTTGTTTCCTCAAGGGCGCCTTCCTTCTGCTATACACAATAGAGTTGCGCAACTGTTTTGCGATTTTCTGCGGCAGTTAACAAAAGCATCCATCGCATAAATGATAGAATCCAACCAAAATAACGCCATAAATGTTATTTAAAACACAAAACAATTCTATATCCGTGAGGATCAAAACATGAATCTTAAGCTGCAGCTCAAAGTACTGTCGTTCCTGCAGTTCTGCCTCTGGGGAAGCTGGCTGACCACGCTCGGCTCGTATATGTTCGTCACCCTCAAGTTCGACGGTGCGGCCATCGGAGCGGTCTATAGCTCACTCGGTATCGCCGCGGTGTTTATGCCGACGCTGCTCGGTATCGTTGCCGACAAATGGATCAGCGCCAAGTGGGTTTATGCCATTTGCCATCTGGTCGGCGCGCTGACGCTGTGGCTCGCCGCCCAGGTCACCACGCCGGGGGAAATGTTCCTCGTCATCCTGCTCAACTCGCTGGCCTATATGCCAACGCTGGGGCTGATTAACACCATTTCTTACTACCGCCTGCAGTCTGCGGATATGGATATCGTGACCGATTTCCCGCCGATTCGTATCTGGGGCACCATTGGTTTTATCCTCGCCATGTGGGGCGTCAGCTTCTCCGGCTTTGAACTGAGCCATATGCAGCTCTATATCGGCGCGGCGCTCTCCTTGCTGCTGGTGCTCTTCACCCTGACGCTGCCGCATATTCCGGTGGCCAATCAGCAGAAAAACCAGAGCTGGACCGCCATGCTGGGCCTTGATGCCTTCGCGCTGTTTAAAAACAAACGTATGGCGATCTTCTTTATTTTCTCGATGATGCTGGGCGCCGAACTGCAAATCACCAATATGTTCGGCAACACCTTCCTGCACAGCTTTGATAAAGATCCGCTGTTCGCCAGCAGCTTTATCGTGCAGCACGCCTCGGTGATGATGTCGATTTCGCAGATCTCGGAAACCCTGTTCATCCTGACCATCCCGTTCTTCCTCAGCCGCTACGGCATCAAAAACGTGATGCTGATTAGTATCGTGGCGTGGATGCTGCGCTTCGGCCTGTTCGCTTACGGCGACCCGACCCCGTTCGGCACCGTGCTACTGGTGCTGTCGATGATCGTTTATGGCTGCGCCTTCGACTTCTTCAACATCTCGGGTTCGGTGTTTGTGGAAAAAGAGGTTCGCCCGGAAATCCGCGCCAGCGCGCAGGGGATGTTCCTGATGATGACCAACGGCTTCGGCTGCATACTTGGCGGGATGGTAAGCGGCAAAGTGGTGGAGCACTTCACCCTCGAAGGGATTACCGACTGGCAAACCGTGTGGCTGATTTTCGCCGGCTATTCGCTGGTTCTGGCTTTTGCCTTTGTGGCGCTGTTTAAGTACAAGCACGTCCGCGTACCAACCGGGGCGCAGACCGTCGCACATTAAATAAACGGCTTACCCCAGATTTACGAATAAAAAAACGCGCCCCGGTGTTATCAACGGGGCGCGTTTTTTATGCTTTCAGCACATAGCCATATAGCCGCTTAATGCCGTCAGGGTCCGTTTCGCTGTAGACCCCCTGGAGCTCCGGCGAGAAGCCCGGCAGCATATTGACGCCTTCCTCCAGCGCCAGAAAATAGCGCAGCACCGCCCCGCCCCAGATTTCGCCAGGCACGACGCACAGCACGCCCGGTGGATACGGCAGCGCGCCCTCCGCCGTAATGCGCCCTTCGGCTTCGCTTAAGCGCACCAGTTCAACGTTACCGCGAATAAACTCGCGGTTGGCGTCCTGCGGGTTCATCACCGCGCGCGGGAAGCTCCTCTTGCGGAACATCTCTTTTTGCAAATCCTTCACGTCAAAGCTGACGTACAGGTTATGCATTTCCTGGCACAGCTCGCGGATGGTGTAATCCCGATAGCGCACCGGATATTTATTAAAGATGGTCGGCAGAACGTCGGCCAGCGGGGTGTCGGATTCAATATGCTGCTCAAACTGGGCGAGCATCGCCACCAGCTGCGCCAGCTTCTCGGCGCTCTCTGCGGGCGTCAGCAGGAACAGAATGGAGTTCAGATCGCACTTCTCCGGCACGATGCCGTTTTCGCGCAGGTAGTGGGCCAGAATGGTCGCCGGGATACCAAAATCGGTATATTTTCCGCTCTCCGCATCGATCCCCGGCGTCGTCAGCAGCAGTTTACAGGGGTCAACGAAATACTGATCGCTGGCATAGCCTTCGAAGCCGTGCCAGCGCGCGCCCGGCTCAAAGCTAAAGAAGCGCCGTTCGCGGGCGATGGCTTCAGTGGGATGATCCTGCCACGGACGCCCCGCCACCACCGGTGGAATAAACGGCTGGATCATTTTGCAGTTGGCGATAATCGCCTTGCGCGCTTCGATACCCAGCGCCACGCACTCCGCCCACAGGCGGCGCCCGCTCTCTCCTTCGTGAATTTTGGCATTCACGTCCAGAGCGGCGAACAGCGGATAAAACGGGCTGGTCGAGGCGTGCAGCATAAAGGCGTTGTTGAGCCGCTTATGCGGGCAAAAACGTTCCTGTCCGCGCAGGTGGTTATCTTTTTTATGGATCTGCGACGTTTGCGAAAAACCGGCCTGCTGTTTGTGCACCGACTGAGTGACAAAAATGCCCGGGTCGTCCGGCGTCAGGTCCAGCAGCAGCGGCGAACAGTCGGCCATCATCGGGATAAACTGCTCGTAGCCGACCCAGGCCGAGTCAAACAGGATGTAGTCGCACAGACCGCCGATTTTATCGACCACCTGGCGGGCGTTGTACACCGTCCCATCATAAGTACCGAGCTGAATCACCGCCAGGCGGAACGGGCGCGGCGCATCGGCTTTTTCCGGCGCCGTCTCGCGTATCAGTTCGCGCAGGTATTTCTCATCGAAGCAGCGATCGTCGATACCGCCAATAAAACCAAACGGATTACGCGACGCTTCGAGATAAACCGGCGTTGCGCCGGCCTGAATCAGCGCGCCATGATGATTGGATTTATGGTTGTTACGGTCAAACAGTACCAGATCGCCGCGCGTCAGCAGCGCGTTGGTCACCACTTTGTTCGCCGCAGAGGTGCCGTTAAGGACGAAGTAGGTTTTATCGGCGTTGAAGACCTTCGCCGCGAACTTCTGCGCGTGTTTGGCAGACCCTTCATGAATCAGCAGATCGCCAAGCTTAACGTCGGCGTTGCACATGTCGGCGCGAAAGACGTTTTCACCAAAGAAGTCGAAAAACTGCCGTCCCGCCGGATGCTTCTTAAAGAAGGCGCCGTGCTGATGGCCCGGACACGCGAAGGTGCTGTTATCCATCTCAACGTATTGGGTCAGCGTATCGAAGAACGGCGGCAGCAGGTTCTCTTCATAGCCGCAGGCGGCGGCTTCCAGTTCGAGCCACTCCTGCTCTTTGCCGCTAACGATGGCCGTCACGCCTTCTGGTTTTTCGTGGTCAGCGTCACTGAACAGATAAACCGGCAGGTTGAACCCGGTGCGTTTCAGTAACGCAAGGATGCCGCTGCGGCTGTCCGCTACGGTAATGACGACTGCCGCCACATCGGTAAAATCTGTACTGTCCAGGGCCACCACGCGACGGTGGGTGGACAGGCGGGATACCAGCTCGCGGCTGGCGGCAATGTGCATTGATTTCATGAGCGCGAATACCCGTTTCCGGAGAGTAAAAGGCTTCGGCCAGGGCGTCTGGGCTCTGGCCAACGAAATGTCAGGGTCTGGCTGGATCCCAGCTCCGACCGCCAGACATCAGTAAAAGCAGACCGCGTCCGATCTTACTGTTGTCCTGCAGTGAGCCTGCGTTACGCTCACCGCATGGTGGGCAGAAGTTGCAGTGTAAGGGTAGCAAGACGAGGCTGCCTGCGCATCTGTACGCAGCGGCAACGGCGATGTAGCGGCGATGTCGTCATCACGGCGGCCTCATTCAGGAGAGGAGAAAATTCGCGCAATCATGTCACCTTTAAATCTACCGCGCAAGATGAATTACGTATGCAGCCATACCACGGATGCGCAAGCCTTTTGGCCCGTTTAGCGTCATAATAATGCAGTCATTAGGGATAATTAACAGGAGTCATGCTGTGGTTACAGGGCCATTTATTAACGCCGGCGCGGTCCTTTTGGGCGGCGTACTCGGCGCACTCTTAAGTCAAAGATTGCCGGAACGGATTCGTACATCAATGACCTCTATTTTTGGCCTCGCGTCGCTGGGCATCGGCATTCTGCTGGTGATCAAATGCGCCAACCTGCCGGTGATGGTGCTTTCAACGCTGGTGGGCGCGCTGCTCGGCGAAGTGTGCAACATGGAGAAAGGCATTAATACGCTGGTCAGTAAGCTCCAGCAGCTGCTTTCGCCCAAAAAGGGGCAGAAAAAGGTCTCAGCGCATGAGTCCTATATTCAAAGCTACGTCGCGATAATCGTGCTGTTCTGCGCCAGCGGAACCGGGATTTTCGGCGCGATGCGCGAAGGAATGACCGGCGACGCCAGCATTCTCATTGCCAAAGCGTTTCTCGACTTCTTTACCGCCACTATCTTCGCCTGCACCCTGGGGCTGGCCGTCTCGGCCATTTGCGTACCGATGCTGGCCATCCAGCTGGCGCTGGCGGCCTGCGCGTCGCTGATTATGCCGTTAACCACGCCGATGATGATGGCGGATTTCACCGCCGTCGGCGGCATGCTGCTGGTCGCGACCGGTCTGCGCATCTGCGGAATTAAAATGTTCGCCGTGGTGAATATGCTGCCGGCCCTGGTGCTGGCGATGCCGATTTCAGTGGCCTGGACGGCGTTTTTCGCCTGAAGATGCGTGCTTTTGACGCAATGTGGTGATAGATTGTTCAGTCTGCTGCGAAACAGATAAATTTCGTTGACGAGGTGCGGTGAATCAGGTTTAATGCGCCCCGTTGCCCGGATAGCTCAGTCGGTAGAGCAGGGGATTGAAAATCCCCGTGTCCTTGGTTCGATTCCGAGTCCGGGCACCACTATTTAAAGAACCCGCCCAAAAGGCGGGTTTTTGCTTTTCTGCGGCCGGACTCTCCATCGAACTCCGTTCGATTATTCGCCGCACGGCGGCTCACCCCTTCGGGGCCAGCGCGACAAGCGCGCTGTTCAACGCCTGCGGCGTTAGTCCGAGTCCGGGCACCACTATTTAAAGAACCCGCCCAAAAGGCGGGTTTTTGCTTTTGGGGAACTAGCACTAGCTTCCCGTCAAAGTCCCCTCACCCTCTCCGCCAGAAAAAAATCATTGCCAGGGATTTTGCCTGCCCCACGCTCTCTCGCATCACTTGCCTGAGCGCAGGTCTGCTTGTTTTGCGGGAAAACCCTTATCACCAGCGTCGTTGAAAAAGTAAGCTATTTGTCAGTTAGTAGAGAAAGATAAAAAAAACTGAACAATTTTAATAAACTTATAATGTGGCGTATTTCTCAGATTGTGTATGAATGAGTAAATAAATTAATGCCTATTAAAATGTAAAAAAAGCACTACCGACAATTATTATTTCTGGCGTAAGCAGCTAAAGGAATGAACATGCTGAGTAACGGAGCAAAAGATTATAAAGCGAAACTGTTTGAAAATCATGATGAGAATATTCATTTTCTTTTGCATACTCCACTCTCCATTCAGCGCCAGGTCTGGGAGTCTGCAGCCACAAAGGCAACGCTACCTGCGGGTGTATGTATCGAAACTGTTAACGATACAGAGGTGACCGCGGAGTGGATTTCATATCCAGATTCGATAAATACCAGGATTATTCTCTATTTCCACGGAGGTGGAAATTCTCAGGGTTCGTGTCTGACTCACAGAAAACTCGCTGCCTATCTCGCACAATATTCTGGTTGCCGAACTCTGGTACTGGAATATCCTCTGGCGCCAGAAAATCGATTTCCTGCGGCCTTATTAAATTGTCATCAGGCCTATTTATGGCTGCTTGCTAATGGTTATTCAGCAGAGGACATTATCCTCGCGGGAGACTCCAGTGGTGGTGGTCTGGTCATGTCGCTTTTACTCTTGTTAAAACAGCATCAAGATCCTTTGCCGGACTCGTCTGTTCTGCTATCACCCATGTTGGATTTCACACTTTCAGGTAAGAGCATAACGCTGTGTAAGGATCTTGATCCGCTGCTTTGCATAGAAGACCTGATAATGACCGTGAAATACTACTGTTCGGACAGTGAACGAAGCGATCCTCTTGTCTCTCCCCTGTTTGGTGATTTGTCTGGACTTCCTCCCGTATTTATTCAGGTGGGAAGCGAGGAGTTATTGCGCGATGATGCATTACGCCTCTCCCGATATGCTAAAAAGGCTGGGATGCAAGTTGAGCTTGAGATATGGGACGGGCTCTGGCATGTATTTCAGTCATCGGTGGGAAAGATACCTGAAGCGGATGAGGCGTTACAAGCCGTTGCTAAATTTATCCGAAGCAGAAGAGCCTGTCTGTAATTCTGTGTAACTGCCACTATAAAAGGTGATCGCTCAGGCGGTCACCGAACTCGATAATAAAACGACTCATCGCCAGCCGCCAGTTCTGGATCGGCATACTCCATTTTTTGACGCATCTTTGATCGCCAGATAAACCACTTTCCGTACCGAGTCGTCTGTCGGGAACACTTTGCGTTTCTTAATCGCAGCACGGATCACGCTGTCCGACGAGATCGAACGCAAGATTATTCGCCTGTTCGCACTGGGGATGAGTTACCAGGATATCAGCCGGGAAATTGAAGAGCTCTATGCTTTCAGCGTGTCCACCGCCACCATCAGTACAGTAACCGATAAAGTCATCCCTGAACTAAAACAGTAGCAACAGCGCACGCTGGAGAAGGTTTACCACTTCGTCTGGCTGGATGCTATTCACTATAAAATCCGTGAGGATGGCCGTTACCAGAGCAAAGCGGTTTATACCGTTCTGGCGCTGAATCTGGAAGGCAAAAAAGAAGTTCTGGGCCTGTATCTGTCAGAAAGTGAAGGCGCTAACTTCTGGCTATCCGTATTGAGTGACCTGCAAAACCGTGGCGTTGAAGACATCCTGATTGCTTGCGTGGACGGGCTGACTGGCCTCCCGGAGGCAATAAACAGCATTTATCCGCAGACAGAGGTGCAGTTGTGCGTCATTCACCAGATCCGTAACACGATTAAATACGTGGCCTCAAAGCACCATAAAGCCTTCATGACCGACATGAAACCGGTATAGCATTTGTTGCTCATATACCATACAAATCCATAAAGATAAAATTTAAACAAAGAAAACAAAAAGTTATAGAAATGCTTTGGATATCACTATTCAAAATGATTCCAAAATCACCTGTACCAGCGAGAGTATGAGAACCATAATGGTTTAATAATTATCGAAATTGTCTATCAAGAGACGACATTTGCCAAACTATCTAAACTGGCTGATGCAAAACACCCTACCTGGTCAGGTGTTGCTCCAGTCATGGCTCACTCGTAACGGCATAGATCGTAAGCTCTCTTACCTCTATGTGCAGAATGGCTGGCTCAGGCGGATCGCGCACGGCGTATACTGACGGACGGGCCGTGAGCCGGACTGGGTGGACGCGGTTTATTGCCTGCAAACGCAGTGGGAAAAACCGGTTCGCGTGGCGGGACTGACCAGCGTTGCGCTACAGGACTATGCTCACTATACCGAGCCGGGCAGGCAGCAAATCTGGCTCACGCTTCCGGCTTACGTCAAGCTGCCGGGATGGTTTGTCGTCTTTGAACCATCCGCGATGTTTGTCACGCTGTATACCTCTGGCCTCACCGTTGATATACCGTCATTCACGACACAACTTAAAATCGGCGACCGACAGTTAGTGGGCAGCGTACCGGAACTGGCCGCGTATGAGATCGCCTGCGGCGTTCCTTCCTTGATCTCGTTCGAACATGCCGATGCTCTGTTTCAGGGGATGAATCTTCTTAGCCCGCGTAAATTACAGGCGCTGCTCTTCGCCAGTCATTCGGTTAAAACCAACCGCGTGATGCTCTACCTTGCCCGACGCAATGAGCATCCTTACTTTCAGTACCTCGATCAAAGCGGTATAGAAACAGGCTCGGGAAAACGGCAAATCGTTCCCGGCGGTTGGCTGGAGCCGGATTATCAAATCACCGTTCCCCGCGCATTTAAACCGGAAGGAGTCGAAGATGGATCTGCGTGATAGTTATGCCCGACAGGTCAGGCTATTAATGACTGCCCTGCCGCATGTGGCGCAGGAGTCCTGTTTCGCCCTGAAAGGCGGCACGGCAATCAACTTATTTGTACAAGATTTCCCTCGCCTGTCGGTGGATATCGATCTGGCGTATAAGACCTTTACTGATCGCGATACCGATCTGGCGGTCATCAATGACGCCTTGATGTGTATTACTGAATCGCTGAACGGCAGACCGGGGATCACGGCTATCCGGCAGGAGAATAAAGCGGATGAAAAGCGCATCATAGTTAACACCGCTGATGCGAAGATAAAGATTGAAGTTTGTCACACCGTTAAATGCGGACCTCGAACATTATGTGTGGAGTTCCATCCGCTATATGTGAACCTCAGACCGTTATGTGTGGACCTGACTCCACACATAACGAAGCCTCTCTCCTTAAACACCGATTTTTCGTGATACCTCTCACCAAACCAAAGCGATTTTTTGTAGGGGCCTTCGTGGGGGCTTTTTGCAAGCAATATCAACAAAACCAATAACAAACAGCACGTTAATCGTAGGTATGATTCCGAGTCCGGGCACCACTATTTAAAGAACCCGCCCAAAAGGCGGGTTTTTGCTTTTCTGCGACCGGACTCTCCATCGAACTCCGTTCGATTATTCGCCGCACGGCAGTCTTAATTTGCAAGATATTGGGTGGAAACTCGCTTATCAGAAGTTATACCCAAAACAACATGCTAAATCCGGTCAAAACGACGATACAAGCGACATTCAAAAACAGGCCGGCGCGCATCATCTCCTGCTGCTTGATATGGCCGGTGGCGAAAACGATAGCGTTTGGCGGCGTCGCCACGGGCAGCATAAAAGCGCATGAAGCCGCAATGGCAATCAATACCGACAGAATCACAGGAGACATGCCGAACGCTTCAGCCACTGAGGCAAATACGGGAATGAGCAAAGCGGCGCTGGCCGTATTACTGGCAAACTCGGTCAGAAATACCACGAATGTTGCAATCACCAGGATAATAATAAATATCCCCATATGAGCCACCATCCCGCTAATCTGGTTTGCCAGGAACAGACTGGTACCCGTCTCTTTCAACACATTACTTAAGCAGATACCACCGCCGAATAATAACAGCACGCCCCAGTCAGCCGTTTTTTCTATATCCTTCCAGTGAACCACCCGGGCGAAATTGACTAATATAATGGCGCCTAAAGCCACGATGGTATCGAAGGATTTAAAACCGCCCAGCAGATCGTTAATGGGTCCGCTGAAAATCCAGAAGAATACGGTAAGGCCAAAAATAGCCAGGGTGACTATTTTGCCTTTATCCCAATCGACCTGTTCACTATTCGTTTCGAAGGTCCCCTTAAGTTCCGGCCTGAACACGAGGTAAAGAATCGCAATAGCGACTGGCAGTAAGACGATCATTGCCGGGAGACCGAACTTCATCCAGTCAAAGAAGGAGAGCCCCACCTCGGCGGCGGCAATCGCATTCGGTGGACTGCCGACGATGGTCGCCATTCCGCCAATGCTGGCGCTATAGGCAATACCGAGGAGCACAAACACATAGGTCGAATGGCGGTTTTTGCCATCGACTTTACTCAGGATCCCCAATACCAGCGGCATCATCATTGCGGCCGTCGCCGTATTACTGATCCACATTGACAGCAGCGCCGTCACGCCAAATAGCATAAAGACCGCGAGGCGCATTTTGCCCCTCGCCATCGCTAATACCTTATCGGCAATGACTTTATCCAGCCCCTGTACATGCATCGCCGCCGCCAGAGCAAAACCGCCGAGGAAAAGGAATATCGTTGAGTTAGCGAAACTGTTTAGCGCCGCCTGGGTATTAAATACCCCCAGCAGCACGGCCATGACGGGAACCATGATTGCCGTAACGGTCACGTGCAGCGCTTCCGTTAACCATAATACGGCGATAAAAGCGAGCATACTCAGCCCCATGACCACCTTCGGCTCATAGGGTAGCGTGTTGTAGAGAACGATAAACAAAACAATATCGAGCAAAATGATGATGCTGTTACGATTAAAAAACCACTCATGGGTATTGGTGGGTAAAGGACTCATGTCGTTTTTATTCATAGTAGCTTCCTTGTAACTGGTTACGACTGAATCATTACATGTATATGTCTTTCAGGTATAAATTATGTTCCTGTTCTGTTAACTGGATCGTACCAGACAATTTCCCGCCTGAATGACACCCAGGTCAGGATATTTCCGGAAAGAGGTTCCTGATATAGACGATTTATTGAAGCGAGCAGGCCGACTTTATTAGCTTTAATTTCCTTCGTCTGAATTTCTGTCTTTGGCTGCCGCGCCGGTATACGCGACGTTGATAGTTTCACCAACATCTAAAATAGCCCCAGAGATCCATCGATTATTTTCGGCAATCCATTTCTGAAATAGAGATAAAGCAGCGCGTAAATACGGATAATTCGGTGAGAAACCGGGCAAAAGCGCGCTATTCTGGAAATCGACACGCCCAGGCGGCTAACAACCTTTCCCTCCGGACGGCTAAAAAGCATCTTATATTCCTTTTTGCTCTTAGCGGCAGACAAAAGTTCTTTAAAATGCCAATTTTGCAGCCCTACCATTCAAATCATCTCGATACGAATGGGTAAAATGTTATGTCAGTTTTTCATTCCGTTAGCGACCTGATTGGTCATACTCCCCTGCTGCAGCTCCATAAGCTTGATACCGGCCCCTGCAGCCTGTTTCTAAAACTGGAAAATCAAAATCCCGGCGGCTCGATAAAAGACCGCGTCGCGCTATCCATGATTACGCAGGCAGAGCGCGAAGGGAAATTAAAACCCGGCGGCACGATTATCGAAGCCACCGCCGGCAATACCGGCCTCGGTCTGGCGCTGATCGCCGCGCAGAAAAATTATCGCCTGATTCTGGTGGTGCCGGACAAAATGAGCCGCGAGAAGATTTTCCATCTGCGCGCGCTGGGAGCGCAGGTACAGCTTACCCGATCGGACGTTAACAAAGGCCATCCCGCCTACTATCAGGACTACGCCCGGCGCCTTGCCGACGAAACGCCAGGCGCCTTTTATATCGACCAGTTTAATAACGAGGCTAACCCGCTGGCGCATGCCACCACCACTGCCCCGGAAATCTTCCAGCAGCTGGATGGCGATATCGACGCGATCGTCGTCGGCGTCGGCTCCGGGGGAACGCTCGGCGGGCTTCAGGCCTGGTTTGCTGAGCACTCCCCTGAAACGGAATTTATCCTCGCCGATCCGGCGGGCTCCATTCTGGCGGACCAGGTCGAAACCGGGCGCTACGGCGAAACCGGCTCCTGGCTGGTGGAAGGGATCGGCGAAGACTTTATTCCGCCGCTGGCCCATCTTGAAGGCGTCCGCAGCGCATACCGCGTCACCGATAGCGAAGCTTTCGCCACCGCCCGCCAGCTGCTGCAGGTTGAAGGCATTCTGGCAGGCTCCTCTACCGGAACGCTGCTCACCGCCGCCCTGCGCTACTGCCGGGCGCAGACATCACCTAAACGCGTGGTGACCTTCGCCTGCGACAGCGGCAATAAATATTTATCAAAGATGTTTAACGATGACTGGATGCGCCAGCAGGGCTTTTTAAGCCGTCCATCGCGCGGCGATCTCAGCGATTTTATCGCTCTGCGCCACGACGAAGGAGCAACCGTCACCGCCGCGCCGGACGATACCCTGGCGGCCATCCTCGCGCGTATGCGCCTCTACGACATCTCGCAGCTGCCGGTGCTGGAAAACGGCCGCGTCGTCGGCATCGTCGACGAATGGGATCTGATTAGCCACGTCCAGGGCGACAGTCAGCGCTTTTCTCTGCCGGTCAGGGAAGCGATGACCCGTAACGTGGAGACCCTGGATAAGCACGCGCCGGAAAGCGCGCTGAAGGCCATTTTCGATCGCGGCCTGGTGGCCGTTATCGCCGACAACGATCGTTTTCTTGGCCTCATTACCCGCAGCGATGTGCTGACCACCTGGCGTAACCGACTCGAACAGTAAGGACTTCTCAATGACAAATTTGCATACCCTGAGCGTACATAGTGGCACATTTACCGATGAACACGGCGCGGTGATGCCGCCTATTTATGCCACCTCCACCTTTGCTCAGCCCGCGCCGGGGCAGCATACCGGGTACGAATATTCGCGCAGCGGCAACCCGACCCGTCACGCGCTGGAGACGGCGATTGCCGACCTGGAAAGCGGCACGCGCGGCTACGCCTTTGCTTCCGGCCTTGCGGCCATCTCAACCGTGCTGGAGCTGCTGGATAAAGACAGCCACCTGGTCGCCGTCGACGACGTCTACGGCGGCACATACCGGCTGATTGAAAACGTTCGCCGCCGCAGCGCCGGCCTGCGGGTGAGCTGGGTGAAGCCCGACGATCTGGCGGCCATCGAAGCGGCCATTCGGCCCGACACGCGCATGATCTGGGTTGAAACGCCGACCAACCCGCTGCTTAAGCTGGCCGACCTCAGCGCCATCGCCGCCATTGCGCGGCGGCATAATATTATCAGCGTCACCGACAACACCTTCGCCTCGCCGGCGATCCATCGTCCGCTGGAGCTGGGCTTTGATATCGTGGTGCATTCGGCGACCAAATACCTTAACGGCCACTCCGATGTGGTCGCCGGGCTGGCGGTGGTCGGCGACAACGCCGCGCTGGCGGAAAAGCTGGGCTACCTGCAAAACGCGGTCGGCGGCGTCCTCGACCCGTTCAGCAGCTTCCTGACGCTGCGCGGTATTCGTACCCTGGCGCTGCGTATGGAGCGCCACAGCAGCAATGCGCTGCTGCTTGCCGAGTGGCTGGAGCAGCAGCCGCAGGTCGAAAGGGTCTGGTTCCCGTGGCTGGCCTCGCATCCGCATCATCAGCTGGCGCGCAGGCAGATGGCGCTTCCCGGCGGAATGATCTCCGTGGTGGTCAAAGGCGACGATGGCTACGCCGAGCGGATCATCCGCAAGCTGAAGCTATTTACCCTCGCGGAAAGCCTCGGCGGCGTGGAAAGCCTGGTGAGCCAGCCGTTTAGCATGACTCACGCGTCGATCCCGTTGGAGCAGCGTTTAGCCAACGGCATTACTCCGCAGCTGATTCGTCTGTCGGTAGGGATTGAGGATCCGCAGGATCTGATCGCCGACTGGCGTCACGCGCTGCGCGACTAAGCAGATTGCCCGGCGGCGGCTAACGCCTTGCCGGGCGACAAGATCCCCCATCACATCAGGCCCGCCGCCCGGCAGAGAATTAAGCAGTCTACCCGTTCTGGCCCTGCCCCTGCAGAAGATGCTCAACAAATCGCGTCAGCTTCGGCAGCGGCCGCAGATCCTGCCGCCAGAGCAGGTGAATCGGCCTCGGCTGCGGGGTATACGCCTCGAGCACGCGCACCAGTTTGCCGCACTCGAGCGCATCCGCCAGCAGCACTTCCGGCTGCAGCAGCAGCCCGGCGCCGGCGATCGCCGCCGTTCGCAGCGCGTAGCCATCATTACAGCGCAGAACAGCGTCGCGCTTCCAGCGTACGCCCTCCTCCGCGCCCGGCAGCTTCCACTCATTGCGCGCGGTCCACACCGTATGCGACAAACAGAGATGATCGACCAGGTCCGCAGGCGTTGTCGGCGTACCGTGGCGGGCTAAATACCCGGGCGCGGCGCAGATCGTCATCCGGTAGGGCGCGAGATACTTTGCCACCAGATCGTTATTGCGGATCTCGCCGATGCGGATCGCCAGATCGATGCCCTCATCCACCAGATCGACCATCCGGTTGGTCAGATCCAGCTCCACGCGCACGTCGGGCCAGGCCTGCAGAAACGTGGCGGTCAGCGGGGCAATCACGCAGGCGCCAAACGACGTCGGCGCGCTTATCCGCAGCGTGCCCGCGGGCGCGACCCGTAGTCTCTCCACTGAACTTTCGGCGATGGAGACCTGCTCCAGGACGCGTTTCGCCTCGTCAAAATAGACCCGCCCGGCGTCGGTCAGGCTCTGGCGGCGGGTATTGCGCTCAAGAAGACGGGTATTAAGCTGCCGCTCGATCAGCGCGATATATTTCCCGACCATCACCGCCGACATCTCGAGCCGCGCTGCGGCGCCGGTAAAGCTTCCGCACTCCACGACCGCAATAAAGGTCTCCATCGCCCGCAGCTTATCCATATTACAAACCCCTGGTTAGCAATCATTTAACTTTTAGCCAGTTTATCCGATATTTGTTTTATTAAAGAATAGCCTCTCACCCGAGAGAGGAACCTGCTATGAAAATCATCATTATTGGCGCCAGCGGTACCGTTGGCCGCGCGGTTGCGCAAGAATTAAACCAGCGTCATGAAGTCATTCGCGTCGGCCGCACTCAGGGCGACTATCAGGTCGATATCACCTCACAGCAGAGCGTGCAGAACCTGTTTGCGAAAACCGGTCGGGTAGACGCGATTGTTTCCGCCACTGGCAATCTCTTCTTTGGCCCGCTGGCGACCATGACCGACGGCGATTTCAACCAGGGCCTACAGGATAAACTCCTGGGGCAGATTCGCCTGGCGCTGACCGGCCAGCATTATCTGAACGACGGCGGTTCTATTACGCTGATTAGCGGGATCGTCGCCCATGAGCCCATCGCTCAGGGCGTCAATGCCACCACCGTCAACGCCGGGCTGGAAGGATTCGTTCGCGCCGCCGCCTGCGAACTGCCGCGCGGAATACGTATTAACCTGATTAGCCCCACCGTATTAACGGAATCGGCGGCAGCCTACGACGGTTTCTTCCCCGGTTTTACCAGCGTCCCCGCCGCCAGCGTGGCTCAGGCCTACCGCCGCAGCGTAGAAGGCGTTCAGAGCGGACGGATCTATAAGGTCGGCTACTGACCGGCGCCGCTGCGGGCCGGAATTACGCTGCCGGCCCGCGACGGCGCTTACATCCTGTTTCATCAACGGCTACACTGATCCTTCAATTTGCCTTTTTGAATGACTCATGTTGAAGAAACTCGTTTTTATTGCCCCGCTTTTGGCGCTTATCGCTCTACTTATCTGATGGTTCACGCCCCGCTACGCCGAAGAGGACGTCGCGTACTACCGCTCCGTCTTCTGCGTTATTGACCATCAGGACAGCCGTGCGTTTCTCCGCGATATGGAAAATATGATTGAAGGCGGCAATTCGGATTATGCGCTGCATAAGACCCACTACGTGCCCGCTCTGGGCCAACGGATGCTGGACACCTGGCAGCAGTTGACGCCGGAAGAGCAGAAAAGTATCAGCCAGGACCAGCAGCGCTGTCGCCAGCTGATGAGCGAAAAGCAGCGCCCGGATTAAGGCGTATTACTGCGCAAAATGACTCGCTGACAATAATAGAAAATAACATTCTGCTGCGACGAGCGGAATGTTAAACATAAACATGGCGAATGAATAACAGTATTTAGCGCGCGAAAAAGTTATATTTAATCGATATCCCGACGTTATTATCACCCTATTTATTTTAAAAAAATCGTTCTGGAAATAATTCCGTCACAATCTCCTCTTATATTTCCAAGCCTTAATAAACAGTAAATTATAACCAATAATTATCGAGGCTTATTTTGATTCGCTATATTCCCGTTTCGCTCTCTCTGGTCGCCGCCGGCGTTTCCGGCGTGCTCTACGCTGCGCCGATAAATACGCCCGTACTCGCTACGATGGATAATTTCCGCGATATCGCTGGCACGACGTCTGTTTATACCACCAGCCACGACGGCACCCTGCGCACCGGCGTTTTTTATCGTTCTAATGCTCTGGCATTATCCTCCGCGGACCAGGCGACGCTGAGCACGCTCGGTATCAGCGATGTTTATGATTTGCGCACGGCCAGCGAAATCGCCAGCAGCCCGGACGTGATGCCCGACGGGGCGAGGTATACCCATATTGATATCATCGGCAACACCGCTTCGGGCAGCAACATCACCTCAATAACGTTCAGTAGCGCCGCTGAAGCCAAAGCGATGATGCAGCAGACCAACGTCTCCTTCGTCAGCGATGCCGGGATGCGCGCCCGGTTCACCACGCTATTTAACGATCTGGCCAGCGCCGACGGCGCAGCGCTGTTCCATTGTACCGCGGGCAAGGACCGCACCGGCTGGACCGCCGCGATGCTGCTGAGCATTGCCGGCGTCGATGAGGGGACCATTATGGAAAACTACCTCGCCACCAACGACTATACCCGCCAGCGCGTCGAAGCGACCCTGGCGATGATGCCCCCCGCCATGGCGGCGATTTACGAGCCGCTGCTGGGCGTCGATGCCAGCTATCTTCAGGCCGGGCTGGATGAAATCAGCCGCGAGTACGGATCGGTGGATAACTATCTGAAGCAGGGCCTGGGGCTGTCGCAGGAGACGCTCTACGTCCTGCGCGGCAAAATGGTGCAGTACGGCCAGCTGCCGGGACAAAGCGAACTGCGGGGGAATGCGGCGCAGGGCGCTGCGCTGCTTAACGCCCTGCAAAACAGCGAGCTATCGGGCCGCTACACCGACTATAACTATTATCTGCAATCGGCCATTGATGCCGGAACCCTCGGCGGCGTGGAGACTCAGGTCGGCGGGCAGATTTACGCGGACGCCGCCAGCTACCTGCTGCGCAGCGGCTCGCGATTAGACAGGGCGTTAACGCCGAATATTGATAGCCGTCAGCTGCGGGATGGGGAAGGAAAACTGTGGCTGACCGGGCTTAGCGGCTATCTTGGCACCGATGGTTCCGCCCGCGCCGCCAGCAGTAATGAGCATACCACCGGCTCGCTGCTGGGCTATACCTGGCGGTTTAACGCGCAGCTTAGCGGCTACGGCACTCTGGGATATAGCTGGGGCTCGCTGGGCAGCGCCAGCGCCGATGCGGATGCCAACACCACTCTGCTGGGGTTCGGCGGTCGCTATGCTTTTGAGGATTTAAATCATGGCCTCTTTGCCGCCGCCGATCTTAACGCAGGCTGGATCGATTATAGCAGTACGCGCCGGCTGAATGGCGGGCTGGGTACGGCCACCGGCGATACCCATGGCCAGCTGGTTGGCGGCACGCTGCGCCTCGGCTACGTCAGTCCGCTCGATTTTGCCAGCGTTGAGTACGCCGTCGGGACCCGCCTGACCCACCTGCGGATGGACGCTTTCCGCGAAAGCGGCAGCGAGCTGGCGCTCAACGTCGACCGCGTCAGTGAAAATAACGCCAGCGGTATTGCCAATGTGAGTATCGCATTTCATTCGCAAAACGGCGGCGGCTGGCGCTTCACGCCGGCGATAAATATCGGCTATGAACACAGTTTCAGCGGCCCTTCGGTACGCACTCAGGGACAGGTTTATCACTATGAGGTCGTACAGAACGCGGCCTTCGATAGCCGTGACATGGTCAACGCTGGCGCCAGTTTGAGCATCACGCGCGGTGCGCTGAGCCTGAACCTTGGCGGCCAGGCTGACGTCGCCAGCGGCGGCGACAGCCACGGCTACAGCGGCAGCCTTAGCGTGGGCTACGCCTTTTAAACATCCCCAGCAGGCCGCCGCCGCGGGCGGCTTGCTCTTAGCCACGAAAATGCAAAGCGGTTAAACATACACCGCCGAGGATCGGCGCATTTTTCGCCGCCATGGGCAAAACGAAACGCTGGCAGGAAAGGTAAAACAGAAATTATGTTTCAATCCGCTACTGGCAGCGGCAATCATCAATCTGATGCATGATTGTCCTTACCATAAAAAGTAGTTGATCTGGTATCGACAAGCTCTTATTTTGCTTCTCAGTTTTTAAACGAGATGAAACTGATGCCTACTATTACAGCCAGTAGTATGAAAGAAGCAAAAGAGTTAATGAATTGTGGGAAGTACAAAGAAATCGTTCTCAATTTCGATATTGATGCTGACGATTTTTTCACCCTCGCAACATCCCAGTCAGGAACAAAAGTCACCATCACAGACAGAAATAATCGCTCATCGGTCAAAGCAGAAAAATAATAAAAACCCCTGAGGCTCTTCTTATGCTGTTAGCTATTGGTACCGTCGCTGTTGCTTTTCTTTCCACGTTGATGCTGATCTGGCTTGACGATCGCATTACCGACCAGGATTAACGACCCGGGCCGGCGATAAGCCGCAAAACCGCCCGCCTCTGTGTTTCTCTCGCCCGTAGCCATCGGCTGCGGGCGATTCAAAAAACCCGCCAATCCCGTTTTCACATTACGCACTGATGATTTTCGCCCGCCGGGCAGGTCATGCATTCGCATAAAAACAGGGGCTTAAAGAAGAAAACGAGAAGGGAGCCCCGCGCCGCCGACGGCGCGGAGCACGGCGATTACAGCGACTTCGCCAGGCGCTCGACGGCGGTCATCAGACCCTCTGTCGACACCGTCGAGTAGGACAGGCGCAGCGTGCGGGTATCCGGGTTATCGTTATAGAACGCTTCTCCTGGTACGTAGACCACGCCATTTTCCAGCGTTTTCTTCATCCATTCCATGGTATCGAACGGATAACGGAAGCGAGCCCACAGGAACATACCGCCTTTAGGACGGCTGAACGCCAGATGCTCGCCAAGCTGCGATTCCAGCGCGTCGGCCAGCGCCACGCACTTCTTGCGGTAATCTTCGCGGATCAGGGCAATCTGGCTTTCCAGGCGGTTCATGCTCAGGTATTCCGCGGTGATGACCTGCGAGAGCATATTAGTGTGCAGATCCGCCGCCTGTTTAACGATCACCGTCTGCTGCGCCAGCCAGTCCGGCATCACGATCCAGCCAATACGCATCCCCGGCGCGAGGATTTTGGAGAAGGTGGAGGTATAAACCACCTGATCTTCACAGCCCAGCTCAACCGCATACTGATACAGCGGGCGGCGTACTTCATCAGTGAAGCTGATTTCACCGTACGGATCGTCTTCGATAATGACGAAGTCGTGCTTTTTCGCCAGCTCAACCAGGCGGCGGCGGCGCGCTTCGCTCAGGGTTTTCCCGCCGGGGTTGCCAAACGTCGGCACCAGGTAAACGGCTTTCACACGCGTGGTTTCCAGCAGATCGGCCAGCTGTTCCACCAGCATGCCGTCATCGTCGGTATCCACGCTGAGAATATTGGCCTGCGCCAGCTGGAAGACCTGCAGCGCCGCCAGATAGGTCGGACGCTCAACGACAATCGCATCACCCGGATCGAGCAGGGTGCGGGCGACGATATCCAGCGACTGCTGCGAACCGGAAGTGATATAGACATGACTTGCCGAACAGGCCACGCCGCGCGCCTGACACAGTTCGCTAACGGCCTGACGCAGCGGCGGATAACCTTCGGTCAAACCGTACTGGAACGCATCGTTAAAGCGCCCGTTCATCACCTGCTGCACCGCCAGGTTCAGGCCTTCGGTATCAAAAAGCTCCGGGGCCGGAATACCGCCGCCCAGAGAGATAACGCCGGGCAGCTTACTGTGCTTGAGGAGTTCGCGGACGGCGGAGGGCTTAAGTTCACCCGCGCGGGCGGCGAGTCGCCGATCGTGCATACTATTTTCCTTTTCTGTCTTGTTGTTGTGATGTTTTATCTATTTTTACCGTTCATTCCCCCGGTCGCACTATGCTCACTGGGGCTACGGGTTCGTATGTTCGGTAGCCCGGACAGATGCGCAGCATCGCCTCCGGGATATTCTTCAGCATCCTGCGGCCTTCCCCCGGGGGCGGCGCGATGCGCCTTGCCCGGGCTACAAATGCCGCAGGTGACGAGAACCGCAGCCCGGATAAGGCGCTCACCGCCGCAATCCGGGGCCAAACTTAACGGCTATCTGTGTCTTTTAGCACGATTAACGGCTCAATATCGCTCTCTTTTTTAACCACCAGAGAATCATCTCCGCGCAGGCAGGTCCCGCCGTAGTTACCGCCGACGGTGAAGGTGCAAACCTGGATGTATTTGCCATCCACTTTTGGCAGGCACCACAGCTGCTGGTAGATATTTTTGCGGTCGAAAAACTGGCCGCTGGTTTTATCCAGCACTTCGTCCTGCGGGCCTATCAGGTCGATATTGTTGCCGCAGCGGCCCGAGATAGGCTTAACCGCATAGCCGCTTTCCGCCAGCTGCTCGTTGACCACAAAATCCGTATCCAGAAGATAGCGATGATTGGGGAACAGCGACCACAGCACCGGCAAAATCGCCTTGTTGCCGGGGATGACCGTCCACAGCGGCTCGAAGACTAATACTTCCGGGCGCAGCAGAACGTCTATCAGGCGCACTTCATTATTCGGGTGTCCGGTACGTATCGGCACCGCCGCGTACTCATCGGCGCTGACTTCCCGCACCTGCTCAATAGCGGTCTCCCATGCCCAGGTTTTCCAGACGCAGTTGACCAGACGCCCGTCGGCATCAATCAGCTGCCCGGCGGCATCCCAGCGCAGCTCATCCAGGCCAAACAGAATTTTGCTCTCGAAGCCGGCCTGGGTCAGCGAACGCTGGATAAACTGCGCGTGGTAGTTCTCCTCCAGATCCTTATCCTGCATGATGTGCACGAAAGGACGCGCCCGGCTGTGCTTCCACGCTCCGGCCAGCTCATCCAGCAGATTTTCCGCCGGGTTGTGACCGGTGCCGTAGTAGCCCTGCTTCAGCCACTGCTCGAGGATCAGCCCGCCTTCGGTATGGCAGGACGCGGAATCGGCGTTGTACTCATACACCTTGAGCCCGCGCTCATCCATACAGAAATCCATGCGGCCGGTAATCATATGATGGCGACGGCGCTGCCACGAGAGGCGCAGACGCGGCCAGAGAATTTTCGGAATATCGAACAGCGCCAGCAGGCTGTCATCCTTCATCACCTTGTCGGTGGCGTGCAGGTACATCAGATGCAGCTCATTGGTGGCTTTGATAAGCTCCTGCTCGGCGCTTTCGGTGATGGTGAAATACTGGTAAGGGTCTTTATTGATGACGTGGCCGTTGGCTTCCACGTAGGCTTTTTGCAGTGAATCTTTCTCGTTGAGCCAGTTGCCGCGGTATTGGCCTTTATTCGGCAGACGCGCGCCTTTGATGGCCATCGCCTCACCCGGCAGCACCGGCTGCGGCAGGCTGTGCTCGGTATCGGCGGTTTGAATCATCCAGCCGAGGATTTCGGTATCGGCAAAGGTGTCTTTAATCGTGTAGAGGCCGTTTTTCACTTCCAGCGTCAGCTCGCGGGTCCACTGCTGGCCCTGCGGCAGCGGCGAGTGAATGACGTTCTGTTCGGCGATCCTGACCTTATTCCCTATCAGTTGCGTAATCACCGCCACGTGGCCCGTGTGCTTAAACTCGCCGCCTTTCTGCCAGATCAGCAGTGAGCCGGCGAGAGGCGGACGGCGGGAGCCGTTGGCGAACGCCTGCAGCGGCAGAATATTGTCGTTGACCACCTCGCGGAGAAAACGCAGGGAGAAGATTTCGTAGGCCATGCCGACGTCGGTGAAAACAAAACCGTAGGTGAGGAACAGAAAGCGGCGCGCGAACTCCACGCACTGCCATTTGTGCCCCATATACTCATTACCGATATAGCTGCGGAACGTGGCGTCATCCGGATAATCTTGCGGATTTAAGCTACTGTAATTAGAAGAATAAATCGCCACGCCGCCCGGTGCGTAGCCTAATAGTGTACCAAACGGGGCGTCACTGCTTGTGGAACCTTTGCTCATTTAGCCTGACCTCAAATTAATGCAGCCCGGGCAGTTGGCGAAACAAAACTCCCTCTTCTTATCCTGCCGCAGGCACTTACCAGACAGAGGTGGAATGATGATACCACTCATTCGATTCGCTAATCGTGCCCTTAAGGAAAATAAGCCTGCGCCCCCGGGCAAAAGTGATATCGTTATTTGAGATAAAAAAACAATCAGGAGTCGACAATGAGCATACCATCGCATCTGACCGCCCAACCGCTGGTCTGGGGGCATGGCCCCCGCACCTTTGAGGTGTTCCTCGAACCCACCTGTCCTTTCTCCGTGCGGGCATTTAATAAGCTTGATGACCTGCTGGATGAAGTTGGCGCGGATAACGTGACGATCAAAATTCGTCTGCAGTCTCAACCGTGGCATCTGTTTTCCGGCGTCATCGTCCGCTGCGTTCTCGCCGCGTCCACCCTGCCGCACGGCCGCGAGCAGGCGCATAAGGTGCTTAAAGCCGTCGCCGACCACCGCGAAGAGTTTGAGTTTACCGACCACTGCAGCGGGCCGAACATGAACGCCACGCCGCAGCAGATTATCGAGCGTATCGAACGCTATAGCCACGTCTCGCTGGCCGCGGCGTTTGCCCGCCCGGAGCTGCAAAACGAGATCAAATGGCATAGCAAGTACGCGCGCCAGAACGGCATCCACGTGTCGCCGACCTTTATGGTTAACGGCCTGGTGCAGGCGGATCTCGGCAGCGGCGACGACGTCAGCGTATGGGCCGCGCGGATTCTGGCTTAGTACGACTCTCCCGCGCCGGCGCGGTAACGCCAGCGACACGACATCAACACCTCACTAAAAAGGCAGATCAGCATGTCAGAGAATAACTACCAGCCACCTAAAGTGTGGGAATGGAAGCAAAACAACGGCGGCGCATTCGCCAATATCAACCGTCCCGTCTCCGGCGCAACGCACGATCGGGAGCTGCCGGTGGGCGCGCATCCGCTTCAGCTCTATTCGCTGGGGACGCCCAACGGCCAGAAAGTGACCATTATGCTGGAAGAGCTGCTGGCGTTAGGCGTCAGCGGCGCGGAGTACGACGCCTGGCTGATTCGCATCGGCGAAGGCGATCAGTTCTCCAGCGGCTTTGTCGAGGTTAATCCGAACTCAAAAATCCCCGCGCTCCGCGACCACTCCACCACTCCGCCGACCCGCGTTTTTGAATCCGGCAGCATCCTGCTCTATCTGGCGGAAAAGTTCGGCTTCTTCCTGCCCAAAGATCCGGCAGGCCGCGCCGAAACCCTCAACTGGCTGTTCTGGCTGCAGGGCTCGGCCCCGTTCCTCGGCGGCGGCTTTGGCCACTTCTTCAGCTATGCGCCGGTGAAAATCGAATACGCGATCGACCGCTTTACGATGGAAGCCAAGCGCCAGCTTGACGTGCTGGACAAGCAGCTTGCCCGCGGCCGTTTTGTGGCAGGAGAGGAGTACACCATCGCCGACATGGCCATCTGGCCGTGGTACGGCAACGTGGTGCTGGGGAATGTTTACAACGCCGCCGAGTTCCTGGATGCCGGTAGCTATAAAAACGTGCTGCGCTGGGCGCAGGATGTGGGTAAGCGCCCCGCCGTTCAGCGCGGGCGGATGGTTAACCGCACCTCAGGCCCGCTCAACGAGCAGCTTCACGAGCGCCATGACGCCAGCGACTTCGACACGCAAACCGAAGATAAACGCCAGGCGTAGCGCCCATGCCCGCCGGAGGCTTCCGCCTCCGGTTTTTAGCGCAAATACTTCTCAAACCACGCCAGCGTGCGTTGCCAGGCCAGGTCAGCCGCGGCCCGGTCGTAGCGCGGCGTGGAGTCATTATGAAAGCCGTGGTTAACACCCTGATAAATATAGGCCTCGTAGACTTTATTGTGTGCCTTCAGCGCTTTTTCATAGGCGGGCCAGCCTTCATTAATGCCGCTATCGAGTCCGGCATAATGCAGCAGCAGCGGCGCTTTAATTTTATCGACCTCATTCAGCGGCGGCTGGCGGCCGTAAAACGGCACCGCGCAGGCCAGCTCAGGGATCGCCACCGCCGCCGCGTTGCTGACGCCGCCGCCGTAGCAGAACCCGGTGATACCGACCTTCCCCGTCGCCTGCGGATGCTTCGCCATAAACGCGACCGCCGCAAAGAAATCATTCATCAGCTTCACGGGATCGACTTTCTGCTGTAGCGCGCGGCCTTCATCATCATTACCGGGATAGCCGCCGACGGAACTCAGGCCATCCGGCGCCAGCGCGATATAGCCCGCTTTCGCCACCCGCCGGGCAACGTCTTCAATATAGGGATTCAGGCCGCGATTCTCATGAACCACCACCACGGCGGGCGCTTTGTCGGCTATTTTCGCCGGCGTCACCTGATAAGCCCGCACTTCGCCGTGGCCGTCAGGAGAAGGGTAATGAATATACTCCGGGCGGATATCCGGGTCGGTAAACGCCACCTGCTCCGCCAGAGCATAGTCGGGCTTCAGCAGGTTAAACAGCGCCAGCGCGGTCATCCCGCCGACGGTATACTTCCCCGCCAGCTGGAGAAACTCGCGTTTGCTGATTTTGCCGTGGGCGTAGTAGTCATAGTATTCGAGCAGCTGCTGCGGAAAATCTTTGGCCGTTAGTCGCGTCATCACCCTGCCTCCGTTATTAAGCGCCCTTTAAGCAAAGCAGAAGCCCGGACATACGCCAGCGGAGAAAAGCAGAAACGGGGAGTAAAAAGCCCAGCGGCCAACACCGCCGGGAGAGGAGGGATCAGTGTTTCACTTTGGTCAGACGATCGAGGTAGCCCATCACAAAGGCCGACAGCACAAAGGTCAGGTGGATGATGACGTACCACATCAGCTTATTGTCCGGGACGTTTTTCGCATCCATAAACACCCGCAGCAGATGAATGGAAGAGATCGCCACGATGGAGGCGGCAACCTTATTTTTCAGCGAAGTGGCGTCCATTTTGCCCAGCCAGCTGAGCTTCTCCTTGCCCTCGTTGATATCCAGCTGGGAAACAAAATTTTCATAGCCGGAGAACATCACCATCACCAGCAGACCGCCCACCAGGGTCATATCCACCAGCGACAGCAGGGTCAGAATCATATCCGACTCACTGACGCTGAAAATATGCGGCAGTATGTGGAAGATCTCCTGAAAAAATTTGATCGTCAGCGCAATCAAACCGAGCGAAAGGCCAAAATAAACCGGCGCCAGCAGCCAGCGCGAGGCGTACATAGCATTTTCCAGAAAGCGTTCCATAAGATCCTGTCAGTTAACATAAACGGCCGCCATTATACCGCAACAGGGCAACGTTATAGCAACAGGCGTCCAACAAGAGAGCGATTCGAGGAGATAAAAAAGCTGGCGCAAGGCCAGCCTGAGAAGATGGGTGGAGAGAGGTTACTTCGCTTTGACGGTTTCTTCGCCCACCAGGCCAATCTTCAGATAGCCCGCCTGGTGCAGGGTATCCATAACCTTCATCATCGTCTCGTAGTCCACGGTTTTATCCGCGCGGAAGAAGACGGTGGTGTCTTTCTTGCCTTCGGTCAGCGCATCCAGCGAGGCGATCATGCTCTCGTCGGTAATGGGGTCATTGCCGAGGAACATGGTTTTATCCGCCTTCACCGACAGATAGATCGGCTTTTCCGGACGCGGCTGCGGCTGGCTGGAGGAAGCAGGCAGATTCACCTTCACGTCGACGGTAGCCAGCGGCGCCGCCACCATAAAGATGATTAACAGCACCAGCATGACGTCGATAAACGGCGTCACGTTGATGTCGTGCATTTCGCCGTTATCATCGAGGTTTTCGTTAAAATGCATCGCCATAAAGCATTAACCTACGCGTAGTTTCTGGGCAGTACGTACCGGCTTAACGCCGCTGGCGCTCAGGTCCAGGTCGCGGCTTTGCAGCAGCAGAACCTGGGCGGCGACATCGCCAAGGGACGCTTTGTAGCTGGCGATCATGCGGGCAAAAATGTTGTAGATGACCACCGCCGGAATCGCAGCGAACAGGCCAATTGCCGTGGCCAGCAGCGCTTCCGCGATACCCGGAGCAACCACCGCCAGGTTAGTGGTCTGGGTCTGGGCAATCCCGATAAAGCTGTTCATGATGCCCCAGACGGTACCAAACAGGCCGACGAACGGGGAAATCGCGCCGATGGTCGCCAGATAACCGTTGCCGCGTCCCATGTAACGACCTACCGCCGCCACACGACGCTCCAGTCGGAAACCGGTACGCTCTTTAATGCCTTCGTTATCTTCAGAACCCGCGGAAAGCTCAAGCTCATTTTGCGCTTCGTTGATCAGCTGCGAGGTCAGGCTTTTCGCATCGAAACCGTTAGCGATATCGCTGGCCTGGTCGAGAGAGCGTGCTTCAGCAACCAGCTGCTGTTCGCGCTTGAGGCGGCGCTTGCTGGCCAGGATCTCTGCGCCTTTGCCGAAAAAGATAGCCCATGTGACTACCGACGCCAGAATCAGGCCGATCATCACTACCTTAACGACAATATCGGCATGATGATACATACCCCAAACGGAGAGATCCGCCTGCATCAAATTATTACCCACACTGTATCTCCAGGACGTAAATCACAAAATCTGCGCACAATAATATCAAAACGACATCGAATTGATAGTGGTTCTCATTAGTATTTACACTGTGCAGCAAATCACGTTTATTTTCCTTGCGCTTACGCAGTAAAAAAGTTGCTGACCCCGCCGTTGATAAAATTTTTACCTGTATCCGCCGCGACCCGGTACATCAACGGGCATTCATGTTAGTTTAGACGTCCAGACGTATAAAAACAGGTTATCTGAACATGGCTGATAAACATCTTGATACTGCGCTGGTTCACGCCGGGCGCAGCAAAAAATACACCCTGGGCTCGGTAAACAGCGTCATTCAGCGCGCCTCATCGCTGGTTTTCGACACCGTCGAAGCGAAAAAGCACGCGACGCGCAACCGCGCCAAAGGCGAGCTGTTCTACGGGCGTCGCGGGACGCTGACCCATTTCTCCCTGCAGGAAGCGATGTGCGAGCTGGAAGGCGGCGCCGGCTGCGCCCTCTTCCCCTGCGGCGCGGCGGCGGTCGCGAATACCATTCTGGCGTTCGTCGAGCAGGGCGACCATATTCTGGTGACCAACACCGCCTATGAGCCTACCCAGGATTTCTGTACGAAAATTCTCGCCAAACTCGGCGTCACCACCGGCTGGTTCGACCCGCTCATCGGCGGCGATATCGCTCGTCTGGTGCAGCCGAACACCCGCGTGGTGTTCCTCGAATCCCCCGGCTCCATCACCATGGAAGTCCATGATGTTCCGGCGATCGTCGCGGCGGTACGTCGCGTCGCTCCCGAAGCCATCATTATGATCGACAACACATGGGCGGCGGGCGTGCTGTTTAAAGCGCTGGAGTTTGGTATCGATATCTCCATTCAGGCCGGCACCAAATATCTGATCGGCCATTCCGACGCGATGGTGGGTACCGCCGTGTCCAATGAGCGCTGCTGGGCGCAGCTGCGCGAAAACGCCTATCTGATGGGGCAAATGGTGGATGCCGATACCGCCTATATGACCAGCCGCGGCCTGCGCACCTTAGCGGTACGCCTGCGTCAGCACCATGAAAGCAGCCTGCAGATTGCCGAATGGCTGGCGCAGCATCCGCAGGTGGCGCGCGTGAATCATCCCGCCCTGCCCGGTAGCAAAGGCCATGAGTACTGGAAGCGCGACTTCACCGGCAGCAGCGGTCTGTTCTCTTTCGTGCTCAATAAACGCCTGACCGACGCCGAACTCTCCGCTTATCTGGACCACTTCAGCTTGTTCAGCATGGCCTACTCCTGGGGCGGCTTTGAATCGCTGATTTTAGCCAACCAGCCGGAACACATTGCCGCAATCCGTCCTGATGCTGAAGTTGATTTCAGCGGCACGCTGATCCGCCTTCATGTCGGGTTAGAAAATGTTACCGATCTGCTGGATGATTTAGCGGCGGGCTTCGCGCGTATCGTGTAAAGTGACGGTCAGTGGCAACAATAGCGGACGTTTTTTAGAAAAACGGCCGCTTTAGTTGCGCCCGGGATCAAGGTGCCCGAGCCTCTTCAGGAGTACACTAGACAAAAAACACGGTACCACTTAGGAAAGTCCATGGTTGTCATTCAAGAAATTGTCGCCGCGCTGTGGCAGCATGATTTTGCCGCGTTGGCAAACCCCCACGTTGTGGGCGTTGTATATCTGGTCATGTTCGCAACCCTGTTTCTGGAAAACGGTCTGCTGCCCGCCTCATTTTTACCGGGCGATAGCCTGCTGCTGCTCGCCGGGGCGCTCATCGCCAAAGGCGTAATGGACTTTGTACCTACGGTCGCCATTTTAACCGCCGCGGCCAGCCTCGGCTGCTGGCTGAGCTATATCCAGGGGCGCTGGCTGGGTAACACCGTTACGGTTAAGCGCTGGCTTGGGCATCTGCCGCATAAGTACCATCAGCGGGCAACCTGCATGTTTGACAAACACGGCCTGCTGGCGCTGCTGGCCGGGCGTTTCCTGGCGTTTGTTCGCACCCTTCTGCCTACCATGGCGGGCATTTCCGGGCTGCCAAACCGCCGCTTCCAGTTCTTCAACTGGCTGAGCGCGCTGCTGTGGGTTGGCGTAGTCACCGGTCTGGGCTATGCGCTGAGCATGATTCCCTTCGTTAAGCGCCATGAAGATCAGGTTATGACCTGCCTGATGATTCTGCCTATCGCGCTGCTGATCGCCGGGCTGCTCGGTACGGTTATCGTGGTGATTAAAAAGAAATACTGTAACGCCTGATCGTTTACCGGGGCGGCGCGAATTCGCCGCCCTTACATCGTTCGTCACATCCCCTGAATCGTTCTGATACGCGCCGCATCCTCCCCCGGCGTCATGCCGAAATAACGCTTAAACTCGCGGCTGAACTGCGACGCGCTTTCATACCCCACCCGCATCGCCGCCGCGCTGGCCTTCATACCATCGTGGATCATCAGCATGCGCGCTTTATGCAGGCGATAGGTTTTCAGGTATTGCAGCGGGGAGGTGCTGGTGACCGATTTAAAGTTATGGTGGAACGCCGAGACGCTCATATTCGCTTCCGCCGCCAGCTGATCGACGCTGAGGTTCTCTGTGTACTGGCTTTCAATACGCTTCAATACGCGGCTAATCAGGCTGAAGTGGGTCTGACGACTGACCAGCGCCAGCAGCGCCCCCCCGCACGGCCCGGTCAGCACGTGATAGAGAATTTCGCGGATAATCTGTTTGCCAAGAATGCGCGCGTCCAGCGGGCGCTCCATGACATCCAGCAGGCGCTCCGCCGCGCACAATATCTCTTCGGACAGCACCGCAGAGTTGATCCCGCTCGACGCCATGGACGGCTGAAACTGCTCATCTTCCCCGATATCCATCAGCAGTTCTTGCAGTTGAAGAATCTCGACGTTCAGCCGAATCCCCGCCAGCGGGACTTCCGGAGTGGCGAAGGTTTCGCATTCAAACGGCAGCGGTACCGTCAGCAGCAGATACTCATTGGTGTCATAGCGAAAGGTACGCTCGTTAATGTAGCCAATTTTATGCCCGGAAAAGAGAAAAACGATCCCCGGCTGATACATAACCGGCGTGCGCGTCCCCGGCTGGGTACCGTACAGCAGGCGAATATCCGGCAGCAGAGCATTAAGCATTTCTTCTTTATCTTTCAGCTGATTAACCTTATGCGTTAATAGCTGGCATATCTCAGCGCGGTTCATTTATCGTGCTTCTCCGAACGTTTTTATACCTTCGCATTGTGCGCACTTCCGGCGAATTTCTCCAGCCCCAAGGAGAAATGGGCAAGACAACGGCAGGAATGTGCATTGAGGGGAACGGCCCGCGGGAACACAATGTCCGTCATCTGGCAGAGGTATTGTCTCTGTTGGCGGTTTTATCTATTTGAGGGCACCAGCCATGAATAATTTCGACCTACATACCCCAACCCGCATTCTGTTCGGTAAAGGCGTGATTGAAAATCTGCGCGATCAAATCCCGGCGGATGCACGCGTGCTTGTCACCTACGGCGGCGGTAGCGTGAAGAAAACCGGCGTGCTTGATCAGGTTCTGAGCGCGCTGAACGGCATTGACGTTCGGGAATTTGGCGGCATCGAGCCAAACCCGTCCTACGAAACGCTGATGAACGCGGTGAAAATCGCGCGTGATGAAAAGATCACTTTCCTGTTGGCGGTGGGCGGCGGCTCCGTTCTCGACGGCACCAAATTCATCGCCGCGGCGGCCCACTACGATTCCAGTATCGATCCGTGGGAAATTCTCGAAACCTACGGCAGCAAAGTGGCCAGCGCTATCCCGATGGGCTCCGTGCTGACGCTGCCGGCGACCGGTTCCGAATCCAATAAAGGCGCGGTGATCTCGCGTAAAACCACCGGCGACAAACGCGCGTTTATGTCCACCCACGTCCAGCCGGTGTTCGCTATTCTGGATCCGGTTTACACTTACACCCTGCCGCCGCGCCAGGTGGCTAACGGCGTCGTTGACGCATTTGTCCATACCGTTGAGCAGTACGTCACCTATCCGGTCGACGGCAAAATCCAGGACCGCTTTGCCGAAGGTATTCTGCTGACCCTGGTGGAAGACGGCCCGAAAGCGCTGAAAGAGCCGGAAAACTACGACGTTCGCGCCAATATTATGTGGGCGGCCACCCAGGCGCTGAACGGCCTGATTGGCGCAGGCGTGCCGCAGGACTGGGCGACCCATATGCTCGGCCACGAGCTGACCGCCATGCACGGTCTCGATCACGCCCAGACGCTGGCTATCGTTCTGCCGGCCCTGTGGAATGAAAAACGCGATGCTAAACGCGCCAAGCTGCTGCAGTACGGCGCCCGCGTCTGGAACATCACCGAAGGTTCCGAGGAAGAGCGCATTGACGCCGCCATCGCCGCAACGCGTGATTTCTTCGAACAGATGGGCGTCCCGACGCGCCTTTCCGCCTACGGTCTGGATGGCAGCTCCATCCCGGCGCTGCTGGCGAAACTGGAAGAGCACGGCATGACCCAGCTCGGTGAAAATCAGGATATTACGCTGGACGTCAGCCGCCGTATTTACGAGGCTGCGCGCTAATCAACGCCCTCTCCGACGCGTAAACTCGCGCAAAGGAGAGGAGTTTAACTACCGTTTTTAGCTATTTCGTCCAGACTTAATGCTACCCCTCGGCGGAATTTATTCCGCTGAGTTCATTAACAGGAGGAAGGCATGACACATCCAACCGTTATAAAACTACACGACGGCAACCTGATGCCGCAGCTGGGGCTCGGCGTGTGGAAAGCAGGCAACGAGGAAGTCGTCTCCGCCATTCATAAGGCGCTGGAAGTCGGTTATCGCTCGTTTGACACCGCCGCCGTGTACCAGAATGAAACCGGCGTCGGCAATGCGTTAAGCAGCGCAGGCGTCGCCCGCGATGAGCTGTTCGTCACCACGAAACTGTGGAATGACGATCAAAAACAGCCCAAAGAAGCGCTGCAGGAAAGCCTTAAAAAACTGAAGCTCGACTACGTCGACTTATACCTCATTCACTGGCCGGTTCCGGCAACTAACCATTACGTCGACGCCTGGAAAAGCTTAATTGAGCTACAGCGGCAGGGGCTGGCAAAAAGCATCGGCGTCTGTAATTTCCAGGTTCATCATCTGCAAAAAATCATCGATGAAACCGGCGTCGCTCCGGTGATAAACCAGATTGAACTTCACCCGCTGATGCAGCAGCGCCAGCTTCACGCCTGGAATGCGACGCATAAGATCCAGACCGAGTCCTGGAGCCCGCTTGCGCAGGGCGGCGAAGGGGTATTCGATCAGAAAATTATTCGTCAACTGGCGGATAAATACGGTAAAACCCCGGCGCAGATCGTTATCCGCTGGCATCTCGACAGCGGCCTGGTGGTGATCCCGAAATCGGTGACGCCATCGCGCATTGCCGAGAATTTTAACGTCTGGGACTTCCGTCTTGATAAAGATGAATTGAGTGAAATCACTAAACTGGACCAGAACAAACGCCTGGGGCCAGACCCGGATCAGTTCGGCGGTTAACCTTTCCTGCTCCGTCGGCTTCCGGCGGAGCATCGCTTTGCTATCTGGCTAAAACCACGTACATTCAGGGTTTATTGCAATCAAATGGATGCGTGCTGATGAGCTGTATTTTCTGCCAAATTGTTGAGGGGAAAGCCCCCTGCCATAAGGTGTGGGAAGATGAACACCACCTCGCCTTTCTCTCTATTTTCCCTAATACCGACGGTTTTACGGTCGTGATCCCGAAGAAGCACTACCCCAGCTATGCGTTTGATATGCCGCCGCAGGCATTGGCCGATCTGGTGCTGGCGACGCAGAAGGTGGCGAAGCTTCTGGATAAAGCCTTTGATGACGTGGGCCGTACGGGGATGTTTTTTGAAGGCTATGGCGTTGATCATGTCCACAGCAAACTCAGCCCGATGCACGGCACCGGGGATATGACCCAATGGCGGCCTATCGAGTCGCGTCAGACTAAGTTTTTTGCGCAATATGAAGGCTATCTCTCCTCCCACGATCATGAGCGGGCGGATGATGAAAAGCTGGCGGCGCTGGCGGCCAGAATCAGAGAAGCCTAGCCATAGAATTTGCTTTGCCGTTTGGCAAGCTGCTGACCGGGCCCGGAATTATCAGGCCCGGTCATACAGAAGCGCCAGCGGGCAGGCAGCCGAATTAACGACCGGCGACCTTACCGCGTTTTACGGGCTTCTTCGCCGTCGCCCCGCCGTTCGAGCGCTGGTGCACAATCGGCGTATGCTTGGTCAGCGCCGGACGGGTATGGCGGTTCTGGCGACGCGCTTCGCGCATTTCGTCGATCGTCGGCGCCGGTACCAGGCAATCGCGACGGCTGCCGATCAGGTGCTTTTTACCCATGGTTTCCAGCGCCTGGCGGATCAGCGGCCAGTTGGCCGGATCGTGATAGCGCAGCAGCGCCTTGTGCAGGCGGCGCTGTTTGTCACCCTTCGGCACCACCACATCCTCACTCTTATAGCCAATCTTACCCAGCGGGTTCTTGCCGGTGTAATACATGGTGGTCGAGTTCGCCAGCGGCGACGGATAGAAGTTCTGCACCTGATCCAGGCGGAAACGATGCTGTTTAAGCCACAGCGCCAGATTCACCATATCTTCATCCCGCGTGCCGGGGTGGGCGGAAATAAAGTATGGGATCAGATACTGCTCTTTACCGGCCTGCTTCGAATAGGTATCAAACAGCTGCTTAAAGCGATCGTAGCTGCCCATACCCGGCTTCATCATTTTCGACAGCGGTCCCTCTTCCGTATGCTCCGGGGCAATCTTCAGATAGCCGCCAACGTGGTGGGTAGCCAGCTCTTTGATATAGCGCGGGTCTTCAACGGCGATGTCGTAACGTACGCCGGAAGCGATGAGGATCTTTTTGATGCCTTTCAGGTCACGGGCGCGGCGATAGAGATTAATCGTCGGCTCATGGTTAGTGTCCATATGCGGGCAGATATCCGGATAAACGCATGACAGGCGGCGGCAGGTCTGCTCGGCGCGCGGCGACTTGCAGCGCAGCATATACATGTTGGCCGTTGGGCCGCCAAGATCGGAAATAATGCCGGTAAAACCGGGAACCGTGTCGCGAATCGCTTCGATTTCATTGATGATCGAATCTTCGGAACGGCTCTGAATGATACGCCCCTCATGCTCGGTAATTGAGCAGAAGGAACAGCCGCCAAAACAGCCGCGCATAATGTTAATCGAGAAGCGGATCATCTCGTAGGCCGGAATGCGGGCATCGCCGTATGAGGGATGCGGAACGCGCTTATACGGCAGGGCAAACACGCTATCCATCTCTTCGGTGGAGAGCGGGATTGCGGGCGGGTTAACCCAGATATAGCGCTCGCCGTGCTTCTGCATCAGCGCGCGGGCGCAGCCGGGGTTGGTTTCATGGTGCAGAATACGCGACGCGTGCGCGTAGAGAACCTTGTCGCCTTTCACCTTCTCAAAGGAAGGCAGCAGGACGTAGGTCTTCTCCCACGGCTTCGGACGCGGGGGCTGCACGGTAACGCGCTTCGCTTCCTGTTTTGGCGGCGCGACGGTTTTGTTATCCGCGCACGGCAAATCTTCACCGTACGGATGCGGAATCGGGTCGATTTTCCCCGGCGTATCCAGACGCGTGGAATCCACTCCGCTCCAGCCCGGCAGCGCCTCTTTCACCATGATGGCGGTGTTGCGTACGTCACGAATTTGCCCGATGGGCTCGCCGGCGGCCAGACGGTGCGCCACTTCCACCAGCGGACGCTCGCCGTTGCCGAACATCAGCATATCGGCTTTGGAGTCCACCAGAACCGAGCGACGCACGGTATCAGACCAGTAGTCGTAATGCGCGGTACGGCGCAGGCTGGCTTCGATACCGCCGAGGATCACCGGGACATCTTTCCAGGCTTCTTTACAGCGCTGGGTATAGACCAGCGTGGCGCGATCCGGGCGTTTACCGGCAACGTTACCCGCCGTGTAGGCATCGTCATGACGCAGCTTGCGGTCGGCGGTGTAGCGGTTGATCATCGAATCCATGTTGCCGGCGGTGACGCCGAAGAACAGATTCGGTTTACCCAGGCGCATAAAATCGTTTTTATTATTCCAGTCCGGCTGGGAAATAATCCCCACGCGAAACCCTTGCGCTTCCAGCATGCGTCCGCAAATCGCCATGCCGAAGCTCGGGTGATCGACATAGGCATCGCCGGTAACCAGAATGATGTCGCAGCTATCCCAGCCAAGTTGATCCATCTCTTCTCGCGACATCGGCAAGAACGGCGCGGGGCCAAAGCAGGCGGCCCAGTACTGCGGCCAGGAGAAAAGGTCACGATCCGGTTGGATCAGGGATATTGCGCTCATATTGCTTCCGGGGAAATGATAAAAAAATAATCAAAAAGGGCGGCGATTATAAGCCGGAACGATGGAAGAAATGAAGGAGGTTTTTCCAATCCCGGCCGCATGGAACCGGGACAGAATAAATTACGGCGCCGGATTCACCAGAATCTGGCCAATGGAGCCCCGGTCGGCAAGCTCCAGCGTCTGGCTTAAATACTGGAACGGGAAGTGCGGCCAGGAGGGCTGATTGTAATAGACCAACAGTTCAACCTGCCCGTCGATCCAGACGGTATCCTTCCAGCCGCGATCTTCCGGGAACGGCGCGGAGCCGTTGACGTTACGCACCTGGAACATGACGCCTTCAATATGGAACGACTGCGGCCGGTCGGCGCGCACAATCCAGCGCTCCCAGGTGCCCTGCTGCGCCGTAATATCGATACGCTGCGGATCCCACAGCTGACCGTTGATCCCCGGATCGTCGCCAAGGGTGATCTCACGGCTGCGAATCGCCGCGCCGGCCAGAATTTCCGTCGGCAGCAAACGCACGGGCAGACTATCGGTCACCAGCGGCAGCAGGCCCGTCGGGCGCAATGTCAGAATCAGCGTGGAGATCAGAATGCTCGACGGCTCGAAGAAGCCGCGAATACGATCGACGATGCTTGCCGCTTCCCCGCAGGTGATCGACACTTCATCGCCGTTGGTCATATCGACCAGAATTTCTCGACGCTCGCCCGGCGCCAGCGACAGCTGCTTCAGCGAAACCGGCGCGGGCAGGAGCCCCTGGTCACCGGAAATCACGTGCAGCAATCGGCCATCGCTCATCTGCAGCTGATAGCGACGGGAGTTGGACGCATTCAGCAGGCGCAGGCGCACCCAGCCGCGCGACACCTCAACGAAAGGCCCCTGTACGCCGTTCACCAGCAGCGTATCGCCCACGAAACCACCGCTACCGGGCTCGCTGTATTCAGGCGTACCGAAGTTATCCAGACGCTTGTCCTGAATAATCACCGGAAAATCATCCACGCCGTAGTGATTGGGGATCGGCAGATTCTTACTGACATCATCTTCCACCAGCCACATGCCGGCCAGGCCGTTATAGACCTGTTTTGCCATATGGTTTGGGGTGTTGGCCTGATACCACAGGGTCGCCGCGCTTTGGCGGATTGGCAGTACCGGCGCCCAGTCGGCGTTAGCGGACATCATGCGCGCGGCGCCGCCGATCAGCGGACCGGGGACCTGCAGACCACGGATAGTCATCGCCACGTTTTCCGTCAGGCGGTTGCTGTAGATCAGCTTGACATCGTCGCCGTTCCAGACGCGAATGGTTGGCCCCATATAGCGACCGTTAATCCCCCACACCGAGGCGCGGGTACCGGGCGTAAACGACCAGTGCGCGCGCTGTAGCGTCAAGAATAGCGGCTGCCCGCGGCGGGACTCCAGCAGAGGGGGGATCGGCAGCGCAGGCTGCTGGCCAGCGGCCTGTGCCTTCAGCGGCGCGGCGCCCGCGCACAGCGCTACGCCTGAAGCCTTAATGAACTGACGCCGACTGAGTGACATATTAACTCCATGAAATACTGACTAATTAATAAGGGAATTCGTTTCCCGCCAGCAATCCGCGCGCTGTTTGCGGCGTTTCCTGTGTTATTTCTTTGCGGCCGCTTCGCGTTCGGCAACTTCTTTATCCAGCTCAGCGATTTTCGCGGACATCAGCTCGCGGCAGTGCGTGGCCAGCGCGCGAACGCCCTCTTTTCCATACTGGCTGGTATCTACCGGCGGCAGCATTTCTACAATCACCAGACCGTTATTCAGGCGATTGAGATTAATTTTATTCGATGTATTAGACACGCACACCGGAATAATGGGCACGCCAGCCGCGACAGCAGCATGAAAAGCGCCGGTTTTAAAAGGCAGCAAACCGCGGCCGCGGCTGCGGGTCCCTTCCGGAAACATCCAAAAAGAGATATTGCGCTTTTTAAATGCGTTCACGACTTCGGCAATAGTGCCATGCGCCTTTGCCCGGTTATTGCGATCGATCAGCAGGTTCCCCGTCAGCCAGTAGAGCTGGCCGAAAAAGGGGATCCACGCCAGGCTCTTTTTACCCACGGTCACGGTCGGCGGCTGCACGATATTTGATGCCGTCACCATATCATAGTTATTCTGGTGGTTAGCGATATAGATAGCGTTGCCGTAGCTTTCCGCGTCGGCTGGCTTGCGCAGCTCGACTTTCAGGCCGAAGACCGGCGACAGTTTGCCAAACAGGTGGCCGAAGGTGGCGACGTGCTTAGGGTTACGCGGGCTGAACAGACAATAAATGCAGCCGAAGATGCAGACCAGAATACAATAGATGACAACGATAATTAGTCGAAAAATAAATAGCATAGCTACCTCTGAAACCCAAACCGCTTAGAATTATACTCGCTGTTTCGCAGATTGCAGGCATCGGGCATCATTGCAAAGCGCGTTGCGCATCTCGAATGACGCTGGCGGATATTGTTCATCGCAATGCCTGAATAAACAACGATTTTGCGGTAAATATTAACCTCCCCCGCCGAACCGCGGGGGAGGATGTTCCTACTCTTCGCTATCGCCCGCGGAGGCGCGACGCGGTGAATCAATCTCCACCCGGTCAATTTTCTGTAGTCCGCGCATCAGAGAGCCGCGGCGGCCGCGCTCGCCGGTGACTTTTTGCAGCTCTTCCGGGCGTAGTTTGATTTTCCGTTTGCCGACGTGAATCGTCAGCGTACTTTGCGGCGGCAGAACGAACAGGTGCGCCAGGCCATCCTGGCCCGCAGCCGCTTCCGCCGACGGAATACTGATGATCTTGTTACCTTTGCCTTTCGACAGCTGCGGCAGGTCGCTCACCGGGAACATCAGCATGCGGCCGGCTGCGGTAATGGCCAGCAGCATATCGGACTCATCCTCAATCACCAGCGGCGGCATTACGTGCGCGTTATCCGGAAGGCTAATCAACGTCTTACCGGCACGATTGCGCGCGACCAGATCGTTGAAAGTACAAATAAACCCGTATCCTGCGTCGGAAGCCAGCAGCAGTTTTTGGTCATCGGCCTCCATCAGCATATGTTCTACCGTCGCCCCCGGCGGCAGGGTCAGCTTACCGGTGAGCGGCTCGCCCTGTCCGCGTGCGGACGGCAGGGTGATAGGGTCAATCGCGTAGCTACGCCCGGTGGTGTCAATAAAGACCACCGGCTGATTGCTCTTCCCTTTCACTGCGGCTTTAAAACTGTCGCCCGCTTTATAGTTCAACCCCGGCGCGTCGATATCGTGGCCTTTGGCGCTGCGCACCCAGCCGCTCTGCGACAGAACGATGGTGACCGGCTCGGACGGCAGCATATCGTGCTCGCTCATCGCTTTCGCTTCTTCACGCTCGCGCAGCGGCGAACGGCGATCGTCGCCAAAGGCGTCGGCGTCGGCCTGCAGCTCTTTCTTCAGCAGGTTATTCATTTTGCGTTCAGACGCCAGAATGGCCTGCAGATGGTCGCGCTCTTTCTCCAGCTCGTTCTGCTCACCGCGAATCTTCATCTCTTCCAGCCGGGCGAGATGGCGCAGTTTTAATTCCAGAATCGCTTCCGCCTGAGTTTCGCTGATGCCAAAGCGCGACATCAGGGCCGGCTTAGGCTCATCTTCGTGACGGATAATTTCGATAACTTCATCGATATTCAGAAACGCCACCAGCAAACCTTCCAGGATATGCAGGCGCTTAAGGACTTTTTCCAGACGGTAGCTGAGACGACGGCGCACGGTATCGCGGCGGAAAGTCAGCCATTCCGAGAGGATTTCCAGCAGATTTTTTACCGCCGGACGGTTATCGAGCCCGATCATATTCAGGTTGATACGATAGCTCTTTTCCAGATCGGTCGTCGCGAACAGGTGGTTCATCACCTGCTCCATATCCACGCGGTTAGAGCGCGGGACGATCACCAGGCGAGTCGGGTTTTCGTGATCCGATTCGTCGCGCAGGTCATCCACCATCGGCAGCTTTTTGTTGCGCATCTGGGCGGCGATCTGCTCGAGCACGCGGGCGCCGGAAACCTGATGCGGCAGCGCGCTGATCACCACCGCGCCGTCTTCTTTCGTCCACACCGCGCGCATCCGCACCGAACCGCGGCCGTTCTGGTAGATTTTGCGGATCTCCGCGCGGGGGGTGATGATTTCCGCTTCGGTCGGGTAATCCGGCCCCTGTACGATATCCAGCAGATCGTCCAGCGAGGTCTGCGGTTTTTCAATCAGGGTAATGGCCGCCTGAGCGACTTCACGCAGGTTGTGCGGCGGAATATCCGTCGCCATGCCGACGGCAATGCCGGTAGTGCCGTTGAGCAGAATATTAGGCAAGCGCGCAGGCAGCATCTTCGGCTCCTGCAAAGTGCCGTCGAAGTTCGGTACCCAGTCAACGGTGCCCTGCCCCAGTTCGCTCAGCAGCAGTTCAGCATACTTCGACAAACGGGATTCGGTATAACGCATCGCGGCGAAGGATTTAGGATCGTCCGGTGCCCCCCAGTTCCCTTGACCATCAACCAGCGGATAGCGGTAAGAGAAGGGTTGCGCCATCAGCACCATGGCTTCATAGCAGGCGCTATCGCCGTGCGGATGGTATTTACCCAGCACGTCGCCGACGGTGCGGGCGGACTTTTTGAACTTGGCGCTGGCGTTGAGACCCAGCTCAGACATCGCATAGACGATGCGACGCTGGACCGGCTTCAGGCCATCGCCAATAAACGGCAGCGCCCTGTCCATGATGACGTACATGGAGTAGTTCAGGTAGGCGTTTTCCGTAAATTCATGCAGCGCAAGGCGCTCTGCCATATCGCTCATTAATCGTGAATCCTCAATCTGCGTACCGGCCGTTCGGACGGCAAAACTACCGGCGATAATACCCTATCTGACGCCCTGAGTCACAGGGCGTTAGGCTGGTTGAGGAATTCAGTGGACATCCTTCATTTCAGCGGAAGATAAACGTCCGTCTGCAGCTCATGCTCACCGACTTCATGCACGAAAGTGAGGTAGCGAAAGAAAACAGGGAAATCGCGCAGCGACTCTCCCGATGCGGGCAGCCAGTCGCGATAAAGAAACCAGATGCTCTGCGCGAGCGTGTCCAGAGATCCGTGATGACGCACCACTGCGCAACGTCCGCCGGGGATCTCGCCATTCACCACGCCGAAGCTGTTTTCCGGCACCGGCTGGCTGACCGTACCGCCAATATCGAAACGAAAATCGTCAGCCGGCGTGGCCGCGGGGTCGTCCCAGGAGATTCCCCAGGTTGCGCAGCTGGCGACCGGGGACAGACCGCTCACCTTGCGCCAGGCGATAAACTTCGCGGCGGTCTCATTGACTAAATCAGGGTTGCCGCGATGCCGCAGCCTCGCGATCTGAGTGGTAGGTAGCTGGATTATTTTAACATCCATCGGGTGTTGCTCCTGTAGCGTATGTTTCGGCACGCGTCGATGCCATTCCAGCCAGTCCGGCTGTTGACGGAACTGGCTGGGGCTTTGCGCGAAAGCGCTGCGGAAGGCACGGCTGAACGACTCAGGATTCTGGAACCCCGCATCAAGGGCAATATCGATAATCTTTTCCTGTGGATTAAACGCCAGTCGCCAACAGGCGCGACGCAGACGTAGCCACTGGATATAGCGATAGAGCGGTACCCCGCTATAGGCGCTGAATTGCCGGTGAAAATGATACGGCGAGCTGTGGGCTATCGCACTAAGCGTCTCCAGCGACAGCGGCGTGTCCAGATGGCGTTCAATGTACAAGCACACTTGCTGAAAACGCCCGGCAAAGGCCGGGCTTACCTGAGTATCGTTCATCGCATCCTCCCGGAAACATACTCTGACAGAGCGAGGAGTGCGGTTCCTGACCGATCTTGCTTAAGATGATAAGAAAATTATGGCGTGATTTTACGAATCTGCTTTACGTCGATTTCCACTGAGTTCCAGTCTTTATCCACTTCACCCTGAATCTCTACCGTATCCTGCGGGGTCACGGTCACGCCGTTCCAGCGCTTGTGATCGATATCGACGTTCACGGTGCCGGAGCTGTCCTGGAATTTATACAGGTCGTCGGAAATACGCTCCACGATTTTACCGCGCAGGGTCACCCAGGTATCGTCACGCAGGCTTTTCGCATTCGCAACCGTCGTTACGCTCCCGTTCGGGCCAATGAACCCGCCGTTTTGCGTGGTCGTCTGGCTGGTTTGCGTCGAGCCGGGTCCGGAAAATCCGCCCTGCCCGGCGGCCAGTACCGGCATGGAAACTAAGGCGATGATAGCGGTCATTGCGGCGATTTTCTTCATGATGTGTTCTCCCTTTGTGTTTATATCGTCACTATTACACCGGGCAAAACTTAACGACTTCTTAAGCGGAAAAAATAAATTTTATTCCTGTACAGCGCGCGCCGCAACGCGCTTTACTGCGGGAATATCCGAGGGACACAGGAGCAGAAAATGCGCATTTTACTGGTGGAAGACGACAAACTGATCGGCGACGGCCTTAAAACCGGACTGACCAAGCTGGGCTTCAGCGTCGACTGGTTTACCCGCGGCGAAGAGGGCAAAGCCGCGCTGTACCACGCCCCTTACGACGCCATTATTCTGGACCTGACCCTGCCCGGCATCGATGGGCTGGATATTCTGCGCGAATGGCGCGACAAAGGCCGCCACGAACCGGTACTGATCCTCACCGCCCGCGACGCGCTCAGCCAGCGCGTTGAAGGGTTACGTCTCGGCGCCGATGACTACCTCTGCAAACCTTTCGCACTGGTTGAAGTCGCCGCGCGTCTGGAAGCGCTGATGCGTCGCGCCCACGGCCACAGCAGCAGCGAGCTGCGGCACGGCAATGTTGTTCTCGATCCAGGCCGACTCACGACCACGCTAAACGGCGAGAGCCTGCCGCTCAAGCCAAAGGAGTTTGCTCTGCTGGAACTCCTGATGCGCAACGCCGGACGCGTGCTGCCGCGTAAGCTGATTGAGGAAAAGCTCTATAGCTGGGATGACGATGTCTCCAGTAACGCGGTAGAAGTGCACGTCCATCATCTGCGCCGTAAGCTCGGCAGCGGCTTCATTCGCACCGTGCACGGCATCGGCTATACCCTGGGGGATGCATGAAACGACTGGGTAGACTGAGCCTGCGCGTCCGCCTGACGCTGCTTTTCCTGCTGCTGACCAGCGCCGCCTGGGGCATTGCCAGCCTTGTGGCCTGGCAACAAACCGCCGACAAACTGGATAAGCTGTTCGATACCCAGCAGCTGCTGTTCGCCCGCCGCCTGAGCGCGATGAATGTTGACGAACTCCATACCCTCGCTCCGCAGGTACGGGAGCAGAAAAAGGTCAAACATGGCCATCTCGATGACGATGCGCTGGCTTTCGCTATCTTTACCGCCGACGGCAAAATGGTGCTTAACGATGGCGAAAATGGCCAGGATATCCAGTGGGGTAACCATCGGGAGGGGTTCAGCGATGGCTACCTGCGCGGCGACGATGACGAGTGGCGCTTCCTGTGGCTTACCACCCGCGACGGTCGCCATCGTATCGCCGTCGGTCAGGAGTGGGATTACCGCCGCGAGATGGCGCTGGATATCGTCACCTCCCAGCTTACGCCCTGGCTGGTTGCGCTGCCGCTGATGTTTTTGCTGCTCATCGTGCTGTTGAGCCGGGAGCTGGCGCCGCTGAAAAAGCTGGCCACCACGCTGCGCGCCCGGGCGCCGGACTCCGCCGAAACGCTAAATAGCGAGAACGTGCCCAGCGAAGTTCGCCCGCTGGTCGACGCGCTAAATCAGCTCTTTACCCGGACGCATGACACCATGATCCGCGAGCGTCGCTTCACGTCCGATGCCGCCCACGAGCTGCGCAGCCCGCTGGCGGCGCTGAAGGTGCAGACCGAAGTGGCTCAGCTCTCAACGGACGATCCGCAAGGGCTGGATAAAGCGCTGGCGCAGCTTCACCAGGGGATCGATCGCGCCACTCGCCTGGTCGACCAGCTGCTCACCCTGTCGCGTCTGGATTCGCTGGCGCTGCTGGACGATCTCCAGACTATCGCCCTTGATGAACTGCTGCAGTCGGCGGTCATGGAGATGTACCACCCCGCCCAGCAGGCTGGCGTTGAGCTACGCCTGCACCTGAACGCGAAAAACATCACGCGCACCGGCCAGCCGCTGCTGCTGAGCCTGCTGGTGCGCAATCTTCTGGATAACGCCGTGCGCTATAGCGCCGCCGGACGCCAGGTCGACATCATCCTTGATGCGGGTGAATTTCGCGTACGCGACAACGGCCCGGGCATCAGCGCCGAGGCCCTGACGCGCATCGGCGAGCGCTTTTATCGCCCTCCCGGCCAGGAACAGCCCGGCAGCGGCCTTGGGCTCTCCATCGTCAAACGCATCGCCGCGCTGCACGGGATGACGGCCAGCTTCGACAACGCCCGGGACGGCGGATTCGAGGCGCGCATTCGCTGGTAGCGGCATTATTGCTAAAAAAGCAAAAGACTTTGCACATTTTGCTCATTTTACCGCTTTGCCCTGCGGGGTAAAATTAGCCTCAAAATTGAAAAGTTGAGGATAAAAAATGAGCAACATCCTGATTATTAACGGTGCGAAAAAATTCGCCCACTCTAACGGCCAGCTGAACGACACCCTGACCGAGGTCGCGGATGGTTATCTGCGCGACGCCGGGCATGATGTTAAGGTCGTCCGCGCCGAGAGCGACTACGACATCAAAGAAGAAGTGCAGAATTTTCTCTGCGCAGACGTGGTTATCTGGCAGATGCCGGGCTGGTGGATGGGCGCACCGTGGACGGTGAAAAAGTACATTGATGATGTCTTTACCGAAGGTCACGGCGCGCTGTATGCCAGCGATGGCCGCACCCGCTCCGACGCCAGTAAGAAATATGGTTCCGGCGGCCTGATTCAGGGGAAAAAATATATGCTGTCCCTGACCTGGAACGCGCCGATGGAAGCGTTCACCGAGAAAGATCAGTTCTTCCACGGCGTTGGCGTCGACGGGGTGTACCTGCCATTCCATAAGGCCAACCAGTTCCTTGGGATGAGCGCCCTGCCCACCTTCATCGCCAACGATGTGATCAAAATGCCCGATGTTCCGCGTTATACGGCAGAATATCGCAAGCATCTGGCGGAAATTTTTGGTTAACTGTAGTGAGTTATGAAAAGACGACAAGCGCGGCTCATTTTAGCGGCGGCTTGAAGTATGATGAGAATATACAGAAGGAGTTGAGTTAACCATGTTGACAGTGATCGCTGAAATTCGCACTCGTCCGGGCCAACACCATCGTCAGGCGGTGCTGGATCAGTTCGCAAAAATTACCCCGACCGTTCTCCAGGAAGAAGGCTGCCACGGCTATGCGCCGCTGGTGGATCACGCCGCTGGCGTCAGTTTTCAGACTACTTCACCGGATTCTATCGTGATGGTCGAGCAGTGGGAAAGCGTCGCGCATCTTGAAGCGCACCTGCAGACGCCGCACATGAAAGCCTACGGCGAAGCCGTGAAAGGCGACGTACTGGAAATGAATATTCGTATTCTTGAAGCGGGTATTTAAGCAAGCAAACGACATCGGCCGGTTTCCCGGCCGATTTTTTATTATCCGTCCAGCTCCGCCAGATCGCCCTTCTCCTGCAGCCAGTTACGCCGATCTTCAGAACGCTTCTTCGCTAACAGCATATCCATCATGGCGGTCGTCTGCTGCTCGTCTTCATCGTTGATAATCAGCTGTACCAGACGGCGGGTATTCGGATCCAGCGTGGTCTCGCGCAGCTGCATCGGGTTCATCTCGCCCAGCCCTTTAAAGCGCTGCACGTTCGGCTTGCCTTTCTTGCGCTTAAGCTGCTCCAGCACGCCGGTTTTCTCTTCTTCTGTAAGCGCGTAATACACCTCTTTGCCGAGGTCGATACGGTACAGGGGCGGCAGCGCCACGTAGACGTGACCCTGCTTAACCAGCGTGCGGAAGTGCCTGACAAACAGCGCGCACAGCAGCGTCGCGATGTGCAGGCCGTCGGAGTCGGCATCCGCCAGAATACAAATCTTGCCGTAGCGCAGCTGGCTCAGGTCGTCGCTATCCGGATCGATACCGATGGCGACGGAAATATCATGCACTTCCTGGGAAGCCAGCACCTCATCGGAAGAGACTTCCCAGGTGTTCAGGATTTTACCTTTCAGCGGCATGATCGCCTGATACTCGCGATCGCGCGCCTGCTTGGCCGATCCGCCCGCCGAATCCCCTTCCACAAGGAACAGTTCGGTTCGGTTCAAATCCTGGGCGGTACAGTCCGCCAGCTTACCGGGCAGCGCCGGACCGCTGGTCAGCTTTTTACGCACCACTTTCTTCGCCGCGCGCAGGCGACGCTGGGCGCTGGAGATCGCCATTTCCGCCAGCAGCTCTGCCGACTGAACGTTCTGGTTCAGCCACAGGCTGAAGGCATCTTTGACCACCCCGGAAACAAACGCGGCGCACTGACGGGAAGAGAGGCGCTCTTTCGTTTGCCCGGCAAACTGCGGGTCCTGCATCTTCACGGACAGGACGTAGGCGCAGCGCTCCCAGATATCTTCCGCCGACAGCTTCACGCCGCGCGGCAGAATATTGCGGTATTCGCAGAACTCGCGCATGGCGTCCAGCAGCCCCTGGCGCAGGCCGTTAACGTGGGTACCGCCCTGCATCGTCGGGATCAGGTTGACGTAGCTTTCGGTCAGCAGTTCACCGCCTTCCGGCAGCCACAGCAGCGCCCAGTCAACCGCTTCGGTATCGCCGGAGAAGGTGCCGACGAACGGTTTTTCCGGCAGCAGCGGCAGGCCGTTAACCGCTTCGCTAAGATAGTCGGTCAGACCATCGGCGTAGCACCAGCGCTGTTCGCTGTCGTTAACCAGATCGCGGAAAACAATCTCTACGCCCGGGCAGAGAACGGCCTTGGCCTTTAATAAATGAGAAAGGCGCGAGACGGAAAAACGCGGGCTATCGAAAAAGCTTTCGTCCGGCCAGAAGTGCACGCTGGTACCGGTATTGCGCTTACCGCAGGTACCGGTCACGTGCAGATCTTCTACTTTATCGCCGTTTTCAAACGCGATGCTGTAGACCTGGCCGTCGCGGCGCACGTTCACCTCAACGCGTTTCGATAAGGCGTTGACCACCGAAATCCCTACGCCGTGCAGGCCGCCGGAGAACTGGTAGTTCTTATTGGAGAACTTCCCCCCGGCGTGCAGGCGGCAAAGAATCAGTTCAACTGCCGGAACCCCCTCTTCAGGGTGGATATCCACCGGCATTCCGCGTCCATCGTCGATGACTTCCAGCGACTGATCGGCGTGGAGAATCACCTCCACGCGTTTCGCGTGACCGGCCAGGGCCTCATCCACGCTGTTATCAATAACTTCCTGACCAAGATGGTTTGGACGTGTGGTATCAGTGTACATTCCCGGACGGCGGCGAACCGGCTCTAGCCCGGTGAGTACCTCAATGGCATCAGCGTTATATGAAGATTGCGTCATGGTGTGTATTCGTAGGTCGTTCCGAACCGCTCAGCGCAGGCCCAGAAAATCGATAATCTGAGTGAAATGATCTTCAAAGCCAACAAATGCGTGATTACCGCCCTCCTCTACCGTTTGTCGGCAGGAGGCGAAATAATCCACGGCCTGGCGGTAATCAAGCACTTCATCACCCGTTTGCTGCAATAACCAGATTAAATCCGGCGCTTCCAGCGGGTCAATTTGCATGACCTTGAGATCGTAAATATGGCGAGACTCTAGCACATATTGCTGCCCCGTGTATGGATTCTCATTGGGGCCAAGGAAATTGTTCAACAGCTCAAACGGGCGCACCGCGGGGTTCACTACCACGGCGGGCAGCATAAAGCACTGCGATAGCCAGGTCGCGTAATATCCCCCCAGCGACGACCCGACAACGCCCAGAGGTTCACCGCCATGCTCCAGCACGATAGACTCCAGATGCTCAGCCGCCTGCGCGGGATAAACCGGGAGCTCCGGTATCACCATCGAGATGTCAGGATAGGTCTGCGCCAGCCACGCTTTCAGCGCAGTCGCTTTTGCCGACCGAGGCGAGCTGTTAAAACCATGCAGATAGAGAAGCGTAGACATCAGTATCCTTCTGAAGCGATATCCGGGTGAAATTTCACGCCTTCGAGACGGCAAACTTCAGTGGTCAATGTGCCGTCAGGATGCAGTTCCAGCCAGCGCCAGCCTGGGGAGACGGTATCGAGCGTGAAGTTCGCGCAGTGCGGCTTAAACTGCACGCAGGTGGATGGCGTGGCCATCATGCGCCGTCCGTTCCAGTCAAGGTCCAGCTCCTGGTGAATATGGCCGCAGAGCAGATGCTTAACGCGAGGAAAAGCGGCCAGCGCGCAATCAAGCGCCCCGGCATTACGCAGGCTATGCTGATCCAGCCAGCTACAGCCTGACGGCATGGGATGATGGTGCAACAGCAGCAGCGTATACCGCTGCGGAACTTCGGTCAGCTTCTGCTCAAGCCATTCCAGCTGGAAATCGCTCAGCTCGCCGTGCGGCACGCCGAACACCTGGCTATCCATCAGCAATACTTGCCAGTGGTCGCCCAGCAATACGCGTTTAGCGGGAGAGATGCCGGATTCCTGCAGCGTGCTGTACATTGCCGGTTGAAAATCATGATTACCCGGTAGCCAGACGCAGGGTGCAGTAAAACTCGCGATGCCTTCAGCAAAATGCTGGTAGGCCGCGGCAGAGTGATCTTGCGCCAAATCGCCTGTAGCAACGATCAGGTCGCACTCTCGCTGTGAGGCGTGGATCGCATCCAGTACGGCCTGATAGCTTTCCCAGGTATTGATACCTAACAGCGTTTCATGTTTTTCAGCAAACAGGTGAGTATCGGTAATTTGTAATATCCTGACTCTGGCCTCACCAGCCAAAGGTAGGTTTAACAGGCTTTCCAAATGGTGTCCTTAGGTTTCACGACGCTAACAAACCGGAATCGCCATCGCTCCATGTGCAAAACAGTATCGCAGCCAATCGGCCAGAAACTGATTAATTTGATGCTTTTCGTCGCGTTGATGCAACTTTTTATTAGGATAATCATACCGCGCTTTAAAGCGAAAGATCTGCTGACTTGAACACACTTCAGCGACCATTGCATCGTGATAGAGCCGTACCGTCATTGACGGCAGACTCCAGTAGCTCACCGACGGTGCCGTCTGTTCAATCGCCACTAACGTAGTGTAGCGGGTCGATTCGACGATGGTTAATCGGTATTGCGCGTTGCCCACCTGGTAACTCACCTTTTCTCCCGCTGCATCCGTTCGCGGCAACAGGCGGCGCAGCTGGGCAAAGTTGGTTTCACACAGGCGCATCATTTCAGGAAAGTCAGGTGTATAACGCTTCATTTTGTCCACTCGTTTCGTAAATTGTGATAATGCAGTTGTAGCCATTGCAGCGCGATGACAGAGGCTGCGTTGTCGATTTTCCCCTCTTCCACCCATCTGTAAGCCTGTTCCCGGCTCACCACATGAACGCGAATATCCTCGTTTTCGTCGGCCAGTCCATGAATTCCTTTTGCCGTCGTTGCATCGACTTCACCCACCATAATAGACAGCCTTTCGCTGGTGCCGCCGGGGCTGGCCAGGTAGCTGAGGACCGGTTTAACCCGGCCAACAATAAGCCCGGCCTCTTCCACCGCTTCACGACGGGCGACATCTTCAGGAGACTCGCCTTCTTCTATCATACCGGCGACCATTTCGAGCAGCCACGGGCTCGCGCTGGTATCATACGCCGCAATACGGATCTGCTCGACGAGCACAACTTCATCGCGTACCGGGTCAAAGGGTAGCAAGACTGCGGCGTGGCCGCGCTCAAAAATTTCGCGGGTCACTTCGCCGCTCATCCCACCGTTGAACAGGCGATGGCGAAAACGATATAAATCGAGCGAAAAAAAACCGCGATAAAGCGTTTCGCGTGCAATAATTTCTACATCGTTTTTAGAGAAGGTAATCCCCTGCTGATTGACGTCGCTCATTTCGATATCCTGTAGAACATGAAGTTATGAATTTATAGGCGGTGTGGCTACCGTTTTACGGCTCGTATGCTAGATTGGTGCAAATTACCGCCCCATGGCACATAACGCCAACTTTTTACGGTAACAGACTCTATACAATCAGTGATTATTTTTAGAATTTGAGTAGCGCTAAATGCTTCACAACAAGGAATGCAAATGAAGAAACTCTTTCCCATCCTTATCGGCCTGGGCCTGACTGGCTTCAGCGCCATGAGCCAGGCTGAAAACCTGCTGCAGGTTTATCAGCAGGCGCGTGTCAGCAACCCTGATCTGCGTAAATCAGCAGCCGATCGTGATGCCGCATTCGAGAAGATCAACGAAGCGCGTAGCCCGTTATTGCCACAGCTCGGTCTGGGTGCAGATTATACCTATACCAGCGGCTTCCGTGATGCTAAAGACCAGAATTCCGACGTCACCAGCGGATCGCTGCAGCTCACGCAGGTTCTGTTTGATATGTCGAAATGGCGTGCGCTGACGCTGCAGGAAAAGAACGCCGGCATTCAGGACGTCACCTATCAGACGGATCAGCAAACGCTGATTCTGAACACCGCGACGGCCTATTTTAAAGTGCTGGCCGCGATCGATACGCTCTCCTATACCGAAGCGCAGAAACAGGCTATTTACCGCCAGTTAGATCAGACCACCCAGCGCTTTAACGTTGGCCTGGTGGCGATTACTGACGTACAGAACGCCCGTTCGCAGTACGATGCCGTGCTGGCGAATGAAGTCACCGCGCGCAACGACCTTGATAACGCCGTAGAAGGGCTGCGTCAGGTGACCGGCAACTACTATCCGGAGCTGGCCTCGCTGAACGTTGATGGTTTTAAAACCACTAAACCATCGGCGGTGAACGCGCTGTTGAAAGAAGCGGAAAACCGCAACCTGTCGCTGCTGCAGGCCCGACTCAGCCAGGACCTGGCGCGCGAGCAAATTCGCCAGGCGCAGGATGGGCATCTGCCGACCCTGAATTTAAACGCGTCCAGTAGCGTATCTAATAACAGCTACAGTGGTTCTAAAAACACCACGCAGGACAGAGATATCGGGCAGAACCAAATCGGCCTGAACTTCTCCCTGCCGCTGTATCAGGGCGGGATGGTGAACTCCCAGGTTAAACAGGCGCAGTACAACTTTGTCGGCGCCAGCGAGCAGCTGGAAAGCGCGCATCGTAGCGTGGTGCAGACCGTTCGTTCCTCTTTTAACAACGTGAACGCGTCCATCAGCAGCATCAATGCCTACAAACAGGCCGTGGTGTCTGCCCAAAGTTCACTGGATGCCATGGAAGCCGGTTATTCAGTGGGTACGCGTACCATCGTCGATGTCCTGGACGCGACCACCACGCTGTATAACGCAAAACAGCAGCTGTCCAACGCGCGTTATAACTACCTGATTAACGAGCTGAACATCAAGTCCGCGCTCGGTACGCTGAACGAGCAGGATCTGGTTGCGCTGAACAACACGCTGGGTAAAGCGATTCCGACCTCGCCGGACAGCGTGGCGCCGGAAAATCCGCAGCAGGATGCCAGCGCTGACGGCTACAGCAACACCGTCGCGGCAAAACCGGCGTCCGCACGCAGCACCAGCGGCAGCAATCCGTTCCGCCAGTAATTAAGCTTGCGCACTCCACGCTTCGCTTACCCCGCGGGTAAGCGAAGCGTTAAACGTAAGGCAACGTAAAGATCCCCCGCTTTCCGCCCCTATTCGCTTCATTTTCCACCACTCATCCTCTATCCTGAGCGTTAACAAAACGCATACCACTGGGTCCAGGAAGACAAACATGAAACGGACAAAAAATATTAAACACGCCTCCTTCCGCAAAAGCTGGAGCGCTCGTCATTTAACTCCCGTTGCGCTCGCCGTGACGGCGGTATTTATGCTCGCCGGCTGTGAACAAAGCGATGAAACGGTTTCTCTGTATCAAAACGCCGATGACTGCTCTGCCGCTAACCCGAGCAAATCCGCAGAGTGCACCACCGCTTACAACAACGCGCTCAAAGAAGCGGAGCGCACCGCGCCGAAATACGCCTCCCGTGAAGATTGCGTCGCCGAATTCGGTGAAGGTCAGTGCCAGCAGGCGCCGGCTCAGGCAGGCATGGCTCCGGAAAACCAGGCCCAGGCGCAAAGCAGCGGCAGCTTCTGGATGCCGCTGATGGCGGGCTACATGATGGGCCGGATGATGGGCGGCGGAATGGGCGCTCAGCAGCCGCTGTTCAGCTCAAAAAACCCGGCCAGCCCGGCCTATGGTAAATACACCGACGCGGGCGGTAAGAGCTACGGAGCAGCGCAGCCGGGCCGTACCATGACCGTGCCGAAAACTGCGATGGCGCCAAAACCAGCCACCACCAGCACCGTGACGCGCGGCGGGTTTGGCGACTCGGTCGCTAAGCAATCAACCATGCAGCGTAGCTCAGCAAGCTCCTCTTCTTCACGCTCAATGGGCGGCTAAGCGACATGGAAAGAATCAGCATTACCGAGCGCCCGGACTGGCGCGAAAAGGCGACAGAATATGGCTTTAACTTTCACACCATGTACGGCGAGCCGTACTGGAGCGAAGAAGCCTATTACAAACTGACGCTGGCGCAGGTTGAAAAGCTTGAAGACGTCACCGCTGAGCTGCATCAGATGTGTCTGCAGGCGGTGGAAAAAGTCATCGCCAGCGATGAGTTAATGGCCAAATTTCGCATCCCCAAACACACCTGGGGCTTCGTACGCCAGTCGTGGAAAACCCATCAGCCCTCGCTGTATTCGCGTCTCGATCTCGCGTGGGACGGCGTGGGTGAGCCGAAGCTGCTGGAGAACAACGCCGATACGCCAACGTCCCTCTATGAAGCAGCATTTTTCCAGTGGATCTGGATGGAAGATCAGCTGAACGCCGGTCAGCTGCCGGCGTGCAGCGATCAGTTCAACAGCCTGCAGGAGAAGCTGATCGATCGCTTTGGCGAGCTGCGCGAGCAGTTCGGCTTCCAGCTGCTGCATATGGCCTGCTGTCGCGATACCGTTGAAGACCGCGGTACCGTGCAATATTTGCAGGACTGCGCCGCAGAAGCGGGCGTGGCAACCGAGTTCCTCTACATCGAAGATATTGGTCTCGGCGAAAAAGGCCAGTTTACCGACCTGCAGGATCAGGTGATTGGTAATCTGTTCAAGCTCTATCCATGGGAGTACATGCTGCGCGAGGTGTTCTCCACCAAGCTGGAAGATGCAGGCGTGCGCTGGCTGGAGCCGGCGTGGAAGAGCATTATCTCCAACAAAGCGCTGCTGCCGCTGCTGTGGGAGATGTTCCCCAACCATCCGAACCTGCTGGCCGCTTATTTCAGCGAAGATGCGCATCCGGAGCTGGAGAAGTACGTTATCAAACCGATCTTCTCCCGCGAAGGCGCTAACGTCTCTATAGTGGAGAATGGCAAAGTGCTGGAGGCGGTAGAAGGGCCGTACGGTGAAGAGGGCACCATCGTCCAGGCGTTCTATCCGTTGCCGAAGTTTGGCGACAGCTACACGCTCATCGGCAGCTGGCTGATTAACGACCAGCCGGCGGGAATTGGCATTCGCGAAGACCGGGCGCTGATCACTCAGGATCTGTCGCGCTTTTATCCGCACATTTTCGTCGAGTAACAGCAAACCCCGGCGGCATTGTTTACTGCCGGGGTTTATCTATTTTCAGGCGCCAATGACCACCGACAGCATGCTCAGGGAGCCCATTTCCATTCCTTCAACCGGGATCGTAATCGGCTCTTCACCGTCCCAGGCGCCCAGCACGTACAACAGCGGCAGAAAGTGATCGGCCGTCGGGTTCGATAACGATCCGCCTTCATGCGCCAGGTAATTCACCAGCGGATGTTCCGCTACGGGACCTTTCCAGTCCAGGTTCGCCTTCACGTAGTCATTAAACGACGCCGCCCAGGGATAAGGTGTATTTTCGCCGTGCCAGCGTGCGGTACGCAGGTTATGCACCACGTTGCCGCTTGCCACCAGCATAATGCCCTCATCGCGCAGCTGAGCCAGCTTACGCCCCATTTCGAAATGCCATGCCGCGGGCTTCGTACTATCAATACTCAGCTGTACCATCGGAATATCAGCATCGGGATACATTTTAATCAACACGCCCCAGGAACCATGGTCAAAGCCCCAGGCTTCTTTATCCAGCGTCACCGGCACCGGCGCCAGCAGCTCGACCAGACGCTGGGCCAGCTCAGGCGAACCCGGCGCCGGATAATGCGTATCGTAGAGCGCCTGGGGAAAACCGCCAAAATCATGAATCGTTTTCGGCGCCTCCATCGCGGTCACTCCTGTACCGCGAGTGAACCAGTGCGCGGAGATCACCACAATGGCTTTAGGCCGCGCCAGCGTCTCGCCCAGATGCCGCCAGGCGCGAGTATAGATGTTATCTTCCAGCACGTTCATCGGGCTACCGTGACCTAAAAACAGCGCGGGCATGCGGGTACGGGACATAGTGATATCCTTTATTAAGAAAGTTGATGTATTTACATTACGCTCTTTCTATGGAGGATAAACTCAGATAAGCATGATGATGATCGTCAGAAAATTTGAATGTAAGCGGCGGTAAAGAGTGAATCCGCGCGCTCGCGATCGTCAATGGATCAGGATACTCTTAATAAGAATTATTTTCATAAGGAGGTGAATGTTGTCCTCACCCGTCATTTTGACCCTGCTGGCAGGGAGCGCTACCTTTATTGGCGCCATTTTCGGCGTTATCGGGCAGAAACCCTCGAATCGCTTACTGGGATTCTCACTGGGATTCGCCGCCGGGATCATGCTGTTGATTTCGTTGATGGAGATGCTGCCCGCCGCGCTGGCTACCGAAGGCATGTCCCCCCTGCTCGGCTACGGCATGTTTATTATCGGCCTTCTGGGCTACTTTGCGCTTGACCGCATGCTGCCTCACGCCCACCCGCAGGATCTGATGTCTCCCGGCATTTCCCGCCCGCGCAACCTGCGCCGTACGGCGATTTTGCTGACCTTAGGCATCAGCCTGCATAACTTCCCCGAGGGCATTGCGACCTTCGTGACGGCCAGCAATAATCTCGAGCTGGGCATGGGGGTCGCGTTAGCCGTTGCGCTACACAACATCCCGGAAGGACTGGCGGTAGCCGGACCGGTATATGCCGCCACGGGCTCCAGAAGTAAAGCGGTGTTCTGGGCGGGTCTTTCCGGCATGGCGGAAATCTTCGGCGGCGTGCTGGCCTGGCTGGTGCTGGGCAGCGCGATATCCCCGGTGATGATGGGCGCCGTTATGGCCGCGGTTGCCGGTATCATGATTGCGCTGTCGGTTGATGAGCTTATGCCGCTGGCGAAAGAGCTCGATCCACAAAGCAACCCGAGCTATGGCGTGCTGTGCGGGATGTCAGTGATGGGATTAAGCCTGGTGGTTTTGCAAACGGTGGGCATTGGCTGAGTCAATGCCCCCATTATTTCACTTGTCAATTCATTACATGAATTCATCATTAATGATGAATTGAGAACAGGTATTAAATTTAACCTTTAGTCAATTAAGACCATGCGTAAATAGCCTTTTCACAGCATTCGCCCTCATTGCTTTGGCATTAATTTGACGTTAATTCTGCGGGTATCAAACGAAATTTATTCACATCAACAATCAATACAGGTAAAGCCACCGTCAAAAGAGATATTACATTGCGAAATATCCTAAAAAAAGCGCACTAAAATGCATACATTAAGGAAAACTGCGAGTTACCTTTAATTACAATTAACATGCGTAACAGTGAGCAGCGTGATAGTTTTTACGCGTTGAATTAATATTAATTCAAGCAAACCCAATCCCATACCAGTTGTCGTAAACCTCATATTTAATATTGATCATCTATAAAGGACTATATTCCATGTTTAAAAAAACGCTGCTCGCTGTTGTCACTACCGCTGTTTTTTCTGCGACTGCTTTTAATGCCAGCGCTGAAGATCAGGGCCACGGTATTGTCACCTTCTCCGGTACCGTTATTACCGCCCCTTGCTCTGTGACACCGGAAAGCTCTCAGATTGATGTCGATCTCGGCCAGGTTGCCGATAGCGTACTGAACGGCGGCCAGTACTCTCAGCCTGCAGATTTCTCTATCAAACTGCGCGACTGTATTCTGAGCACAACGGATGATAAAGGCGTGAAAACGACAACGGATAAAGTGAACGTGACCTTTACTTCTGCCAACGTCGACAGCAATGACGCCAGCCTGATGGTAAATACCAAAGAAAGCAACTACGGCGGCGCTACCGGCGTTGGCGTACGTATTATGGACGCAGGTTACAACACCGTAACCCTGGGATCCGCAGTGCCGGTAGTGTTTACCGATACCAACCCGACTCAGAACCTGGACTTCCACGCCCGCATGGAATCTAAAGGTAAAAATGCAACCGAGGGTGATGTTTACGCTCAGGCAAACTACGTCCTGGCTTATAAATAATTATCACTTTCGCTTAATTTTTATCGATTCAAGCCGGTGATGGATTCACCGGCTTTCCTGGTCTATTTTATTAAAAGAAACGGATTTTATGCGCACTATTATTCATAGCGGTTTAATGCCAGGAAAGTTATTCCTTTTAATAAAGCATACCCTTTGCTCAGTATGTTTTACCGCATCACTATCAATGCCGCTTTATGCAATAGAATTCAATACCGATATGATTGATGCTGAGGACAGGAAAAACATCGATCTCTCGCAATTTGAAAAAAAAGGCTATATTCCTGTCGGCACCTATGTAGCACGCGTACAGATCAACAAAAATACCTTACCAAAAGCCTATCACCTGGAGTGGATAAAAGCTGATAACGAAAGCGGATCTCAGCTTTGCCTCACTAAAGAGCGCCTGGCAGAGTTCGGCTTTGCCGATGCGTTTATTGAACCGCTACAAATGTGGAATCAAAAAGGCTGTCTCGATCTCAGCCATCAGCCAGAGCTGATTATTCGTCTGGATAAAGCGAACATGGTACTGACGTTAACCGTACCCCAGGCATGGATGAAATATCAGGCTAAAAACTGGACGCCGCCGGAGTACTGGGACGACGGTATCGCGGGGCTTATGCTGGATTATAACCTTTACGCCAGCCAGTACACGCCGAGCCACGGCGACAGCAACCAGAGCGTCAACTCATATGGCACACTGGGTTTCAACCTCGGTGCATGGCGCTTACGTAGCGATTATCAGTACGATCAATCGTTTACTGAGCGGAAATCAACGGGTACCAGCAGCAGCCTGCCGCGTACCTATTTATTCCGCCCGATTCCGTCCCTGGCGTCAAAATTCACGATGGGCCAGTACGACCTGAGCTCAGGCCTCTACGATACTTTTCACTTTACCGGCGCCTCTCTGGAAAGTGATGAACAAATGCTGCCGCCGGATTTACGCGGCTATGCGCCGCAAATAAGCGGCATCGCGCAGACCAACGCTAAAGTCACCGTTACGCAAAACAGCCGCACGCTCTATCAAACGACCGTCTCCCCCGGGCCATTCACCATCGCCGATCTGGGCACAACCTTGCAGGGGCAGCTGGATGTCACGATCGAGGAAGAAGACGGACGCAAAAGTACGTTCCAGGTTGGTTCCGCCTCTATCCCTTACCTGACGCGTAAAGGGCAGGTACGTTATAAAAGTTCAGTGGGTAAACCCACATCAACGACCCACAATGATGTGAATAACCCCCTTTTCTGGACCGGGGAGGCTTCCTGGGGCTGGTTGAGTGATGTTTCTCTCTACGGCGGCGCTATCGTCACCGCCGATGACTATCAGGCGGCAACCGGTGGGGTTGGCTTTAACCTTAACCGTTTTGGCTCATTCTCCCTTGATATTACCCGCGCCGAGGCTAATCTACGTAATGACGATCAAGGTAAACAGCGCGGCTTCAGCTATCGCGCTAACTATGCCAAACGTTTTGAAGAAACAAACAGTCAGGTAACCTTCGCGGGTTACCGGTTCTCAGATAAAGAGTACGTCACGATGAGCGAATATATCAGCTCGCGCGATGGCTCCGACTCCAGCTCCAATGAGAAAGAGAGCTATGTGCTCTCCTTTAATCAGTTCGTTGCGCCGCTGGAGCTAAATACCTATCTGAGTGTCACACGTAATACCTACTGGAACAGTGAAACCAATACGAACTACTCGTTTTCTCTGAGCCGGAGCTTTGATATTGGTGCGTTTAAAAATATTTCAGCTTCATTGGCGATGAGCCGCGTGCGCTGGAATGATGATGAAGAGAATCAATATTACTTTTCACTCACCCTGCCGCTGGAAAATAATCGCAATATTATGTACAGCCTGCAGCGCTATGGCGACGACGCAACGACGCAAACGGCAACCTGGTACGATGGTTCAGATCGTAATAACCCGTGGAATATGTCCGTTTCAGGCACAGATAAAGAGTTTGGCGATGGCGAAGCGGCCATGCGCGGATACTATCAGCACTATTCACCCTATGGCCGGTTGAATGTAAACGGTAGCGTGAAGCCAAGCAGCTATCGCTCGCTCAGCGCTGGCTGGAACGGCTCGTTCACGGCAACCCGTTACGGTGCGGCATTACATGATTACAACACTGGCAACAGTTCTCGCGTCATGGTGGATGCGGATGGAATAGCCGGTGTTGAGGTAAACAATCATCGTAGTATGACCAATATGTTTGGTATTTCCGTGGTTCCGTCAGTGGGTAACTACACAACGGCGATGGTGATGGTGAACAACAACAACCTGCCGGATGGCGTGGATGTAACCAACTCGGTAATCCGCACCACGCTGACCGAAGGCGCTATTGGCTATATGCCCCTGAGCGCGACCAAAGGCTATCAGATCATCGGCGTCATCCGCCTGGAAGACGGACGCTATCCACCGCTGGGCGTGACCGTAACCGACAAAGCAACCGGTCGCGATATAGGTTTAGTCGCTGATGACGGCTTTGTATACCTGAGCGGAATACAGGAAAACAGCATCCTGACGCTAAAATGGAACGACAACGTGTGTGATTTGACACCGCCTAACCATAGCAACCTCGATGGTCAGGCCATTATTTTACCATGTAAGCCCGCACATTAATTCAGGATGAATGATGATGAAAATTAAGACATTTGCGAAAGGACTATTCTGTTTGTTGAGTACCAGCTTTGCGGTTAATGCCGCCGTGTCGCCCGACAGAACCCGCATTATTCTTAACCAGTCGGATAAGAGCGTCTCCGTGCGCTTGACCAACCAGAGCACAACGGCCCCTTTCCTTGCCCAATCATGGATTGAGGATAAGGATAATAAAAAATCCCGAAACTATATTACTGCTGTTCCGCCAATGGTGCGCCTCGAGGCGGGTGAGCAAGTACAGGTTCGCCTGATTCCTCAGCCAGCGTTGACGCAGCTTCCGGCGGACAGGGAATCGCTGTTTTATTTCAACGTGCGCGAAATTCCGCCGCGCTCGGAACAGAAAAACGTCATGCAAATTGCCATGCAGAGCCGCATTAAAATTTTCTGGCGACCAAAGGTAGTCGAAGTGAAGAACGGGCAGGTGAATCTGACCGGTAAATTCGATATTAGCCGAACGGCCAGCGGGTTAACGTTAAAGAACAACTCCCCCTACTTTATCACCGTGGGTTATATCGGCACGAATGGCAAAACGCTGCTGCCAAAAACATCCAGCATGATGGCTGAACCGTTTGGCCTGGCGTCGCAGGAGATTAAAGACCTGCCGGCTAATTTCCAGGTAGGCTTTATTGGCGATTACGGCGGCCTGAATATGTTTAAAGTCAGCTGTAATTCTGTACAAGTGGTCTGTCAGTCTGAACCGGTGAAAAAGGGATAATAATGAAAAGACTACTAAGTTTTTTAACGTTATTAATCAGCCTGTTTTCTGTGCCATCATGGGCAGTAAATTGCTATCAAAATAACGAAGGAGGAGCGCTTTCTTACATTGCTACACTTCCTTCCTTTACCATTCCTAACGACATTACGCCTGGCAAGAAAATTTGGGAAAGTTCCGACATTAATATTACCGTGTACTGCGATAAAGCCTCCCACTGGAGTCGCGCTGCCCCAACGGAAGAGCTTTATGCCTGGATAAAACTCTCGGCGTTTAATAGCAGTGAGGTACTCAATAATCCTTATTTTACTTTTGGCGTAACATACGATGGTGTCGATTACGAAGGCATTAATCAAGGCATCAAGACAGGCGCCTGTCTGGATAGAATAGATCAGAAACCGCTGCCAAATATCTATCATGACCCGGTATGTAATGGTTCGGTACTGCAAAAGAATGTATCCTTTAACGCCCGCTTCCGCCTGTATATTAAAGTTAAAGCGATTCCTCCCGATAGCTCAACAGTCTATAATTTTGGTGACATTAATGTACTGCAATTTGATGGCGAAGGGGGAGCAAACCTGCTCAGTGATGCCAAAAATTTACGTTATTATATTACTGGATTAGATAACGTGCGGTTTTTGACCTGTACAGCTTCCGTTAAGCTTTTCCCTGAAAGTCAGACAGTGGATTTTGGCGTCATTCATGCTTATAAAACCGACATGCCAGCGCTGAAAAAAACGTTCAGCCTCTCCACCATCCGGGATCAGGCGGCAGGCTGTACTGAACAATTCGATATCACGACCAGCTTCTATACTAATGATACCCTATACGATATTACTCATTTGGATATGAATAATGGCTTTCTATTGAATATCTATGATAGCACGGCTAGTACTAACGTTATATTCAACCAATATATGCCATTCGCTACCTATATTCCGGGACGACCATCAACCGTCACGCATAACTATATTGCTGAGCTGACCCAAAATCCCTCCGTCTCAGTCAAGGATGGCCCTTTTAGCAAAGATGTGATTATAAAGATTAACTATCAGTAGCTTTCTTTTGGAACTATTCAACAATAAAGCCGGGATATCCCGGCTTTCTCATTTTTTAGCGCAACTTTTAGCGCAACGACTGCAATCAGCTGGCTTTACGCTCGTGTTCGCGACGGTAGGCCACTAAATCTTCAATCGTGACCACTTCCATATTGTGCTGCTGAGCAAACTCGATGCACTGCGGCGCACGCGCCATAGAGCCGTCGTCGTTGGTCAGTTCACACAGTACGCCCGCCGGTTTGAGGCCAGCCAGCGTGACCAGATCGATGGTTGCTTCAGTATGGCCGCCGCGGGTCAGAACCCCGCCCGGCTGCGCGCGCAGCGGGAAAACGTGTCCAGGGCGGTTCAGGTCGGACGGCTTCGCGCCATCGGCAATTGCCGCGCGCACGGTGGTCACGCGGTCAGCGGCGGAAACGCCGGTGGTCACGCCTTCAGCGGCTTCGATGGTCACGGTAAAACCGGTACCGTAGGCGCTGGTGTTGTTCTCAACCATCATTGGCAGGTCGAGCTGTTTACGGCGATCTTCCGTCAGGCACAGGCAGACAATGCCGCTGCCGTGGCGAATGGTCAGCGCCATCTGCTCAACGGTCATGGTTTCAGCGGCGAAAATCATATCGCCTTCGTTTTCACGGTCTTCATCGTCAAGCACCATCACACCGCGGCCTTCGCGCAGTGCATCCAGAGCACGTTCTACACGTTCAAAAGCGGTACCAAAAGAGGAAAGTAGCGTCTGATTCATGGTAAAAAAACCTCATTAATTGTATGGTTACCAGAATCAGGGCAGTCTTAGGAGCGCCGGTTTAGCGGCAAAAGTCAACGCAAGCGGGTACAAACCCGGCTGAGCCGTTACTCTCTCCCATCCGGACTCTAACCGTCGGCCCCGGAATTACACCGGATCTGCTGACCTTTCTGCATTCGCAGAAAGCGCTCGCGGGCTTTCAACGCTATGGTTGATTTACCGCCGGTGGGGAATTTCGCCCCGCCCTGAGAATAAGCAAAGCAACTATAACGCTATTGACTATCGTCGGCAATGCATAAGCTTCAAACATTTATGGTTTATAGGCGCCGACGATCGCACTACAATGAGCGGATAACCGACCAGAGCAGGAAACCACCATGATTGACCCGAAAAAAATTGAACAAATCGCCCGTCAGGTTCATGAATCAATGCCGAAGGGGCTCCGCGATCTGGGGGAAGACGTGGAGAAAAAAATCCGTCAGGTGCTCCAGTCGCAGTTAACTCGCCTGGACCTGGTAAGCCGCGAAGAGTTCGACGTGCAGACGCAGGTGCTGTTGCGCACGCGTGAAAAGCTGGCGCTTCTGGAGCAGCGTCTTAACGATCTGGAAAACCGTTCGCCGAGCGCGCCGGACGTCGAAGAGAAGCCGTAAAACAAGCAACGGGCCGTCAGGCCCGTTGTCGTATCTGTACTGCGGTAAGTAGATTAGTGCTCCAGCTCCGCTTCTGGCGTCATGGTTTTATTCGCCTGGCGGCAGTAAAGTTCATAGCGTTGACAAAACCATTCGCGATGCGCTTCATCCATATTACCAACAATGGCCTGAAGATCGACGGGCTGACCTTGTGCGTTCATTCTGGCGAAGCTCTGGGCCAGAAAATCAAAATTCTTCATTAAATACATATCGTTTTTCTTCATACGCATACTCCTTCAGCCGTTGGTGTTCTGATTGGTCATATGCTTTTTACTGACTTCAGTATTTATCCTTACCTTAGCTTTTTTTGTACGAAAAATGCGCCTCAAATGGCGATTTGTTGAGCCAAATCATTTATGCCGTCATTAAATAAAAAGAGGCCCGCGATTAGGCGATCGCGGGCCTCTTTTGTCCTGTTTTGCAGCGTTATCGCCGGTGACGCCTCGGTTAGCGCGGTAATTCCGGACATACCGCCGCTACGGTGCGAAGAGAAAACATTACTGTTTGTTATCTTTCTGGATCTTCTTGATGATGTTGGTCGTCGAGCAGCCATCTTCAAAGTTGAGCACCAGCACCTCGCCGCCGTTTGCCCAGACTTCTTCGCTACCGGCGATCTGTTCCGGCTTATAGTCGCCGCCTTTTACCAGCAGATCCGGCAGAATTCCGGCAATCAGACGCTGCGGGGTATCCTCTTCAAAAGAGACCACCCAATCGACAGCTTCCAGCGCGCCCAGCACGATCATCCGCTGATCCAGCGGGTTGACCGGGCGAGAGTCGCCTTTCAGACGCCGGGTTGACGCGTCGCTGTTCACCGCAACGATCAGCCGATCGCCCAGCTTGCGCGCGTTAGCCAGGTAGGAAACATGGCCCGCGTGTAAAATGTCGAACACGCCGTTGGTCATCACCACTTTCTCGCCGCGCTTGCGCGCCGCGGCAACCGCCAGCTTCAGCTCTTCTTCGCTCATCACGCCAAAACCGGTCTCGGAGCGCCCGCGCACCGCGTTCTCCAGTTCGATAGGCGAAACGGTAGAGGTACCGAGTTTACCGACCACGACGCCCGCCGCCGCGTTGGCAAAGTAGCAGGCCTCTTCCAGAGTATTGCCGGAGGCCAGCGTCGCCGCCAGCACGCCGATGACCGTATCACCCGCACCGGTAACATCATAGACTTCCTGGGCCTGAGTGGGCATATGCAGCGGCGGTCGCCCCGGCTGCAGCAGCGTCATCCCCTGCTCGGAACGGGTCACCAGCAGCGCCGAGAGGTCAAAATCGGCGATGATTTTCATCCCACGCTCAACGATCTCTTCTTCATCCTTACATTTACCCGCGACCGCCTCAAATTCTGAGAGGTTAGGCGTCAGCAGGGTGGCGCCGCGATAGCGTTCAAAATCCGTGCCCTTCGGGTCGATAAGCACCGGAACGCCCGCGTCGCGAGCCAGCTTAATCATGGTCTGGACGCTGGTCAGCGCGCCTTTGGCGTAATCAGACAGTACCAGCGCGCCAATGGAGCTCAGCGCCTGCTGAATACGCTCGTGCATCGGCTGCGGATCGACGCCGGAGAAACCCTCTTCAAAATCGAGACGAATCAGCTGCTGGTTGCGCGACAGCACGCGCAGTTTGGTAATCGTCGGATGGGTCGGGACGGACACAAAGTCGCACTTCACGTTGACGTCGGCCAGCGCCTTGCTTAACGCGCGGGCGGCATCGTCAATCCCGGTCAGGCCAACCAGACGAGAGGTCGCGCCGAGCGACGCAATGTTCATCGCCACGTTTGCCGCGCCGCCAGGACGTTCTTCGATATTTTCCACCTTCACCACCGGCACCGGCGCTTCCGGCGAAATACGGCTGGTGGGACCATACCAGTAGCGGTCCAGCATCACATCGCCAACCACCAACACTCCTGCACGTTCAAACTCTGGCAGCGTTACTTTCATTCCTCTCTCCTGCGAGACGCAAACTTTGCGCGCGATAATAGCACACCCGGTTTTTTAGTTAAGCCATCAACCACTTCTGCCAGCTGGCGCTGACCTGTTCACGCTCCTGGCTAAACGCTTCTGGCGCCACGTTCCCCGGCTGCTCCTGCAGCGCCAGGTGATGGAGCGCATCGCGCAGCGTGGTGTAAGCGTGAGTTAACGCCCTCGCCTCTGCCTCGTCCATAATGTCGTTCTGCGCCAGCAGTTCCAGAATACGGACGTTATCGGACCAGCGCGTGAGCTTCGGTTTATCACTGGCATAGCGTAGGACCAGATACTGGGTAATAAATTCAATATCCGTGATACCCCCGGCATCGGCTTTAATATCAAAGCGATCGTGATGCTTATTCCCCAGGTGAGCGCGCATTTTTTCGCGCATTTCCCGCACTTCGGTCTGCAGTTTTTCGCCTTCTCGCGGGGTAGTAAGAATATCCCGACGAATGGCGTCAAAGCGCGCCTGTAGCTCAGGATCGCCATACACTACGCGGGCGCGAACCAGCGCCTGATGCTCCCAGGTCCATGCCTCATTTTGTTGATAATCAGCAAAGGCATCGGCGGTGGTCACCAGCATGCCCGCCGCACCAGAAGGACGTAAGCGAGCGTCCACTTCGTACAGAATGCCCGACGAGGTGCGAGTGCTGAAAAGATGCATGATGCGCTGCGCCAGCCGCAGATAAAACTGACGACCGTCGATTTCGCGCTCGCCGTCGGTCATCACCTCCATCGGACAATCGTGGAGGAACACCAGATCGAGATCGGAACTGTAGCCCAGCTCCCAGCCCCCCAGCTTACCGTAGCCAACCACCGCAAAACCGCGCCCCTGGCGATCGTGCAGGTGCGTCGGCTGCCCGTAGCGGGCCACCATCTGCAGCCAGGCCTGCTGGACCACCGCGTCAATCATCGCCTCCGCCAGCCAGGTTAAGTGATCGCTCACTTTCATCACCGGCAGAGTTCCGGCGATATCGGCCGCGGCGATATGCAGCAGCTGCGCCTGCTTAAACTGGCGTAGCGCCTCCAGCTGCTGCTCTTCATCATCTTCCGGTACGCGCAGCAGATACTGGCGCAGTTCATCGCGATAGGCATCGGTGGCCGTTGGCTGATAAAGCGTATTCGGGTCCAGCAGCTCGTCCAGCAGCAGCGGATGGCGAGCCAGCTGGCTGGCGACCATCGGCGATGCCGCGCACAGGCTAATCAGGTGCTTTAACGCGCCGGGGAATTCGCTCAGCAGCTCCAGGTAAGTGGTGCGGGTGACAATCCCGGTGAGCAGCGGCGTAATGCGCGCCAGCGGCACCGGGGCATCCGCGCGCGAGCAGATTTCGCTGAGCAGATGCGGCATGAGCTGGTCGAGCACCTGACGGCCGCGCGGGCCAATCGTGCGCCGGTCCAGCTCTTTACGAAAATCGGCGATCAGCGCCAGCACGCTGCGGCGATCGCTGTCGGCGAGATGCGCCAGCGCCGGGCTGGTATCATCCTCCTGCAGCGCGTCCTGCCACAGTTCGCGCCAGTACTCTTCAAGCTGTTCATCCGGCGACTGGGTTTCATCGTCGCCGATCAATTCATTAAACACGCGCCGCACGTTGGCCATCTGCTCCGCCAGCCGCGCGCTGAGCGTATCCCAGTCGGCAGCCCCCATCCCCCAGGCCAGCCGGGCGCGATTAAGTTCATCCTGCGGCAGGGTTTGCGTCTGCTCGTCGTTGATGCTTTGCAGCAGGTTTTCCAGGCGACGCAAAAACAGATAGGCTTCGCGCAGCCTCTGCGCATCCCCTTCCGGCAGCAGGTGCAGCTCTTCGATAGCGGCCAGCGTCGGCAGCAAAGCCCGCTGTTGCAGCATCGGTTCGCGTCCGCCGCGAATCAGCTGGAAGACCTGGACGATAAACTCCACTTCGCGGATGCCGCCCGCGCCGAGCTTGATATTGTCCTTCAGTCCCCGACGGCGCACCTCACGGGCGATCATTCCCTTCATGTTGCGCAGAGACTGAATCACGCTGAAATCAATATAGCGGCGGAAGACAAACGGCCGCAGCATGGCGCGCAGTTCGCTGGCGTAAACGCCATCGTTATCGCCCATGATTCGCGCTTTCACCATCGCGTAGCGCTCCCAGTCGCGCCCCTGCTCCTGGTAATAATCCTCCAGCGCGGCAAAGCTCAGCACCAGCGGGCCGCTGTCGCCAAACGGGCGCAGGCGCATATCCACGCGGTAGACAAAGCCATCCTGGGTGGGCTGATCCAGCACCTTAATCAGGCGCTGCCCGAGGCGGGTAAAAAACTGGGCGTTGTCCAGCTCGCGACGGCCGCCGCGCGTGGCGCCATGCTCCGGCCAGGCGAAAATCAGATCGATGTCGGAGGAGAAATTCAGCTCGCCGCCGCCGAGCTTGCCCATCCCGAGGATCAGCAGCGGCTGCGGCGTACCTTCAGCATTACACGGAGTGCCCCATTCACGGCAGCAGGCGGCGTATAGCCAGTCGCGCGCGGCGACGATTAAGGTCTCCGCCAGCGCGCTTAGCTGCTGCAGGCTGCTCTCTTCGCTGACCAGCGATAGCGCCTGGGCCCAGGCGATACGCACCATGATCCGACGGCGAAACTGGCGCAGCTCGCGCATCAGCGCGGCTTCATCATTGACCTCGGCCAGGCGAACCTGCAGCCAGTCGGCATAGTGATGCCACTCCTGCGCCTCGGGAGGCGCACTTTCAAGCTCTGCCAGCCACTGCGGCTGCGCGATCAGACTCTGTTCGACGAAATCGCTAAAGGCCATGACCGATTGCGCCCGATCGCTCAACGTCGATACGGGAAAATCCGCTGGTAGCCGGCCTACGACCGTCTGCCAGTGCTGCTGTAATTGCGAAGAAAGCGGCATCTTAGGGGCTCCCTGGCCTGAAATTATCGTTTTCCACTATGCAGCCAGAACGGCTCCGCGGCCAGCGCCTGGCGACGAAAATATTCGATAACGCTGCTGTCGTTATGCGCAATCGCCCGGCGGGTTTCTTGCCAGTTTTCCAGCCACGGCGCGGCAGCGTCGATATAAGCGCCGGATAGCAGCTGAACGGTGTCAATTTCACGGGTCAGGCGCGGAAGCTGATCGACATAACCGTCAGCGGACGGCTGGCGGAAGGCGTTTTTCAGCTCCGCCGCCGCTCTGGAGAGCTGAATATCCGCGAAGCGTTTAAACGAACCGGCAATTTTCTGCTCTCCGGCTGCGTTCAGGAAGGGACGCCAGCCGCGGTTTATCAACAGATCGGTGAGCGTCAGCTTGGCTCTGACGGTCGCCACGCTGAAAAGCGCCGCCTGGGCGGTTTCGGCCTCCGCCAGCGCCGCCTCAGCTTCGCTCAGACGCTCACGCAGCAGCGTGGTGGCCTTGCGCGGGACAATACCGCCAAACAGCACCAGCGCGTGCCGCACGCGGGCGATAGCGTGCAAAATCTCCGCTTTCGCTTTTGCATTGCCGCGATTGAGGAGTTCATCATGATACAGCCAGTGCGCCAGCGCGCTTTCCAGCGCCGCTTCCAGACCCTGCTCGACGCTGGCCTTCGGCGCGACGCGAAGGATCGTTAACGCGGTCAGCGGACGTTCTTCATTGCCCTGCGCCAGATGATAACCGCGCGCCGCCTTGCTCAGGCTGCCCTGACGCAGTACGCCGGTATCCAGCAGGCGACGGGCAAGGGTCAGAATGTCCTGGGTAGTACCGGACAGCAGTTCCAGCTCCAGTTCACAAATCGGTTCCTGATGCTCGCCGGCTTTAACTTCGCCGCGGTCAAGCGCGATTTCAATTTCGCTGTCGCCTTCTTTGACCACCCATCTTTCACGCTCAAAATCGGTGCTGAAAAGCGGCTGTACGTTCTGTGCGAGCGCCGCCGGCAGTTCCCCCTGCGGCCAGACCTCAGCCGGCAGTTTCTCCAGCGCCAGCTCCGGGGTGTCCAGAGGAATGTTGTATTCCGGACGCTGATGCAGGCCGCCGACGACGCGCCCGGCAATTTTCAGCGTCATTTCATAGCGCCCCTGGTCGCCGCGAATGCGCAGCCCCATGTCGTGGCGGCGCAGCCAGTTATCCGCCGTTTCATAGTAAATATTCAGCAATTGACCCGCTGGCGTATGCTTTGCCTCCAGCGCGTTGAGGTGCTGACGCAGCGCGTCAACGCCATCCTGAGCGACGATAAACTTTAATTCGATTTCTTGAGCCATGACTGAATTCTTCCGCTTATATGCTGTGCCGGGAAATTGCGGCGAACTAACAACGATATTTCTTGTCAGTAAATAGTATTTTGCGGCGAATCGCCATGCAATGCGCATTTTGCCGGGCCACCTCCTGGATGATTCCGATTGTGGCGGAAAACTTTGCGTCGCTTCGGCGATGCCACTACTATCGTTCAACTTTTTATGACCAAACGATGACCTGATGCCAAAATTACGCCTTATTACATTGACTTTGCTGGCGCTGAGCGCCGCCACGGCGGTCCACGCGGAAGAAAAACGTTACGTTTCAGATGAACTGAATACCTGGGTGCGCAGCGGTCCGGGCGATAACTATCGTCTCGTGGGCACCATCAACGCCGGTGAAGAAGTCGCGGTGCTGCAAACCAACGACAGCACGAACTATGCTCAGGTACGCGACAACAGCGGCCGTACCGCCTGGATCCCCTTAAAAGAGCTGAGCAACGAGCCCAGCCTGCGCACCCGCGTGCCGGATCTGGAAAACCAGGTCAAAACCCTGACCGACAAACTCAACAACATCGACACCACCTGGAATCAGCGCACGGCGGACATGCAGAAGAAAGTCGCCGGTAGCGACGCCGTGATAAACGGTCTGAAAGAAGAGAACCAAAAGCTGAAAAATGAGCTGGTTGTCGCGCAGAAAAAGGTAAACGCCGCAAATCTGCAGCTTGATGACAAACAGCGCACCATTATCATGCAGTGGTTTATGTACGGCGGCGGCGTGCTGGGCGTCGGCCTGATCCTCGGACTGGTGTTGCCGCACCTGGTACCGAGCCGCAAACGCAAAGACCGCTGGATGAACTAATTCGTCTTCTCTGCCAGACTTACGTATCATCGTAAGAAAATAAAGACGGGAGAGTGAGGCGTGAAGGTTTATCTGGTCGGTGGTGCAGTACGAGATGCGTTATTAAGGCTACCGGTTAAAGACAAAGATTGGGTCGTGGTTGGCGCCACGCCTCAGCAACTTCTCGACGCGGGCTACCAGCAGGTAGGCCGTGATTTTCCCGTGTTCCTGCATCCGCAAAGCCGCGAAGAGTATGCTCTGGCGCGCACCGAGCGCAAGTCCGGCTCCGGCTACACCGGCTTTACCTGCTATGCCGCCGCTGACGTTACCCTTGAGCAAGACCTGCTGCGCCGCGATCTGACGATCAACGCGCTGGCCCAGGACGCCGACGGCCAGATTATCGATCCCTACGGCGGCCAGGCTGATTTACGCCAGCGCCTGCTGCGCCACGTCTCGCCCGCCTTTAGCGAGGACCCGCTACGCGTCCTGCGCGTGGCGCGTTTTGCCGCCCGCTACGCGCATCTGGGGTTCCGTATCGCCGATGAAACCATGGCGCTGATGCGGGCGATGGCCGATGCTGGCGAGCTGGCGCACCTCACGCCCGAGCGGGTGTGGAAAGAGACGGAAAGCGCCCTATCTACCCGCAATCCGCAGGTCTTCTTCCAGACATTACGCGACTGCCGCGCGCTCAAGGTGCTGTTCCCGGAAGTCGACGCTCTTTATGGCGTACCGGCCCCGGCTAAATGGCACCCGGAAATCGACACTGGCCTGCACACGCTGATGACCGTCACCATGGCGGCGATGCTCTCGCCCGAAGTGGATGTCCGTTTTGCCACCCTATGCCACGACCTCGGGAAAGGGCTGACGCCGAAAGCGCTCTGGCCGCGCCATCATGGTCACGGTCCGGCTGGCGTTAAGCTGGTCGAGCAGCTCTGCGCCCGTTTGCGGGTGCCAAACGAGCTGCGCGACCTGGCAAAACTGGTCGCCGAATTTCACGATCTGATTCATACCCTGCCCATCCTGCAGCCGAAAACGCTGGTCAAGCTGTTCGATAATATCGACGCCTGGCGCAAGCCGCATCGTGTCAGGCAAATCGCGTTAACCAGCGAGGCCGACGTGCGCGGGCGCACCGGCTTTGAAGCCTGCGATTATCCGCAGGGTCGCCTGCTGCTGGAAGCCTGGGACGTTGCCCGGTCGGTTTCAACTAAAGAGGTGGTGGCGGAAGGTTTTCAGGGCGTTGAAATTCGTGAAGAGCTGACGCGTCGGCGGATTCAGGCCGTCGCTCGCTGGAAAGAAAAGCGTTGCCCTCAGCCGCGGGACTGAGGGCGGGCGCTTAGAAGAAGACCACGTAGACCGCTGCCGCAACGATAAAACGGTAGATGGCGAACGGGATAAACGAAATACGTTTAATCAGCTGCAGGAAGGTTTTAATCGCAATCAGCGCGACGATAAATGCCGTGATAAAACCGACGGCAAACATCGGAATATCGCCGGCGTTCAGAAAGCCAATGCTCTTGTACATATCCAGTACGGTTGCGCCCATCATCATCGGCACCGCCAGCAGGAACGAGAACTCAGAGGCCGCATAGCGGCTGACGCCCATCAGCATCCCGCCGGAAATCGTCGCCCCGGAACGCGAGAAGCCCGGCCACAGCGCCAGACACTGGAAGCAGCCGATGACGAATGCCTGACGATAGGTCATATCATCAATGCCCACCGCGCGCGGCTGTTTCGGCTTCAGCACCTCCGCCGCGATCAGCAGCACGCCGCCCACAATCAGCGCATACATCACGTTTATCGGGTTAAACAGCGACTTGATGGTATCGTGGAAAATCAGCCCCAGCACCACCGCCGGGATCATCCCCAAAAGAATATGGATAAGCGACAGGCGACCGCTGCCCTGGCCTTCATGCTCGGGCTTTTTGCCAAAATGAATGCCGATAAGACCAAACAGGCGGCGCCAGAACATCACCACAACGGCCAGAATGGAACCAAGCTGAATGACGACTTCAAACGTATTCGCGGTATCGCCTTCAAAACCCAGCAGATGACCGACAATAATCATATGACCAGTACTGGAGACAGGTAAAAATTCTGTCAAACCCTCAACCACACCCAATATTGCCGCTATCAGCAGCGAGTGTATATCGCTCATCCAATTAAACCCTTTAAAAAGTAAAATGAAAAAAACCAGGAACGAAGAACCGAGCTATCAGGCGTGCTTATTTGGCCACAGACAGCGCGCAGAAAAGTGAGCGTACAGGTTGTACGCAAGGATTTCGAGCGCTGTCACAGGGCAAAACGGCAAAGAAAATAGCCTGATGGCCGGATTCTATGACCGGTATAAACGCAATTTGTTTAACGAGTATGACCTGAAAAGTTTTGTTTCAGATTAAGGCCACGTTCAATAATGACGCCGACGTTAGCCGCCCTGGCTACCGCCCCAGGTTTGCTGACTTTAATACGTACCCATGGAGATTGAAACTTTTCCAGCAGCAGGTCGGCAATTTCTTCCGCCACGCGTTCCACCAGCGCAAAACGCCCGCCTTCGACGTGGCTGATTACCAGCTCGCTGATATCAGCATAGCTGAGACAATCGCTGACATCATCGCTGGCCGCCGCTTTGCGGTTATCCCACGCCATTTCGATATCGAACACCAGCTTCTGTTCGATGGTCTGTTCCCAGTCGTAAACACCAATTGTGGTGATTACCGAAAGTTGCTCTATAAATACAATATCCATCACGACCTGCCTGCTTTTTGGCTAAACCGGATACCACTTCCGGCCAATTATGCGTATTATCCACAGATGCAAAGACATCCCCTAAATAATTTGCGTTGCAGGAAGACAGCGACGCGGCAAGGCTCCAGGAGCATAGCGTCGCTATGGGTCCCGGCGAGCCAATGCGCGGACAACGCGCAGTGCGCAGGGGATAAAACGACACTTTCAAAATGGAACAGCTGATGAGTGCAATCGCGCCTGGACTGGTTATCCTCGCCTACCTCTGCGGCTCAATCTCCAGCGCCATTCTCGTTTGCCGCCTCGCTGGCCTTCCCGATCCTCGCGACAGCGGCTCCGGCAATCCAGGGGCGACGAACGTCCTGCGAATTGGCGGCAAGGGCGCAGCCGTAGCGGTGCTTATTTTTGACGTACTGAAAGGCATGCTGCCGGTCTGGGGCGCGTGGGCGTTAGGCCTGACGCCGTTCTGGCTCGGCCTGGTGGCGATCGCCGCCTGCGTGGGCCATATCTGGCCGGTATTTTTTAACTTTCGCGGCGGTAAAGGCGTGGCCACCGCTTTCGGCGCCATTGCTCCTATCGGCTGGGATCTCACCGGCGTGATGGCCGGAACCTGGCTGCTGACGATTCTGCTCAGCGGCTACTCCTCGCTGGGGGCTATCGTGAGCGCGCTGATTGCTCCGTTCTATGTCTGGTGGTTCAAACCGCAGTACACTTTCCCGGTTTCGATGCTGTCATGCCTGATTCTGCTGCGCCATCACGACAACATACAGCGTCTGTGGCGTCGTCAGGAAACCCGCATCTGGACCCGGCTCAAAAAGAAGAAAAAAACGCCGGAGCAGAAATAACCTTTGCTGCGCCGCAACTTCGCGGCAAGTAAGCCCCAGGTGATTAAGGTGAACCAACGCGGCTGCGGCTCGAAGTATGACGGGCATAAGCTTTTCATATGACCGGGATGATTGGCCCCCGATCAATACTCTTCGCTGCTGTTTTATCTTGATTTTGCAGGGGCGCGACATTGCACGGCACCGTGTTACCACAGAATAAAAAAGGCTGGCAGGCCTCGCTGGACCTCCAGTTTCAATTTCTCGGCGGGAAAACCACGCTCGCCTCCCGTCGTCATGTCGGTCCCCTCACCGTTCAGCGCCCGTTTTATCCCGAAGAAGAGACCTGCCACCTCTATCTGCTTCATCCGCCCGGCGGTATCGTCGGCGGCGATGAGCTCACCATTAGCGCGACGATGGATCCCGGGTGCCACACCCTGATCACCATGCCCGGCGCCAGCAAGTTCTATCGCAGCAGCGGCGCGCAGGCGCGTCTTCAGCAAACCCTGACGCTGGCGGAAAACTCAACGCTCGAGTGGCTGCCGCAGGACGCGATCTTCTTTCCCGGCGCCAACGCCGCTTTGTCTACCGCCTTTCATCTCGCCGCCTCCAGCACGCTGCTGGCGTGGGACCTGCTGTGCCTTGGCCGGCCGGTCATCGGCGAAGCCTTTAGCCACGGCGCGCTCGCCAATCGCCTGGAGGTGTGGATCGACGGCTCTCCGCTGCTGATTGAGCGCCTGAGCCTGGCCGATGGACAGCTGGCCTGCGTCGCGCAGCAGCCGTGGGTGGGAACGATGCTGTTCTACCCGGCGAACGAAACGCTGCTCGAAGGCGTACGCGAAAAACTTACGCCGCTGGCAAACTACGCCGGCGCGACGCTCACCGACGGCCTGCTGACGGTACGCTTTCTAAGTGACGATAATCTGCTTTGCCAGCGGGCGATGCGCGATATCTGGCAATTTATGCGCCCGCACCTGACCGGCAAATCTCCGGTACTCCCCCGAATCTGGCTGACTTAAGAGAACGCTATGGAACTGACACCCAGAGAAAAAGACAAGCTGTTGCTGTTTACGGCCGCGCTGGTGGCGGAGCGTCGCCTGGCCCGCGGCCTGAAGCTCAACTATCCCGAATCCGTGGCCCTGATTAGCGCCTTTATTATGGAAGGCGCGCGCGATGGCAGAAGCGTCGCCGAGCTGATGGAAGAGGGACGCCACGTCCTGAGCCGCGACCAGGTCATGGAAGGCGTGCCGGAAATGATCCCCGATATCCAGGTCGAAGCCACCTTCCCGGACGGCTCGAAGCTGGTTACCGTCCATAACCCGATAATCTGAGGTAGCGCGATGATCCCAGGAGAATATCAGGTAAAACCCGGCCAGATAGCGATTAACGTCGGCCGCGCCACCTGCTGCATTATCGTTGAAAATCACGGCGACCGGCCGATTCAGGTCGGCTCGCATTACCACTTCGCCGAGGTCAACCCGGCGCTGAAGTTCGATCGCCAGCAGGCGACCGGCTATCGCCTGAATATCGCCGCCGGCACCGCAGTGCGCTTCGAACCGGGCCAAAAGCGCGAGGTGGAGCTGGTGGCGCTGGCCGGAACCCGCGCGGTGTACGGTTTCCGCGGAGACGTTATGGGTGCGCTGGAGGCAAACGATGAGTGACATTTCACGTCAGGCCTATGCCGACATGTTCGGCCCCACCACCGGCGATAAAGTTCGCCTGGCGGATACCGAGCTGTGGATCGAGGTCGAAGATGATTTGACCACCTACGGTGAAGAGGTCAAATTCGGCGGTGGCAAAGTGATCCGCGACGGTATGGGCCAGGGACAGATGCTTTCCGCCGGGTGCGTGGATCTGGTGCTGACCAATGCCCTGATCGTCGATTACTGGGGGATCGTCAAAGCCGATATCGGCGTCAAAGACGGGCGGATCTTCGCGATCGGCAAAGCCGGCAACCCGGATATTCAGCCCAACGTCACGATCCCGATCGGCGCGGCCACGGAAATTATTGCGGCGGAAGGCAAGATCGTCACCGCCGGCGGCGTCGATACGCATATTCACTGGATCTGTCCGCAGCAGGCGGAAGAGGCGCTGGTCTCCGGCGTCACCACCATGATCGGCGGCGGGACCGGCCCGGCGGCGGGCACCAACGCCACGACCTGCACGCCCGGGCCGTGGTACATCTCGCGGATGCTGCAGGCCGCGGACAGCCTGCCGGTCAATATTGGCCTGCTGGGTAAAGGCAATGGTTCGAATCCGGATGCGCTGCGTGAGCAGGTCGCGGCCGGGGTTATCGGCCTGAAGATTCACGAAGACTGGGGCGCGACCCCGGCGGCAATCGACTGCGCGCTGACGGTGGCCGACGAAATGGACGTGCAGGTCGCGCTGCACAGCGACACCCTCAATGAGTCCGGATTCGTTGAGGATACCCTGGCGGCCATCGGCGGGCGCACTATCCATACTTTCCATACCGAAGGGGCGGGCGGCGGCCATGCGCCGGATATTATTACCGCCTGCGCGCACCCCAATATTCTGCCCTCGTCAACCAACCCGACGCTGCCCTATACCGTCAACACCATTGACGAACATCTGGATATGCTGATGGTTTGCCATCATCTCGACCCGGATATCGCCGAGGACGTGGCGTTTGCCGAATCGCGCATTCGGCGGGAAACCATTGCCGCGGAAGACGTCCTGCACGATCTGGGCGCCTTCTCCCTTACCTCGTCTGATTCACAGGCGATGGGCCGCGTCGGCGAAGTGGTGTTGCGCACCTGGCAGGTAGCGCACCGGATGAAGGTCCAGCGCGGCCCGCTGGCGGAAGAGAGCGGCGATAACGACAACTTCCGCGTGAAGCGCTATATCGCCAAGTACACCATTAATCCGGCGTTAACCCACGGTATCGCCCATGAAGTCGGTTCGATTGAAGTGGGTAAACTGGCGGATCTGGTGCTGTGGTCCCCGGCGTTCTTCGGCGTGAAGCCGGCGACGATCGTCAAAGGCGGCATGATCGCGATGGCGCCGATGGGCGACATCAACGCCTCTATCCCGACGCCGCAGCCGGTGCACTATCGCCCGATGTTCGGCGCGCTGGGCAGCGCTCGCCACCGCTGCCGTTTGACCTTTCTGTCGCAGGCGGCGGCGGAAAACGGCGTCGCTGAACGGCTGAACCTGCACAGCGCGACGGCGGTGGTTAAAGGCTGCCGCACGGTACAAAAAGGCGATATGCACCACAACGGCCTGCTGCCCACTATTACCGTGGATTCGCAAACCTACGAGGTGCGCATCGACGGCGAACTGATAACCAGCGAACCGGCGGATGTGTTACCGATGGCGCAACGTTATTTCCTGTTTTAAGGAGCGCAAATGCTTTATTTGACCCAACGGGTGGAGACCCCGGCGCAGGCCACGGCCAGCGTTACCCTACCGATTGACGTGCGGGTAAAAAGCCGCATTAAAGTCACGCTTAACGATGGCCGTCAGGCGGGCCTGCTGCTGCCGCGCGGTCTGCTGCTGCGCGGCGGCGACATTCTCAGTAACGAAAACGGTAGCGAATTCATTGAAGTGATCGCCGCTGATGAAGCCGTTTCGGTCGTACGCTGCGCCGATCCTTTTATGCTGGCGAAGGCCTGCTATCACCTTGGCAATCGCCACGTGCCGCTACAGATTATGCCCGGCGAGCTGCGCTATCATCACGATCACGTCCTGGACGATATGCTGCGCCAGTTTGGCCTGGCCGTGGATTTCGCGCATCTGCCGTTTGAACCTGAAGCCGGCGCCTACGCCAGCGAATCGCACGGCCATCACCACCACCATCACGATCGTGAGCACAGCCACTAAATGCCGACGCCGGAAAAACGTCTGCGCTTGATGCAGCTTGCCAGCAGCAGCCTCCCGGTTGGCGGCTACAGCTGGTCCCAGGGGCTGGAGTGGGCGGTGGAAGCAGGCTGGGTAGCGGATACCGCCGCCTTTGAGCGCTGGCAGCTGCGCCAAATGGAGCAGAGCTTTTTTACCGTCGACCTGCCGCTGTTTGCCCGCCTCTACCGGGCCTGCGAAGCGGGCGATCTGGCCTGCGCCCGGCGCTGGACCGCTTATCTGCTCGCCTGCCGGGAAACCCGCGAGCTGCGCGATGAAGAGCGCAACCGCGGCGCGGCCTTCACCCGGCTGCTGGCCGACTGGCAGCCGGAGTGCCCGCCCGAGTGGCGCAAGCTGTGCCAGCAAAGTCAGCTAACCGGCATGGCGTGGCTCGGCGTACGCTGGCAAATCGCCATTCCTGACCTGGCCCTGAGCCTTGGCTATAGCTGGATTGAAAGCGCGGTGATGGCGGGCGTCAAGCTGGTGCCCTTTGGCCAGCAGGCGGCCCAGCAGTTGATTCTTCGCCTGTGCGACCGCTACGCGGCGGACATGGACAGCGCCCTGGCGACCCCGGACGACGCCATCGGTTCGGCGACGCCGCTTGCGGCTATCGCTTCCGCCCGGCACGAAACCCAGTATTCCCGATTATTCCGTTCTTAGGAGAAGGTATGAACATGATTAAGCAACCGCTGCGCGTCGGCGTCGGCGGCCCGGTCGGCTCCGGAAAAACCGCGCTGCTGGAAGCCCTCTGCAAAGCCATGCGCGACACCTGGCAGCTGGCGGTGGTGACCAACGATATCTACACCAAAGAAGATCAGCGCATTCTCACCGAGGCTGGCGCCCTGGAGCCTGAACGAATTGTCGGCGTCGAAACCGGCGGCTGCCCGCATACCGCTATTCGGGAAGATGCGTCGATGAACCTTGCCGCGGTGGAAGCGCTGAGCGAGAAATTCGGCAATCTCGATCTCATCTTTGTAGAAAGCGGCGGCGATAATCTGAGCGCCACCTTCAGCCCGGAGCTGGCGGATCTCACCATCTACGTCATCGACGTGGCGGAAGGGGAAAAAATCCCGCGCAAAGGCGGACCGGGGATCACCAAATCCGACTTCCTGGTGATCAACAAAACCGATCTTGCACCGTACGTGGGCGCGTCTCTGGAAGTGATGGAGCGCGATACCCTGCGCATGCGCGGCGAACGCCCGTGGAGCTTCACCAACCTGAAAAGCGGCGACGGCCTGCAAAATATCATCGCCTTTATCGAAGACAAAGGCATGCTCGGCAAGTAACCCCTGCACCATCCCGGCGCAGAGGTGTCGGGATGGTGCATACCCTGCCCTCTCTTTAACCATCCCCTTCATGAAGCCCTGATAGCGCCTGCCCTGCGATGTGGCATAAGGTTTGCTAATTCCAGTCATGCCTAACCATTAAGGAATGACTATGTCATCACTGGATATAAAAACTGATTTACCTGCGCAAACCAGTGCCTCCGGCTCCAAAGAAACGCTGGAAGATTATACCCTTCGCTATGCTCCGCTGAGCTTTCGCCGCTGGGGACCGGGGGTTGTCGCGGTGACCGCATTGGGCGGCATCGCCTATCTGGCTGACTTTTCTATCGGCGCCAGCATCGGCATGGCCTGGGGCACCACCAATGCGATTTACGCGATCCTGCTGGCGGCGCTGGTTATTTTTCTTACCGGTATTCCGCTGGCGATTACCGCCGCGCGCTATAACATCGACCTCGACCTGATCACCCGCAGCGCCGGTTTCGGCTACTTTGGTTCGGTGATCACCAGTATTATCTTCGCCGGATTTACCTTTATCTTCTTCGCGCTTGAAGGCTCGATCATGGCGCAGGGGCTGCTGGTGGGCCTGGGGATCCCGCTGTGGATGGGCTACCTCATCGCCACGCTGATGGTCTTGCCGCTGGTGGTCTACGGCATGAAGGCGCTGACTCGCCTTCAGGTCTGGACGACGCCGCTGTGGCTGGTCCTGATGGTGGTTCCGGTGGCCTGGCTTATCGCCAAAGACCCGGATCTGGTGGACGGCTTTATGAACTTCGCCGGTAAAAACAACGCTTCAACGGTAGATTTAACCGCCATTATGCTCGGCGCGGGGGTGTGCCTGTCGCTGATCATGCAGATTGGCGAGCAGATCGACTATCTGCGCTTTATGCCGCCGAAGACCGCGGAAAACAGCAAAAGCTGGTGGCTGGCGGTGTTCTCCGCCGGCCCGGGCTGGGTCGTATTAGGCGCGATTAAACAGATTATCGGCGCTTTCCTCGGCTTCTATCTGCTGACCCGCTTCCCGGCGGTGCACAACACCGAACCGGTGCAACAGTTCGTCAGCGTCTTCGATAACCTGGTCCCCGGCTGGCTGGCGCTCACCCTCGCGGTGGTGCTGGTGGTTATCTCGCAGATTAAAATTAACGTCACCAACGCCTATTCCGGCTCGCTGGCGTGGACCAGCGCCTGGACGCGCACCACCAAACGTTATCCGGGGCGGATTATTTTCGTCATCGTCAACCTGACGATTGCCCTTGCCCTGATGGAAGGCGACATGTTTAGCGCTCTGGCGTGGATCCTCGGCTTCTATTCTAACTTTGCCATCGCCTGGGTGGTGGTGGTGGCCACCGACATCACCGTCAACAAAGGGGTGCTGAAGCTGGCGCCGGCGCAGCCGGAGTATCGCCGCGGGATGATCTACAACGTCAACCCGGTAGGCGTGGTCTCTTTTGCCCTTGCGGCAGGCCTGTCGATTAGCGCCTTCTTCGGCCTGTTGGGCGAAACGCTGGCGCCGTTCTCGCCGCTGATTGCGCTGGCGGTGGCTTTCGTGATGACGCCGGTCATGGGGATCGCCACCCGCGGGCGCTATTACATTAAACAGCACGATGATGGTATCGCCGAGCCGCGCTACGATGCGCAGGGTAACGCGTCGATCACCGTTTACCGCTGCCTGAGCTGCCGGGAAGAGTACGAACGTCCTGACGTGATGCATTCGCACAAGCACCAGGGGGCGATTTGCTCGCTGTGTAAGAGTATGGAATAAGTCGCGAAGGCAGGCCGACAGGACGTCGGCCTGTGAAATATCAGACGTTATGCCGCCGGAAGCTCGGCCAGCGGCCAGCGCGGACGAACGGTGACGCCGAGCTCCGCTTTAGCGCCGGAGCGCAGACGGACCATCCCCGCATAGGCAATCATCGCGCCGTTATCGGTACAGAATTCAGGACGAGCGTAGAAGACTTCACCACCGCGCTTTTTCATCATTTCCGCCAGCTTCGCGCGCAGCGTACGGTTCGCGCTGACGCCCCCCGCCATCACCAGCCGTTTAAAGCCGGTTTGATCCAGCGCGCGGCGGCACTTAATCATCAGCGTATCCACGACCGCATCTTCGAAAGCGCGGGCGATATCGGCGCGGGTTTGATCGTCATCGCCGTTGCTGCGAATGGTGTTCGCGGCAAAGGTCTTGAGGCCAGAAAAGCTGAAATCCAGCCCGGGGCGGTCGGTCATCGGGCGCGGGAAGACAAAGCGCCCTTCGGTGCCCTGGGAGGCCATCTTCGACAGCATCGGGCCGCCGGGATAATCCAGCCCCAGCAGTTTCGCTGTCTTATCGAAGGCTTCGCCCGCCGCGTCGTCAATCGATTCGCCCAGCAGTTCATACTGGCCAATGCCGGTGACGCTGATCAGCTGGGTATGGCCGCCGGAAACCAGCAGCGCGACAAAAGGATACTGCGGCGGATTATCTTCCAGCATCGGGGCCAGCAGGTGCCCTTCCATATGGTGTACCGGGATCGCCGGCACGTTCCAGGCGAACGCCAGCGAACGGCCAACCGTTGCGCCGACCAACAGCGCGCCCACCAGGCCGGGGCCCGCCGTATACGCAACGGCATCGATATCCTTTGCCGTCAGCCCGGCTTCCTTGAGCGCCGCCTGAATCAGGGGGACGGTTTTACGTACGTGGTCGCGCGAGGCCAGCTCGGGCACCACGCCGCCGTAGTCAGCGTGCAATTTCACCTGACTATACAGCTGGTTGGCTAACAGACCTTTTTCGTCGTCATAAATGGCGATGCCGGTTTCATCGCAGGATGTTTCAATTCCCAGTACACGCATGGCTAGTTTTACCTCGTTTCAATACCGCGCAGTGTAGGACCAATGCGGGTTGATGTATACCCTAAGAATTTCAGGTCGCGGGAAGGCGGCGACGCAGCGCATCCCCCGGAGCGTACGGAAAGTACGTGACTGGGGTAAGCGAGAAAAGCCAACGCTCCTGCGGGCTGAAAGACGACGGGTATAAAACTTTCCTCACCCCTGGCGTTCACTTCGTGTATACTCCCTGTCCTTATAAAAGTCCCTTTCAAAAATCGCGTCGGTGCTTTACAAAGCAGCAGCAATTGCAGTAAAATTCCGCACCATTTTGAAATAAGCTGGCGCTGATGCCAGCGGCAAACCGAATTTATCAAAGGTGAGAGTTACATGCCGGTAATTAAAGTACGTGAAAACGAGCCGTTCGACGTAGCGCTGCGTCGCTTCAAACGTTCATGCGAAAAAGCAGGTGTTCTGGCGGAAGTTCGTCGTCGTGAGTTCTATGAAAAACCGACTACCGAACGTAAACGCGCTAAAGCTTCCGCAGTGAAACGTCACGCGAAGAAACTGGCTCGCGAAAACGCACGCCGCACTCGTCTGTACTAATCTGTTGGGAGCCACGCTCTCAATTCAGACCGAGTTGTAGTTGTAAGGCCGTGCTTCCGAAAGGAATGCGCGGCTTATTTTCGTTTATGCATTAGCATATACACTCAATCATTCAAGATGCATCAAGGCGGCAAGGGAGTGAGTCCCCGGAGCTTACCGAAGTAAGTGACAGGGTGAACGAGCGAAGCCAACGCAGAGGCAGCTTGAAGGGTAACGTGTATAAAACGGGGCATATGGCTGGACGAATTCCACGAGTATTTATCAATGACCTGCTGGCGCGCACCGATATCGTCGATCTGATCGATGCCCGGGTAAAGCTGAAAAAGCAGGGCAAAAATTTTCACGCGTGCTGTCCGTTCCATAACGAAAAAACCCCCTCTTTCACCGTCAACGGTGAAAAACAGTTTTACCACTGCTTCGGCTGCGGTGCGCACGGCAACGCTATCGACTTCCTGATGAACTACGACAAGCTCGAGTTCGTGGAAACCGTCGAAGAGCTGGCTGCCATGCATAATTTAGACGTGCCGTATGAAGCAGGTAGCGGACCCAGCCAGATTGAGCGCCATCAGCGGCAAAATCTCTATCAGCTGATGGATGGTCTGAACACGTTTTATCAACAGTCTCTGATGCAACCCGCCGCCGGCCCCGCGCGCCAGTATCTGGAAAAACGCGGCTTAAGCAGCGAGGTGATTACGCGCTTCGCGATTGGCTACGCCCCTCCCGGTTGGGACAACGTTTTAAAACGTTTTGGCGGTAATCAAGAAAACCGCCAGTCGCTGATTGATGCGGGCATGCTGGTCACTAACGATCAGGGACGCAGTTACGACCGCTTCCGCGAACGGGTGATGTTCCCCATCCGCGATAAGCGAGGCCGGGTGATTGGTTTTGGTGGTCGCGTGCTGGGTGACGCCATGCCGAAGTATCTGAACTCCCCGGAGACCGATATTTTCCATAAAGGCCGCCAGCTGTACGGTCTTTATGAAGCGCAGCAGGATAACGCTGAACCGCCCCGCCTGCTGGTGGTCGAAGGTTATATGGACGTGGTGGCCCTGGCGCAGTTCGGCATTAACTATGCCGTTGCATCGCTGGGGACGTCGACGACCGCTGACCATATTCAGCTGTTGTTCCGGGTCACCAATCAGGTGGTTTGCTGCTACGACGGCGACCGGGCCGGCCGCGATGCCGCCTGGCGCGCGCTGGAAACGGCGCTGCCGTATATGACCGACGGGCGCCAGCTGCGCTTTATGTTTCTGCCGGATGGCGAAGACCCGGATACGCTGGTGCGCAAAGAAGGGAAAGCCGCATTTGAAGCGCGGATGGAGCAGGCTCAACCGCTCTCCACGTTTTTGTTCAACAGCCTGCTACCGCAGGTGGATTTGAGCACCCCGGACGGCCGCGCGCAGCTGAGTACCTTAGCGCTGCCGCTGATAACGCAGGTGCCGGGTGAAACGCTGCGCATTTACCTGCGCCAGGAGTTAGGCAATAAGCTGGGGATTTTAGATGATGCGCAGCTTGAACGTTTAATGCCAAAACAGTCTGAAAATGGCATCCAGCGCCCTGCTCCGCAGCTAAAACGCACGACCATGCGTATACTGATAGGGTTACTGGTACAAAACCCGGATCTGGCGCCGCTGGTACCGCCCCTGGAAGGGCTGGACCCGCGTAAAATGCCGGGGCTTGGGTTGTTCAACGAACTGGTTAAAACCTGTTTGGCACAGCCGGGCCTGACCACCGGGCTGCTGTTAGAGCAGTATCGCGGCACAAATGAGGCCGCAACCCTTGAAAAACTGTCGATGTGGGACGATATAGCAGATAAGGATATTGCTGAAAAAACCTTCACCGACTCGCTCAACCATATGTTTGATTCACTGCTGGAGCTGCGGCAAGAAGAGTTGATAGCTCGCGACCGCACGCACGGCTTAAGCAGTGAAGAGCGCCGGGAACTCTGGACCATCAGCCAGGAACTGGCCAAAAAATAAACGAAAGACAAACTCATTCAAGTTGTATCAAGGCAGCAAGAGAACGAATCCCCGGGAGTGCGCACAAGCACATGACCAGGATGAGAGAACGTAGCTAACGCAGAGACAACTTGAAAGATAACGCATTGAACGGCTTAAGTGCCGAATATCGTTCGGGAAGACCCCGACAGCCGCTCGAGGCGCAGCGGCAATAATATAAGTACGCCCTCGCTTTAAATGTTGGCAGTTCGCCTGCTTACACCAATCAAACGAATTAAGTGTGGATACCGTCTTATGGAGCAAAACCCGCAGTCACAGCTGAAGCTTCTTGTCCAACGTGGTAAGGAGCAAGGCTATCTGACCTATGCCGAGGTCAATGACCATCTGCCGGAAGATATCGTCGACTCCGACCAGATCGAAGACATCATCCAAATGATCAACGACATGGGCATTCAGGTGATGGAAGAAGCACCGGATGCCGATGATCTTTTGCTTGCTGAAACGAACAACAATACTGACGAAGATGCGGAAGAAGCTGCGGCGCAGGTTCTCTCCAGCGTTGAGTCTGAAATCGGACGCACAACCGACCCGGTGCGCATGTACATGCGTGAAATGGGTACCGTCGAACTGCTGACGCGCGAAGGCGAAATCGACATCGCTAAACGTATCGAAGACGGCATTAACCAGGTTCAGTGCTCGGTGGCTGAATACCCTGAAGCGATCACCTATCTGCTGGAGCAGTACGATCGCGTTGAAGCGGAAGAAGCGCGTCTGTCCGATCTGATCACCGGTTTTGTCGACCCGAACGCCGAAGAAGATATGGCGCCAACGGCGACGCACGTCGGTTCTGAACTCTCTCAGGAAGAGATGGATGACGACGAAGACGAAGATGAAGAAGAAGACGACGACAGCAGCGATGACGACAACAGCATCGACCCCGAGCTGGCGCGCGAGAAATTCGCCGAGCTGCGTACGCAGTACGAACTGACCCGCGACACCATCAAAGCGAAAGGTCGTAGCCACGCCGCAGCGCAGGAAGAGATCCTCAAGCTGTCCGAAGTGTTCAAACAGTTCCGTCTGGTACCGAAGCAGTTCGATTACCTGGTTAACAGCATGCGTATCATGATGGATCGCGTTCGTACTCAAGAACGTATCATCATGAAGCTGTGCGTTGAGCAGTGCAAAATGCCGAAGAAAAACTTCATCACTCTGTTCACCGGCAACGAAACCAGCGAAACCTGGTTCAATGCGGCCATCGCCATGAACAAGCCGTGGTCAGAGAAGCTGCTTGACGTGAAAGAAGACGTTCAGCGCGGCCTGATGAAACTGCAGCAGATTGAACAAGAGACCGGCCTGACCATCGAGCAGGTAAAAGATATCAACCGTCGTATGTCCATCGGTGAAGCGAAAGCGCGCCGTGCGAAGAAAGAGATGGTTGAAGCGAACCTGCGTCTGGTTATCTCGATCGCCAAGAAATACACCAACCGCGGTCTGCAGTTCCTCGATCTGATCCAGGAAGGCAACATCGGTCTGATGAAGGCGGTTGATAAGTTTGAATACCGCCGCGGCTACAAGTTCTCCACCTACGCAACCTGGTGGATCCGTCAGGCGATCACCCGCTCTATCGCAGACCAGGCGCGCACCATCCGTATTCCGGTGCATATGATTGAGACTATCAACAAGCTCAACCGTATTTCCCGCCAGATGCTGCAGGAGATGGGTCGCGAGCCGACGCCGGAAGAACTGGCAGAACGCATGCTGATGCCGGAAGACAAAATTCGTAAGGTGCTGAAAATCGCCAAAGAGCCTATCTCCATGGAAACGCCGATTGGCGACGATGAAGATTCGCATCTGGGAGATTTTATCGAGGATAACACCCTCGAGCTGCCGCTGGACTCTGCCACCACCGAGAGCCTGCGCGCCGCCACCCACGACGTTCTGGCTGGCCTGACCGCCCGTGAAGCGAAAGTCCTGCGTATGCGCTTTGGTATCGACATGAATACCGATCACACGCTGGAAGAAGTGGGTAAACAGTTTGACGTAACCCGCGAACGTATTCGTCAGATCGAAGCGAAGGCGCTGCGTAAACTGCGCCATCCGAGCCGTTCTGAAGTGCTGCGTAGCTTCCTCGACGATTAATTATCGCCGCGTCCCCTGAAAAGCCAGTCACATGACTGGCTTTTTTTATGTCTAAGCAGAAACTATTTATTTAATAAATATTAAAACCCCAATATAAAACCCATCAATATATATCCAGGTCTTATTCTTATTATTTATTTATGTGCCATTAAACCGCTGGACTCATAGTTTTACAATTGTACTATTGGTTGGTTGATGGGGCGTATTTACGCCTAAAACCGCAGGCAAATCATAGGGAAATGAAATGAATAGCAAGCGTAAAATTCAGCTGGCTGATTTTAATAGAACGGTTATTTTAACCACCGCTAATACATTATTTCTAAGCCGTGGAATAGAAAGTACCACCATGGATGAGATCGCACATGAAGCCGGTTTTAGTAAAACCACGCTTTATACCTATTTCGACAATAAAAAGGATATTCTGGATCATCTTATCCTGGAGGTAATGGCGCGTTTCTATCAGGAGCTCATACCAATCGCCAATCGGCAAAATTCATTTCGCGAATTTTATCGCGAGCTGTGCCATGCGCTGATGGCTCTCCACGAAACAAGCCTTGCCTACTTTTCCGCGATAGCCGGGAAGATCGCCTGTTCTGAAAAAATCACTAAAAACAATAAGGCGTTGAAAAATATCGCAATGACTGGAGAACAGATCCACCAGATTATCGCAAAGCGAATCACAGACGCCGCCGAAAAAAAAGAGATTGGATTAAATGCTCCCGTCGCAGACGTCATGATGCTGTTCTGGCTCTGCCTGACCGGGCTAGTGGAAAAGTCCTCGTACAGAGAAGAATGTCTTTTACGTCACCTTGAGAAAGACCGTAAAGCCTTTCTCGACTTCGCTTTTGACGCCCTCTTATTCATGATAGAAAAAGGGAATATTAGTGATTGCGAAAAAGCTGACTAAAGCCTCAGGCTTAAGCCAGCCGCCGACGACCGGGGTGAAAGCCGTAACCCTTTTGTCGTCGGAAATGCATTAAAGCCCTCGCGTGGCCAGCGCCTCGTCAAGCTCCCGGTAGGCCTCCACCAGTTTATCCAGCGTCGCCCGGTTGAGGCCGCTGGGATTCGGCAGCACCCAAACTTCCGTCGCCCCAATGGTCACCTGCTGCTTGCCCCATTTTACGCCGCGCACCTGAAACGCTTTCTCGAAGGCCTGTTTACCCAGGATCGCCAGCGCGCGCGGCTGATACTCTTCCATTTTTCTGACCAGTTCACGGCCACCGTCGCGGAGCTCCAGCAGCTCAACCTCGCTGGCCTGCACCGTCGGGCGTTCGACTAGCATCGTAATCCCGCAGCGAGTATCCAGCAGCTGGAGTTCCTCCTCGGGTTTCAGAAGACGGTCGGTAAAGCCGGCCTGGTGAATCACTTTCCAGAAGCGATTGCCCGGATGGGCGAAATGAAAACCGGTATGGGCGGAAGACTTCCCCGGATTGATACCGCAAAAGACCACCCGCAGGTCCGGCGCCAGAATATCGTTAATCATGTTTTCCCCAGCTCAATGCCTAAAAGGTAATTATAAAGGATTGAAAATGCGTTGTTTATAAAAACAGCAGGCGTGATTTTTAGGCTGGATTGCGGGGAACAGTTACTTTATAATCCCTCGCCACGGCCCCTTAGCTCAGTGGTTAGAGCAGGCGACTCATAATCGCTTGGTCGCTGGTTCAAGTCCAGCAGGGGCCACCATATTTTAGCTTTAAAATCATATAATTAAGCCACTCAAAAGAGTGGCTTTTTTGTTGTCTTGTTTTTGAGTGGCGATAGAATGGCGGTGGATTTTTTACCGCCACTAAACTGAGGGCATAAAAAAACCCGCACGCGGCGGGCATTTAGCAGAAATTTATCAGAGCCACAATGGCCGCTGACCACCAACAGTCGGGTGCGGTGGGGCCGGAACTATCGTACCAGGTGTAACAATAAAACGTTCCACCGATTCCATCGTTACAAACGTACAACTGCAATTTATGTTCGTGCATTGATGGTAACGCTCTTTGGTATTCTCACTAAGATAGCGACTGGTGCGCGCATGTGCCGCGTGCTGACATTTCGGACAATGGAACATTTCACACCCAATAAATTCACATAAAGTGAATAAATGATACTCACATTTTCACCATTTGAGAATAACTTTATTCTTCTGCCTCTTCAGAACCGTAATCTACATCCAACAATCTAACCTCAAGCTCCATGCTCGTCGTGAAGCCGATATTACTTAGAGAATGAGTAACCTTCGTGATTGTCCATGATTGCTCGTCTATGACGCGCTTAAACCCCGACACTTGCACCGGCGTTTCAGGGTAGAGGTCTGCGCGCCCCATCGCCAGTCTGATAGAAAACTCAGCCACCCCACGTTGCAGTTTGTCCCATTTGGCCTGGGCGGCTCGCATCGCCTGTGCTTTGGTTGAAAAAATGGTCGTCAGGGCGAACACGTTGTCATCCTCGCCGACCATGTATTCACCTTCCCTGGCTTCCGGCGTCTTCTGCGTTTTTTTCTTCGTTACCGGTTTGGCTTTGGGATGCTGTAGCGCGCGTAAATGCTGCTCTTTAGGTATGCGTTTTAGTGCGACCTTTTGCTTTTGTGGCTTCGGGTCTTTGGTGTGCAACCATTTTGCCGTAACGCCGGTATACGCCCCACGGTCAGCAATGGAAAACTGATGGCGGTCGCCATCGCTGCGGGTGATCGTGACCTGCGGAATGGCTTTTCCGCTGGCTGTAACCCCGCGCCCGCCTTTCAGAAAAAGTAATTTTCCGGCTTTTACCGAAACCTCACCGCCGTTTCGCTCGGCGAGGCGTGTCAAAAATTTGGCGTCCGATTCCTGTGACTGATCGATATGCGGAATTTTTATTCCAGCCAGCTCCGGTATAACACTTGACGTCAGTTTGTTACGTGCCGCTATCGCCGCCACAATTTCGCCGAGCGTCTTGTCATGCCATGACTCTTCCCGACGTGAGTTCAGCGTTCCGCGAAAATCGGCGCTACGGGCGCGGATTGTCACCGTATCCGGCGCGCCATGATGTTCAACCTCATCGACGGTAAAACTTCCCTTACCCGTCAACGCAAAGCCTTTCCACCCGAGGTACAGCGTCAGTACGGCACCGCGTAACGGCAGCTCGACAAGCCCGTCAGCATCATCGAGCTCAATATCGAGCTGATCGGCCTCAAATCCCCGATTGTCGGTCATCGTCAGACTCATCAACCGGTTACTGATATTGCCGGTTATATCTTTGCTGTCGAGCATCAGCATAAAATCGGGTGTAAGTACGCCACCCGCATTCAGATTCAGCATATCGAGCATCAGCTGATCCCCACCATGCCAGCCACTGACGAGGCCATATTTCCCGCCTTGCCAATCAGTGATTTTGCCTGTTCGCCGATATCGCCATACAGCGCCGCAAGGGATTCATCCACGCGGGTGAGCGTCAGCGTAAAATCAATTTTGCGCGCCGTGCCGTCAGCAAAAAACAGGCTTCCTGTCTCGCTGATATTATTGATGACGTACATACCGTAAATCGTGCCGGTGCCATCCAGTAACGGCCAGGCGCGCCCCTGGTCAGCCATCAGGCGGATAGCCGTCATCGTCAACTTTCCGCCAGTGAGCTCCGGGTAAAGCGTTCCGGCCAGGGTGATTTTTTCCTCTCCCGGCCCTAAAAACTGAAACGAATCCCGCTTACCAACGCGGGAATTTGATGGCCATCGATACTCTGCATCGCGTTGAAGCGTCTGGTGGGGCAGCGTCTGACGCATGAAAACAAACATTCCAAGAGCAAGCATCATCATCAGCCTCCTTAATCGTGCATCATGCTGGCTCGGGCTCTGGCCCGCTTATCGCGTTCATATTTTTCTAACGCGTCCTGCAACTGGTTCCCGAGTTGACCACCCGGCGCACCACCCGGCATGTTGATTTGATAAGTCGGGCTGCTCTGGTCAATGTAGGTACGACCGGCGGGAGCCGTCACAGGCTGATAAGCCTGATAACCGCCATAAGTGCTGGTCGCGGGAATATAAGAGTTACCCTGCGTGGCGGCACTGGCTTTCGCGGCAGTCTGGTCAAGCGTGCTGGACTCTTTATTGATAACGCCGAGCTTCTCAAGCACCCAGTCAATACCGCTGCGCAGCTTATTAAATGCTGTCAGTGGCAACGTTAAGGCATCTGCCAGTCGCTGGCCGAACAACACACCGGCATCACGAAAACGGTTTAACGTCTCCTGCGAGGATTTGACCGGCGCGATAAGGTTGTTAAACCAGTCCCATGCGGCTTTAAGCTTTCCGCCCAGCCAGTCAAACATCGGTTTAAGTGGCGCAAACAGGTCAGCTACGGGCGCAAAGGCGGCCCGCAAGCCGTCAATTACACCGCCGAAAAATGCGCTGACAGGTTCCCAGTATTTACGGATGAGCAATGCCCCGGCGACAATCGCAGCCACGACCGCAACAACCGGCCAGGAAATCGCGCCGATAGCGGTAATGATGCCGCCGGCCACCGTAGTAAATACGGCACCGAGCGCCGTCGCAGCGGCGATGATGACATTCACGCCTGTTATCACCGGCCAGGCAATCAGCCCAATGGTCCCGATCATACCCACGACACCGATAGCCACGGCGGTAATGACGCCAAGGGTCTGCGCGAGCGCTTTATTACGCTGGATCCAATTATCAAGTTTGAGCACGTAGCCAGTCGTCGTTTGCACCAGTTTGCGTAAGGAGGATTCCTGCTGGTCAAACAGGTCAGTCCCCACGGCCTCATAAGCAGACTGAAATTCTTTAAAGTCACCGCCGAGGTTATCCTGCATGACCTTAACCAGTTCCTCCGTCTTGCCGTCCGAGGCTTTAAATGCCGCAGTGAGTTGGTCCAGCTTTCCCGATTGCGCTGCGTTCATCAGAACAGCGGCGGCCGAGCTGGCCTCTTCACCGAATATCGTTTTCATGTATTCGGCGCGCTGACCGGTACCCAGCTTATTTTTTTCAAAACTGGCCTGCATTTCCTTCAGGATGGTAAATACAGGGCGGGTATTCCCTTTACTGTCTGCTGTTTTAATCCCGAGCTCTTTAATCGCCGTATATGCCTGCCCGGTGGGTGCCTGGAGTCGACTTAAAATGGCACGACTCCCCGTCCCCGCCATTGAACCTGTAATTTTCGCATCATGAAGTGCGCCAACCATTGCAGCGGCTTCCTCAATACTGACACCGGCATTTTTCGCCACCGGCGCGGTATAGGTCAGTGCATCACTCAACCCGTCAAAATCTGCGGCGGTTTTATTCATTGTCATCGACAGGACATCACCGATGTGAGAGACCTGATCGTTAGTAAGCTGGAAAGCTGATTTCATCCCCATCAGCAAACCGGCGTTCTCCTCCATCGTCCGACGGTTAGCAAGCGCCATATTAAGCGTGACGGGGGTCGCCGCCTGGATTGCTGCCGCATCGCCGCCCGCTTTCGCGATAATAATCTGAGCACCGGCCGCATCATCGGCAGAGGCGGCAGTATTGTCACCCAGCAGCCGGGCTTGTTTTCGCAACGCTGACATTTCTGCCGAGTCTTTTGCCACACCGAGCACCGCCTGTAACTCAGCGTTTTTCTGCGCAAAATCATAACCGGGCTTCATTAGCGCCACCCCGGCAAGCGTGCCGGTTGTCGCCATACCAATACCGGCGGCCCCCATTGTCGCTGCGTTTCCGGCAAGCGCTTTACCGGCCTGATATCGCTGCTTAACCACGTTGAGCTTCGCCTGTTGCGCGCTGACGCGCGCCAGTGCCTCCCGCTGGCGATTAAGCTGCGCCGTCGTTTCACTTATCCGGTTTTTTAGCCCTTTTTCATCGTTAGCAAGATTGCGGGTATTAATGCCCACAGCACCGAGTTCGCGCTGTTGCCGTTTCACTGACTCGGTAAGGCTGTTGTATTTCTTCTGTAACCCTTCCACAGAACGTTTAGCGGATTCCAGTGCCTGCGCCTGTGCCCGGGTCGGGCGCTCAGTATTTTTAAACTGAGTGCCTAACGCCTCTGCCTCTGCTTTGGCTTTCTCAAGCGCATGACCGGTAACGGCGAGCTGCGCGCTGGCCTTGCGAAACCCGTCAATACGGGATGCCTGGCCATTCAGTTCACGCAGTGATTTTTGAGTCTCCCGGATATCACCAGACAGCGCTTTGCTCGCTGTCTGGATGGTTTTAAACGGGCGGGTCGCCTGGTCAACAGCCTTGAGTAAAACCTGTAATTTAACGTCGCTACTCATTCGTGTGTCCGCTTCGTTGAATGGCCTTTTCTCGCCAGGTGGTAAGTTCGGTCAGGCTCATGGGATACAACTCTGATGGCGGCCAGTGAAAAATCACCGCGATATCCGCCATCAGGTCATCAACCGACAGATTTTTCGGGAAATTTAATCCACCAAATTCGGCGACAAAAAACCGATCACCTTCGTTGCCAGCGCCATCAGGTCGGGCAAATCCATCATGACGACATCCGACTCGGTCAGTGACGGGCTGGTCATACGCGGCAGCACCTTAATCAGGGCGTCGACTTCAGAGCGGGCGACATCGGCCAGGCTGACGCCGCGCAGGGTTCCGGCGTTGGGTTTCATCAGGGTGATGGTTTCGATGACCTGCTCGCCGCGTTTGATGGGGTTTTCCAGGGTGACGATATTTTCTTTGCTCATAAGTTTCTCGCTGTTTACGGATTCGGGGTTAACCGGCCAGCCGTGCTGACCGGGGAAAAATTACAGGCCGATATTGCGGCGGTGCTGGTCGAGCCGGTCGACGCCGTTCACCTTCTCAATCATGTTGAGGACGTCGATTTCAACCAGCTCTTTACCGTTCATGGTCAGCCTGTAGTACGTGCAGACCAGCGATAACTTGCTGCTGGTATCCTCTCCCTGTTTGCTCTCGCCGTTATCGACTTCCTTCACCTTGAAACGGGTCTCAACTTCCACCGCGACGGTTTCGCCGGTATCGTCCCGCTGGTACGAGCCTGCATAGCGCAGCAGCGTCCCGGTACCGACGGCACCGTAAAGCGACCAGATAGCATCGTCAGGGAAGCCGCCGAGGGAGATTTCCATCGTCAGCGCATCATCGTCGAGGCCGAAATCGACCGGAGCCGAGCCGGACATCCCGCCGCCCCGGTAGTTTTCCAGCTTACGGGTCAGTTTTGGCAGAGTGACGGACTCGATAACGCCGAGGTAGCTGACGCCATCCAGAAATGTGTTCAGGAATTTAAGTTTTCGCGGCATTGCCATGGGTTAAGGCTCCTTAATTGCTGTTCACCAATGACACCAGATTCGCCAGGTATTTATCGGTAATACGCTGGCGCAGCGTCAGGTTTTCGAGAGGGGGAACCGGCGTATAGTCGTAATCGATATACAATTTCCCGGCTTTGAGGGTCGCCGCGTCGTTGGCCGCTTCATCAAACCAGCAGGTCGCATCGACGATGTAGCCCGCCGTTTTCATCTCGCGGAATTTCGCATTGATACCCGCAACGATGTCACGGATCAGGGTGGCGGTGATGGGCTTGTCGACTGCCCACATGTGACCCGCGGCCATGGTGTCGGCGATAACCTGCGCAGTGCGGGTGTAGTTCTCGAACAGGAACAGCGGGTCATCGGAGCAACAGCGGTTACCCCAGAAGCGGAAACCGTCTTTGCGAATAAGTGTGGTGACGCCAGCCTCGTTCAGCAGGTCGGCATCGGTGCCGGACTCCTGCAAATCCCAGAAGACCGACGCGCTGATGCCGGTGACGCCATTCACGCCAACGTTTGACAGGGTTTTATGCCAGCCTGTTTCCTGGTCGATTCTGGCGCGCAGGCCCAGCGCGCGGGCGGTCGCCCAGGCGGTTTCGGTCGCGTTCGCCGTGGTATCCCATGCCAGAAAATCCGGCCAGATAACCATCAGCTCGCGCTGGCTGAAATTCTTACGATAAAGCATGGCCTCGGAAAGGGTCTGACAGTTCCAGGCGCTGATATAGCCAAAGGCGCGCAGCTTCTGACAAACCGGCGCGAGCGCGGTCGCCACTTCGAGGGAGTCGAGACCCGGCACGCCGAGGATGCGCGGTTTAACGCCGGTGACGGCCTCAGCCGTGAGCAGCGCTTTGAGCCCGGTGTAATTGCCGCTCTCGTCAGTGCCGCCGATGATATTAGAGACAGTCTGCGCTTCGGCATCGTTGCCCGCCCCTTCAGCAACGCGCACGACAACAATGACCGGTTTTGACTGGTCGGCGATGGCCTGGAGGGAGGCGGCCAGGGTGCCTTTGGTACCCGCTTTCGCAATGGCGCTTTGCACGCTGGTGATCAGTACGGGCTTGTTGAGCGGGAAGGTGGCGGCATCGGCATCGCTGGCCGTGCAGACCATACCGATAATCGCTGTGGATACGGTGGAAATGACGCGGGTGCCGTCGTTAATCTCGACAACCTGGACGCCGTGATGAAAATCGCTCATCCGTTTAACTCCGTGGTTAAGGGTGAGCATTATTTTCAGTCGTGGGGGAAGGAGTGACGAGTCATCCCCGCTGTAGCAGGGACAGTACAACAGGAATGACCGTCAGAGAGTCAGGCAACGCGGCTCCAGCACATCAGCAAAGTATGGGCCTCAACAACACTGACTGCCTGACCGTTACCGAGGTTTTCTGTCTTACCGCTGACCGTGTGACCGTGACCCGGCACCGTGTATTCATGATTGTGCTCACCGTCGGTGCTTGTATAGTTTCGCGTCCGGCGGCTGTCATTATCAGAGCCAACGACATAATTCGTATCCCACGCCTCACCCGGTGCAAGCATACCGCCCTGGTGCCGGTGCCCGCCGCCGCTTCCTGTTAAGAGTTTCTGCTCTTCCACATTCGATGCGGTGCCGCTGATGTTTATCTGCTCCGCTGGCAGGTTAGCACGCTGGATGTTAACGGTATCGCTGCCACCGGTGGTGCCGACATTCGAGCCGTCCGCTTTTGCCACGCGAATGGTTCTGTTTTCACCGGTATAGGTCCACGTTGACCACGGATAGCGTTCATTCGGGTCCACATGCTGGCTGTAAAACCGGACCGTGCCGACGGGGTTTTCCGCTTCCCAGAACTCACGGATAGCGGTGCTGACCGCTGAGGTGATGGCCTCCCTTGTCTCATTCTCCAGGGTGGAAACAATGTCATCAGCATAATCTTTGGCGTTGTTCCCCGCCCGGCGGACTTCTTCCACCGTCGCCAGGATGACTGACGGGTCCGCAATCATCTGCACATCGGCAGTCTGGCTTACCATCAGCCAGATATTAATCACCTGAAAACGTCCCGACCCTTCCGCCAGAAGCGGCTTGTAGGATTCGGGCAGGTTCGCCACCGCCAGGCAGATACCGGTCTCGTCAAAGAGTGCGGCCTCGCGTATCCAGAAGCCCCCGGCCTGCGGCGGCATTATCATTTCGGCGCGGATAACATTTGCCGCCTGGTCGGCGATAACCAGCCGGTTTAACGGTGCGCGGTACTGCTCGTTAATCAGGGCGGTCTGGCCCGGGGACGGCACCGGCAGGACGCCACCCCCGTCACCGACGGCCATGTGAGTGATACCCAGGGGGATACCCTTCACCGCCGCAGCGGCCAGGCGTTCAGCCCCCTGCGCGGTCAGTATGGCGCTGAATTTTTTACTCATAAGGCAGTCCGTAATAGCGGGCTTCCCCGCCGGAGCGGGGCGGCCTCGGGATTAACTCAGGGGCGCGTAATACACCGGGCGCAGACCCATCTCGGAATTCAGCACCTCGATATTGTTGGCAAAGCCAAACTGGAAAATATCGTTCTTACCGCGCACCGGATGCATGCAGCTTGTCGCGCCTGCGTTGTAGTTGACGGTGGACCCTGCCGGGATAATCGCCTTGCCGGTCAGGGACGGCCACACGCCATACAGCTCCAGAAGATTTTTTACCGCTTCCGGCAGCGTGTTCTGCGGCTGAACGAAGGTCCCGCCCCAGGCCGGGTGATAAAACTCGTTGTCAGCCAGCCCGGTGGTCTTTGTCACCGCCCTCACGCTGTTGGGGGTGGTGGCCACATAGTCCGCCGTGGTGGTGTTCCCGGTGTGCGTCGGGGTGATAAAAGCCCCGGTCACCGCATGGATGGCGTACCAGCCCGGCACATCAGCGCCGTGCGCACTGAACACAGCGGAGGCGGCGAGCGCGGCCTCATTGCCGGTCCCGTAGAGCTGGATTTCGCCACCCACCACACGTGCGCCGTAGGTACGCTCCCAGACGTTTCCGGCAAGGTCGCTGATGCCGTTGTATTTTTTGTCCTGGCGGTAAGAGACCGGACCGGAGCCGGTATAAATGCGCGGAGACTGTGAGGACAAATCGCCTGCCTCTTTGCCGTCGATACGGCGTCCGGTCTGGGTCGCATCCAGCGTGGACTTGCCGTACACATCGGCACCCAGGGGACTGTACCGGCTTTTCACGGCCATCGCCTGCATCAGCGCCCACTCGACCGACGTCATACCGTGCCAGGTGCTGCCCATCGCTTTCAGTAACGGGATAAGAGTGGCGCTGGTTGCGTTACAGGCATTCGCATCCACACTGGGCAGACTCAGGACCTCGCCGTTCAGCACGCATCCCTGATAGGTTCCGACATACAGATACGGGATTTCCCTGTCGCCCTGCTTAAAGGCCGGGTGTACGCCGGAAATCCCCAGCGCCGGGTTCAGGCTTTCGATACTGACCTTCGGGATAATATTCACAAAGGTCGGCTGCCCCTTCGGGGTATACAGCACCGTCTGTTTTCCGCCCGAAGCTGCCTCAACGGAGGTCCGCAGCGCATCTTTGACTAAAATCGTGGTCATGGTGGGTCCTTACTGGTGGTAGCTGAAAAAAGTGTCCAGGTATGCAATACGCTGTCGGGTCCAGTCCATCATCTGGTCCAGACTGGTGATGCTCAGGGAGGGCACATTCGGCCATTTTTCATATTCAGCCTGCATCAGTTCCGGGGTGTAGCGTCCCAGCAGGTCGCGGGCCAGCTCCAGCACGCCGCGCTGTGAAAACAGACCGTTATCCCGCAGTTCCGCATAGCGGGCATTCATTTCCGCCTGGAAGGTGGTACGGACCTTCTTCCAGAAGGTGCGGTTGACCTGCATGGCGAGACCGTTATCAAACAGATTCAGGTCTGGCGGATAGGCAATGGACGTCCCGGCGTAATGCAGACCAAAGGTGGTATCCAGGTCATAGGGCATGAAAAACCATTTCGTGCCGTCCCAGGTGATAAACGTGGTGTTCTTCTGCACGCAGTCCGGGGCGCAGATAAAGCTGAGGAAGACGTAGAAATCCACCACGTTGTTTTTATCCAGATGCGTACCGGCAGCGGCGGTAAACGCGTCCTGCGCGGACTGCGCGAAGTCCCGCCAGCGGTCGAGGCAGGCAGCCGTTTCCGCCGTGGGTTTCGAGGGTGAGTCCATCACCCAGGTGCCGTTATCCGTGAGCGCCGGGATGTTAATCGCCCCGTCCCAGATAATCATGATTTGCTCCGGGCTGTTTTTGGCGATGTTGTAATCCTTGCGGGACGAGTTGTAGAGAAAATCCCCTATCCCGTAAAACTCACCGTTGATATACAGCACGCAGGCGTACCCCTTCGGGCAGCCGATGGCACCGGTATCAATGGCGCTGGCCCCCAGTTTCCCCACGTAGCTGTTATCAATATCCCGGCGCGGCCAGCCGCTGCGGGTCGCCATCACCTTCTGCCACAGGTTGTAGCAGAGCACATTGCGCAGATGGGTCGAGTCAATCCAGTTCGCCTTGAAAATCCATTTGTCCTTCGGCACCACATCACCGATTTTCAGGCTGACGTTTTCGGTATGTGCCGCGTCGGCAAACAGCTCGAATTTCATGTTCTTTTTCGGATATCCCGCAGACGAGGCCCCCTGAACCTTGAAGGACACGTATGCCGTGAACATCTCCCCGTCGACGTCCACCTTTAAGATGCCGTTAACCGGGTTGTCCTTGCTGGTCGGTGCGCCGCTGTCGGAGGTCACGTCCAGGCGAATCAGACCGCGCGGCTCACCGAAGGCAAACACGCCCGGATATTTCGCCTGTGCCTCCCGGTTTCCCGTGCCGCTGCCTGCCGCTGAGGGGTCGAAGCCGTCGAGCGGGAGCAGTTGACGGGCCAGCACCTGGAAGGCATAGAGGTTACTCAGCTGATGACTTTCCACCTCTTCGGGGGTGGCCTCCACCAGAGCCAGCGCCCGCATACCGGACTGAAACGCCAGCATCAGCGCCTGAATCTGGTCTGACTGGCTTTTTTGTGAAGCGGCCATGCTGGTCACCTGCGCGGCCATCTCATCAAGACCGAGCTGCATCAGGGCGGCCGTCAGCGACTGGAGACCGGACTGCAATGCGGTCAGGCCATCCAGCGCAGCGCCGGTGTCCTGCTCCAGCTGCTGTCGCAGGGACGTAATCGCCTGCTGGCTTGCCAGCGCATTCAGCCGGTTCGCCTGGCCGTTGCGCTTCTGGTAATAGATAAAGGCCAGCAGTTGCCCCTCGCTGTCAGGCACCACCACGCGAAAGAGTTTCCCCTCCGGCGTACCGGCAAGCCCCGCAACAGTGCCGTCCGGGTCATCCGGAGTCATGAAGAAGGTGTAATCCCGGTAGTCCTGCAGCGACTCAACGGCGGTTTTTAAATAGCGGGTACGGTTCGCCAGTTGCCTGGCCTGTTTGTTTGACGGACCATAAATGCCGCCCTCCACCCGGTCTTCACGCGCCAGCAGGTAAACCTCATCTTCCCATTTCGTCTGTTCGTTAATTGCACTCATGTTATTCTCCTGCGTAAACGCTACGGCCATCGTGAAAAGTGCGACCGTCATAGCGGTGAGGGTCTTCTCCCCGCTGGTTTTCGGTATAGGTGACCGAGCCGGAATGGAACCCGCCGCCGTCATAACGGGCAGCCTCATCCGGCGTGTATTCCGGCGGATACACGCTGATGACCTCCCCACCGCACGAAGCCGCGCCGGTATACACCGGGCCGGTGGTCCCCGCCGACAGTGACAGGCGGGCAATATGGCGACTGACCGGTCGCGCATCGCCAATAATCCGCTCCAGCTCCTTAATCATCGTCTCGGTAATACCGATATCATTCAGGTCAATCTCAAGGCGGAATGTCCCGGCGGGGTCGGCTACCTCCCACCACTCCTGAAGCGTCATGCTGTAGCCGAGGTTTTCAATCACCCGGCGAACCGCCGCCACCGTTCCCTTGCGTTGGTGGATCCAGAACGCATCGCTGACCGCCTGGCGCTTTTCCCTCTCTGACCAGGTTTCCTCCCAGCGGTCGACGGAAAACGCCCACGCCAGATACGGCAGGAATTTCACCGGGCATTTCCACGGATCCCACAGGTCACGCAAGGGGACATTCAGGTCACTGATGACGGCACACGCGGCGGCAGCGCGCTGTTCCAGCTGTGATGACCCGGTCGCCATCAGTGAATTACTCATCCGAGCCCCCAATCACCACGCGGGTGTCGGTGCAGTACGCGGCCTGAGTTTTATCGAGCACCACATCCGCCCGTGGCTGAAGCAGCTCAACGCGCTGGACACCCTGCACATGCAGCGCGGCGTATATCGCTGACATCCGGATGTCACGACCGAGGCGACGCTGCTCAGTGATATAGGCGGTTAACTGCGTTCTGGCGGCGGCCAGAATCGGCTCGGTCGCCGGGCCGGGGTACACGTACAGCACGGCGTCGACCGCATAAGGGATAATCTCAGCCGAGACGACTGTCAGGCGGTCACCGACCGGGCGTACCGTCTCATCATTCAGCGCCGTACTGACGGCCAGCAGCAAATCATTCGATGCCGTGCCGTCACCTTCCCGCGACAACACCGCGACAGTGACTTCTGCGGGGGCGGGACTGTTCGCCGAGGCATCCGCCACACGACCATCGGCGCTCATGGCGTGAAATTCATAGGCACCGGCTGGCCCGGCAACGCTCATGCCTTCAAAGGCCGCCGGGATGCGCTGACGTAAATCGCTGTCGGACTCCATGACCGCCGCCACCGGCGGGATTTGGGTGTCGTCTGCGGCGGTGATGACCAGGCGTTCAACGTTATTATTTGCCGCAAGCTGGTCGAGGTCGTTTTTGATGGCATAGGCCACCATGCCGGCCTGTGCCGCCTCGTTAATACGCTGGCGTAAAATCACCTCCCGGTAGGCATTCTCTTCCAGATATTTCACCAGTGGCTCTGACTCCAGCGTCAGCGCTCTGGCGACCGCCTCCTGCTCATCCTCCGGGTAGAGCGAAACCAGCGTAGCCTTACGCTCTGCGAGGATGGTTTCAAAATCCAGCGTTTCCACCACATCTGGCGCGGGGAGCTGGCTCAGGTCGATAACTGCCATAGATTCAACTCACAGGAATGGTTAAGGAAAGGCTCTCGCCGGTATCGGTGATTTGTCCGGTCACCTCGACGACCATCAGGCCGTTAAACTGCCGCGCCGTGGTGATACTGGTCAGCCTGACGCGCGGTTCCCACTTCAGGATCGCCATGTAGCACGCCGCCATAATTTGCAGCTCAAGCGCCGGGGTCTGAGGCTGGTCAGTCATCTGCGACAACAGCGAGCCGTACTCACGACGCATGACGCGGGAACCGACGGGCGTGCGCAGAATATCCCCGATGCTCTGGCTGATATGGTCCACGTCTGAAATACGTTCGCCGGTCGCGCGGTTCATACCAAGATAACGGGCTGTCATTGGGTGCCCTCCGTCCATTCATCGCCGCGTCTGATGCCACCGTGACCGTGTTTATCCACCTGGACACCGTTTGATGTGAAAGCGCCGCCACTGTGCTCAATATCGCCGGACATCCTGCCGCCTTGCTTCACCTCCAGCGTACCGGTGGTCAGCTTGTTGGTGCAGACCACCTCCGGGGTATCGAGGGTGACGCGGGTGGAGGCTTTGACCCGCACCACCGGCACGCTGACGGCAACCGAATCGGATGCGGTCACATCGGCGGTTTTAATGCCGGTGACGGTCAGCGCGCCGGTTTCCGGCTCATAACTCATAACGGCACCGTCGGGAAACTCAACGTGCCACGCATCCGCCGAGGCAGACGGAGCGGGGTTGTCGTCGGAATAAATACCCGGCAGCACAAACGCTGTATCGAGCTCACCGCCCACGGCCAGAATCATCACCTGCTCGCCAACAGAGGGAGCCCACCATGTGCGCGAGCGCCCGGCCCGGTGCGTCAGCCACTGGAGCCAGTCTGTATAAATGCCGCCGGTCTGTACGCGACAGCGCCCGGAGTCGAGGTCAGTTTCGACGACGATGCCGGTGCGGATCATGTTGCGTATCGCGCGGGCGAGTTCCTGGATAGATGCGAGAGTATTCATAGGGGAAAGGATGCCGCCGGGGTGTTCCGGCGGCAATCTGCGGGCGTTTTGCCCTGGCTGGCACAACGGTATCAATATTAGCCCGGATTTGACCTGACACATCCGTGGCACGGAGCCAGACCCAATCTGACGGCCTGCTCCGTGAAGCAGTGTTCCGTCAGGGTTACTTCAGCTTAGAATGGTCAAGCTACAGTAATCGCTGCCCTAAAGCATTTTGTATAGATTTCTAGCTGAGCTAATTAGGCTGGTCTACAGATAGGGCTCAATGAGTATCAAGTATTGTCGGACAAGTTTACACTATGCTTGAAATCAACTGTTAAAGTCGGCATTTTTAGTCAATAAACTATCACTGGCTCAAAGGATATTGGATGCAAAAAACAACAATTGTAGATCAATTTGGTGCTCCACTTTATAGGAAGCCACAACTAGTTATTGCGAGCTTGAATAATGACGGCAGCATTGATCTATCAAATATCCAGCCACTTAATGACTGGAATTTCGGGATGCGAAACAGCGGCTTGGTAGCACACGCCCATGGTTATGACTTGATGACTATATTGTCTGAAGAGTTGGGTTTAGTTGACGTAAATGATGAAGGATTTTTATATGCTAAAATCATTGTCACGTCAGATCCAAACGTTTCGGTTATGCGTCTACTCGGCAAAATTGCAGAAGCAATGGTGGTAAAAGAATGCAATGAAAGCGTAGTAGCAAACCGCTTATGGGGAATGTATGCTCGAAAAGGAAAAATCCCACATAAGAGTTTGGATTCCTTTAGAGCAATTGGAACAGGATTGAATTCAACCCAGAGGCTATATCCGACAAAATATAACCCGACAGATCCGCAGCGTGATGTTATATGGATAAACAAGGAGAATGAAAAAGAGGAGCTATTACAGATAACTAACAGTTCGAATTGCGCTATCATTGCAGGTATTCAACTAAAAGTTAGCACGGATGGCTTCAGGTATATTTTTAAATCAGATATAGCAAGAGGAAAATATGAGGTGCCACTCGTGTATTTCGATTTATCAAATGATTACTACAAGTTGACTAACGCGATTTATGATCAAGAATTTAATGTGGGGATCGGTACGGATATAGTTCGTGGGCGAGATATTTCCATTTCTATTCATGAACTTTTATTATCGTATTACTCTGTAATACATGACTTGGTAATGGGAAAAATGACTATAGACCAAATCATTAAAGATGAGCTCCTTTTCGATGTTTTCAAAAAAGAAGTACAAGAGCAAAAAGGCATGAAAATCATATCAATATAATCACTAACAAGCGGCTGCTATCTGGCAGGGTAAGGATTCTGTTTCACTTTCATTTTGACCCGACGTAGAGTTAATCGTCAATGTCCGATTCGCTCAAAGCAGACTGCCAGAGTTGATTGTGTGCTGCCAGTAAAAACTGTCAGCACAAAATCCGAGCTGATACAGTTCAATCAGCGAGGTAGTCGATAATGACGCTTTCCACAAGCTGCCGGTCATCGTCGGTAAAGCCCATGAGCTGGCGCTGTGGGTACTCGACGGCGGCGCTTTTTGGGGATGGCTTATCCTTGAGCCCGAGCTGATGCACGCGGGCGATGCGCTGCACTTTTCCGGTAAATTCCACCACTGCCGCGCTGTCGTTACCGGTCGCTTTCATATAGCGGTTGGTTCGCAGTTTCGCGAACATCTCGCGCTTAATACGGCCTTTCTTTGCCCTGACGGGCTGGCGTTTACGCGGGACGAACGGGGAACCGTCCGGCGCTTTCTGCGATTTAATGCGCTGCTGTTGCCGCTGGCGCAGTTTCTTCGCAATGTCGGCGGTCATCCGACGCCGCCCGGCAGGAGAAAGGGCCGCTATCAACCCGGCGAGCTTGTCCTCAAAGGGTTTGAAGTCATTCATCCCATTTACTCACCCGTTCGCCATTACTCCACATCTCGACAGGGCGCGTCACCGGCTCTGGCGGGGGCGGCTCCGGGATGTTCTCCACGTACAGCGCGCCGTCGGCCTCTTTGACCAGCGTGCGTTCGGTCAGCAACAGGCTGATGCTGACATCGAGGCTGCTGTCGTTGTTAATGTCTGCATACCAGATAAAGCCCTTTTTTCTGCCCTCATCGGTTGTCATCATGTCCGGTTGATTGACGCGAAGCCAGGCCATAATCGGCACAAACAGCAGGTCAATATCGTCGGTAAAATCCGTCACCACGATGTTAAGCGTGTACCGCTTTTCAAACGACAGGGAGCGCGCCAGCGTCGCCGTATTGTTGCCATCGTCCAGGCGGAGGCAAAGCATATCGGGGTTGGTACGCAGTACCGGCACCGCATCAGTTAAGGCTTTTCGCAGACTGTTGGGCTTTTGCATCGATTTCATCCTGGCATTGTTTAACCGTATCGACCTGGATTGCGCAGCTTTTCAGGGCGTTTTCCAGTTGGCGAATATCCGCACTCAGGTCGCCATTAGTCAGCGGGTCGCTGCCCGGCATCGGGCAGGGGCTGACCTTCGGACAGGCGTTGTAAACAATCACCGGCGGCGGCATTGGTACAGGCGGCTCGCTGGTGCAACCGGCGCACAGCATCAGGTAAATCAGCGCGATACCAGCGGCGAAACGCGTCATTTTCATTGAGTAACCTCGTGATAGTTTGTTCACGCCGGAAGGCCAGCAGGTTAGCCGCAGTGAGTTTGTCCCGCATGGCAACCTGCGCCCACTCTTTGCGCTGCGACTGCTCTGCGGCAACGTTGAGCTGATTTTTCAGCATGGTGATTGTCGTTTTGCGTTCACCGGCGACCCGGTTCGCACGTTCAAAAGAGGCGCGCAAATTGCTGTTATCGTGTCGCATCCACAGCAGACCCGCGCAGGCCAGTGCCAGCAGGATAATGAATATTTTCATGCGGATACCCCTCTGGCCTTGCGCCACACGGCGACCAGCCTGTCGAGGCTGTGCTCACGCTGACCATACCCCGCGCCTGGCAATGACGCCCAGATATTGCGACAGCGGGAAATCGCGCGCTCGATGCGCCCCTGCTGCAAATCTTCCAGCGCGCCACGCTCCCGAATAAGCTGAATGGCGAGCCTGTCCTGTGATGCCGGACTGAAATCTGGCAACGCGAGCTGTTTCTGATAATGCGGCCAGAACAGGTAAAGCTGCTGGTAACGCCCGGATGCCGTGGATTTTTCCCCGCGACGATTGAAGACTTTCGCCGGGCGCCCACCGGCAAACGGGTGATCGCGATAGTCGGTAAAAATCTCCGGCCTGCCATCGAAGCCGGTGACAATGACGTCGTACCCGTTGTTTTTTGTCAGCGGGTGCGTCGCCGTACCCTCTGAAAACGCCAGCGTATCGAGGAATGCCGCGACGTTGGGGTGTGTCTTAATGACCGCCATCGCTTTCCCCTTTTTTAATCCTGCGCTGAATCGCAATTTCCACCGCCTGATAACCGGCGATACCCAGCATGGATCCAAATCCGCACACGGCAGCAGGCGGCAGGTCGGGAAACTGCACCAGTGCCACCCCGGCCACCATTGAGACAAAGCCGCCCAGCAGCATACGGCCAATAAAAAGCCGGGCGGTGATGGGCTCGCCACCGGCCAGCACTTTCCCGACGACAATCAGCACGCCTATCAAAAACAGTGACAGGACGCTTTTTTCACCTTCCGTCATGTGTTTACTCCCACAGATTAATTGTTTCAGTTACGGGGGATGACTGGACGTCGGGCAGTTCGACCGCCGTACCATGTGGCAGCACTGCGCCGAGTTCCGCCAGCCCCGGATTTGCGGCGAGCACCGACTCGAACACCCCCTCAGTGCGCCCGTAATACCGGGCGCAAATCATGTCGAGCGTGTCGCCCTGTTGCGCGATGGCCTGCATCAGATTTGGCTCACGATGCAGCGGGGTTTGTCCTGGACGCGTGATACGGCCCAGCGCATATCCCGCCACAGCTCGTCGACAGTGATATCGATGCTGTCGGCTTTTTTGTCGCCTCTGGCGCTGGCGTCCACACCGCGATAACGCTCATAGAGCGTGGCGGTCGCCATTGAGGTGACGGCGCGCAGATAATAGAAAACGCGCACGCTTTCGCCGTCGAGGTCATCAGCCGGCACGTCGGCCAGCTTGCTAAAACCCCCGGCAATCTGCTGTTCCCGCCACAAAAACAGCTCGGCATTGGTTTCGGCGATGCCGGTTTTGATGGCCTCACGCAGCCGGGCCGGTGCGACGGTCTGCTCAAGGCGCATCCCTTCACGCACGCGTTTCGGGTCGATGTCAGGAAAGAAAAACGTATTTTTTATCACCGGCTCATCGCTGGCAGGCGGCGGGATGACCACCACACCGCCCGGCTGCGGCTCATCGTTCTTTTTAATAATCAGCGTCGTCATGACTACCTCTGAATAGGTGGGCGGTGGACGCCGGTCTCAGGTCGGGTAAAACACCCTCATCGACCGGCGTGCCGCCCTGGCGCGGGGCGCATTCTGTTAACCGGGGTTCTTTTTCGGTCGGCCACGTTTAGCCGGTGCCGTGGTTTTCACGGCGCGCGGCGCGCTTACCGGGGCTTTAACGACCATTGCCGGTCTGGGCTTCAGCTCTCGCTCAAGCCGTTCAATGTCTTTTTTGACGCCTGCCTGACAGTCGAGCTGCATCGCTCGCCTGAGGTGGGCCAGCGCATCGGCGGGCTGTTTGTTATCCCGCAACACCTGGCCGGTGATTTTGTGCAGCTTTGCGCGCACCTCGTCCGGCATATCGGCAGCGGCGGTCAGCGCCAGCGTGTCGAGTAGCTGGCTGATGACGACCGGTTCACCGGCGGCATGGGCGCGCATGGCGGCGAGTGCCACCTCTTCGGTGAACATGTACTGCGGCGGCCGGCGGTGCCTGCCTGGCATGGTCAGACCGTACTTGAAGGCGTAGCGGGCGATGTCCATCGCGCCGCCGATATCGCCGACATCAAGACGCCACAGCATGACGGTCATCACGATGTCATCCTGCGCGCCTTTGCCCTGTTCCAGTACGCCACTGATCCACGGCAGATAGAACGGCAGCAGCTCGCGCTTTTTCCTGGCTTTCAGCTCTTTACCAAAGATGGCTTTTAACGTGCGTTGGTCTGCGGCCAGCTTAACCAGCATCTGCTCGTAGGCAGTGGCATGCCGCAGCGGGTTGTTTTCCCGCTGCGCGGTTTCAATGGCCGAGACCCGCATCATGTGACGCTGTGCGGGGCTCGTCATCGGTTAGCCCTCCGGTTGCGCGGCAGAGAAATCGCCCAGCTTGATATTTTCAATGAAGCACCCGGCGGCGTAGGTTTCGACCACGTAATCGATGTTCATCGATTCGTAGTTTTCCACCTGGTCGAGTCTCGGGTTTTCGATGATGGAGCGCCGGTGACTTTCGTCCATGAAATAGATGGACAGGTTATCGAGACGCGTCACCATAATTGCGTTCGGCGGGAAATACGGCACACGCACGGCAGGCAGGTTGCCGATGCGTTTCTGGCTGATGATGATGTCAGCCGCGAGCGCCTCACTGTTGGGCTGGTCTTTGTTGACGATCGGGAAATATTTGTCGGCCAGCAGCTTACGGCCCACAATCGCCACGAGCTCCGAGTCTTCCTGATAAATCTCGTCAATCAGGTTGTCGGTGGCATCCATGACCAGCGCATCGAGATTGACGTAATCGCCGTTTTTACCCACACGGATCACAGAGGAAACCACGTTCCCTTCCTCGTCGACGACTTTGCTCATCACACGGGTCGGCGCTTCATTGCGGTATTTCTGCGGCCAGCCCACGGCGACATCCTGCAGCATCGGATGGGCTTTGCGGTCAGAGGTTTCGGCACGCTCAACGCCGTTGAACCCGGCCATGATGAAATCAAGCGCCTGACGCTGGATAATGGCATCGCGAATACGGCGCTGGAAGTCCTGGAAGCGCGCCCACAAATCCAGCTTTTTATATTTGAAATGGAAGTCAAAGTTGACCTGGTCGCATTCGTACTTTCTGGACTCCAGCGCGGTAAAGTCGGCGGTTTTACGCTCCTGGCCGCTGTTGGTGTCCGTGGTGCTGGCGATGGTGCCATTGACGCCGACGCCAATTTTTTCACCCTTCAGCTCATCCACCGGCACGATATTAATTTTCTGCAAAAAGGCCGAGGACATCTGCACGGTGTTCATCATGGTTTGCGTGACGGACGGCTCGACGGAGAATTTTTTACTCACATCGTCCGGATCGATGCCGTTCAGCTCGGCAACGCGGGACAGATAGCCATTGAATTTAAAACGGGTTTCCTGACGCATAGTCTTTCCTGTTGGGTTAAATCGGGTTGTCTGACCGGGCAAAGCTGTTGCCCGGCGATAAATTCATGACCGTTTAGCAGTCAGTCAGCAGCTCATCACCACCGCCGCCGGTGGAGAGCTTTCGGCGGGGCTGCGTGGTGCTTTCGGTGTTATCCAGCGTGGTTTTTAACTGGCTGAATGCCTGGCGGGTCTGGTCGGCTTTACTGGTGACGTCCTGTTTCAGCGTCGCAAAGGCATTTTCCAGCGTGGCAAGACGTTGCTCAGTAGCGGTGAGGTTGTCCTGCACATGCTCGCTGACGGTCGTCACGGCTTCATGCACATCCTGAAAACGGGCGTCATCGCTGGCCTGTTTGCGGCTGAAAATCGTCTTCACCTTGTCGCTCAGGGCGGTGAACACATTTTCCGGCAGGTCTTCGAACTCGAGCTCGGCGAGGGTGGCGACAGAAATCAGGTTGCCCGGCGCGGCTTTGAAGCGGTTAAGGGGGTTGAATTTGGCCCCCCGGCAAAATTCGAGGTATTCGGTGCCGAGGCTGGCCGGGTCATCGGTCACGGCGAGGCCGACCAGGTAGCATTTGCCGCTATTGGCAAAATTCGGCTGGATTTCCATGGAGGTGTAAACCTTCTGCAATTTTTTATTCATTGCGATCAGGTCATCGGTCGGGGTGATTTTAGCGAACAGCGCCAGCTTACCTTTCAGTACCGAGTCGTCGTCAATTTTTTCAGACTTCAGCTCAACCACATCGCCGTAACGGCTGAACGGACCCTCCGGCAGGATGCCTTTCAGGTGTTCGAGGTTAATGCGGCAACCGTAGACGCGGGGGTCAAAGGTCTCAGCCATTTCCTGAATATCCGTCGCGCTGATAACGCGGCCGTCACAGGTATCGCCTTCGACGCCGATGCGAAACCATTTTGAAACTTTTTTTGCCATTGTCAGGAGTCCTGATGTCGGGTTAACGGGTCGGGGCTAGTTTCCCGACGTCGCCACTCTCCCGCCATCAGTCCCGGATGGCTTATCCCTCACACAACAGCACCTTAGCGATTCACATCCCCCGTTTCTTTAGCCTTGCCCTGTATCAATCACGGCGAGGCATCCATGACCATCACCACCGACACCACTTTGTTAAACGACCCGCGACGCCAGGCGGCCTTGCTGTACTGGCAGGGGTTCTCCGTGCCGCAGATTGCCGACATGTTGCAGACCAAACGCCCCACGGTGCAAAGCTGGAAACAGCGCGACCACTGGGAGGAAACGGCACCGCTGAACCGGGTCGAAAGCACCCTGGAGGCCCGGCTGATCCAGCTTTATGCGAAACCCAGCCTGACGCCCCATGATTTCAAGGTCGCCGATTTTCTGGCCCGGCAGATGGAGCGCTTCGCGCGGATTAACCGCTATGGCCAGACCGGAAACGAGGCTGACCTGAATCCCCGCGTGGCCAACCGCAACAAAGGCGAACGTAAAAAGCCGACAAAGAACTTTTTCAGTGACGAGGCTATCGAAAAACTGGAAGAGATTTTTTTCGCGGAGTCTTTCGAATATCAGCTCCGCTGGCACCGCGCGGGGCTTGAGCACCGCATTCGCGACATCCTGAAATCACGCCAGATTGGGGCGACGTTCTACTTTTCCCGCGAGGCGCTGCTGCACGCGCTGAAAACCGGCCATAACCAGATTTTTCTGTCGGCGAGTAAAACGCAGGCGTATGTATTCCGCGAGTACATCATCCAGTTTGCCCGCCGGGTTGATGTTGAGCTGACCGGCGACCCGATTGTTATCGGCAACAACGGCGCAAAACTGATTTTTCTCGGCACCAACTCCAACACCGCGCAGAGCCATAACGGCGACCTGTATGTCGATGAAATATTCTGGATCCCCAACTTCCAGAAACTGCGCAAAGTGTCGTCGGGCATGGCGTCACAAAGCCACCTGCGCAGCACCTACTTTTCGACACCGTCCACCCTGGCACACGGCGCTTACCCGTTCTGGTCGGGGGAATTGTTCAACCGTGGCCGCGCCCGCGTCAGTGAACGCGTCGACATTGATATCAGCCATGACGCCCTCGCCGCTGGCGTGGCATGTCCTGACGGCCAGTGGCGGCAGATAGTCACCATTGAGGATGCGCTCGCCGGGGGCTGTACGCTGTTTAACCTTGAGCAGCTTCGGCAGGAAAACAGCATCGATGACTTCCGTAACCTGTTTATGTGCGAGTTCGTTGACGACAAGGCGTCGGTGTTCCCCTTCGAGGATTTGCAACGCTGCATGGTCGACAGCCTGGAAGAGTGGGAGGACTTTGCCCCGTTCGCCGACAACCCATTCGGCTCCCGCCCGGTCTGGATTGGCTACGACCCCTCGCACAGCGGCGACAGCGCCGGGTGCGTGGTGCTCGCGCCGCCGGTTGTCGCCGGGGGCAAGTTCCGCATTCTGGAGCGTCACCAGTGGAAAGGCATGGACTTTGCGACGCAGGCCGAATCCATTCGTCAGCTCACCGAAAAATACAAGGTCGAGTATATCGGTATCGATGCAACCGGCCTCGGCATTGGTGTTTTCCAGCTTGTTCGCTCGTTTTATCCCGCCGCCCGCGATATCCGCTACACGCCGGAAATGAAAACCGCGATGGTGCTGAAAGCAAAAGACGTGATTCGCCGTGGCTGTCTCGAATATGACGTCAGCGCCACCGACATCACCACCTCGTTTATGGCTATCCGCAAGACCATGACCAGCAGCGGGCGCAGCGCCACCTATGAGGCCAGCCGCACCGAGGAAGCCAGTCACGCGGACGTCGCCTGGGCGACCATGCACGCGCTGTTAAATGAACCGCTTACCGCTGGCAGCGGCCAGGCCACATCGTCCATTCTGGAGTTCAACTGATGAGTAAATACAAAGGCCGCAAGCCACAGCCACAAAAGCGCCCGCGCAACATGAACGACACCGCGCCCCAAAAAGTAGAGGCGTTTACTTTTGGTGAACCGAGCGCGGTGCTCGACCGCCGCGATATTCTGGATTACGTGGAATGCGTCAATAATGGCCGCTGGTTCGAACCGCCGGTCAGCTTTAACGGGCTGGCGAAAAGCCTGCGTGCCGCCGTTCATCACAGCTCGCCGATTTACGTTAAGCGCAATATTCTGGCCTCTACGTTTATTCCGCACCCGCTACTGTCACAACAGGACTTCAGCCGCTTCGCGCTTGATTTCCTGGTGTTTGGCAACGCGTTTTTAGAGCGCCGAAAGAGTGTCACTGGTCGCCCGCTGAAGCTGGAAGCGTCACCGGCAAAATACACGCGGCGCGGTATTGAGGAGGATGTCTACTGGTGGGTGCCGTCATTTGACCAGCCGCACCCGTTCGCGCCGGGCTCCGTGTTTCACCTGCTGGAGCCTGACATCAATCAGGAGCTGTACGGCATGCCGGAATATCTCAGCGCGCTCAACTCCGCCTGGCTGAATGAGGCGGCGACGCTGTTCCGTCGCAAGTATTACCAGAACGGGGCGCATGCGGGTTACATCATGTATGTGACAGACGCCGCGCAAAGCGGTACCGATGTTGAGGCGCTGCGTGATGCGATGCGCAGCTCGAAGGGGCTCGGCAACTTCAAAAACCTGTTTTTCTACGCACCGCACGGAAAACCGGACGGCATTAAAATTGTGCCGCTCAGTGAGGTGGCCACGAAAGACGACTTTTTCAATATCAAGAAAGTCAGCGCCGCCGACCTGCTCGACGCGCACCGCATCCCGTTCCAGTTGATGGGCGGCAAGCCGGAAAACGTCGGTTCGCTCGGTGACATCGAGAAGGTGGCAAAAGTGTTTGTCCGTAACGAGCTTATACCGCTGCAGGACCGGATGCGCGAGGTCAACGCATGGGCCGGTCAGGAGGTGATCCGTTTCAAAAGCTACAACCTCGATACCGAAAGTGACTGATTTCTGCCGCCTCCGGGCGGCTTTTTCTTACCCTCACCTCTGACAGTCTCAGAAGCTCGCTAAGCCCTCAAACGCCCCCGCATCACCCACCAACACCCTCACGAACCCGCGCGGCTCAGCGACGCGCTCTGGCTGCGAAAATAAATGCGTAAATGTAGTCTGGCGCGCAGTGCTTTCCCCGCCTCGCCTGCACGCTTAACGGGTCGCTTTTAATGCAAGTGCATTACCACTCTGGATCCGCGTCAGCTCTGGCTGTGCACTGCCAGAACAGGCAAGTCTGACGCATGCAATACCATGCACCTAATGCATGCACAGCGTATTCATTGATAAAACAGCTTAAATTTACAAAATCACGGGTATTGATTCTTTCCAAACATGATAGCCTCTTAATAATTATCGAGCCTATTTTTGAGCGGAGAAAGATATGCAAGGTGAAGTTAACGCACAGCAACCCAATGAGATTATGTCTGAGTTGGGATACTATCCAGTAGAAGTTAACATTGAGACTGAACAATTTTCTTTGCTTACTTTACCCGGTCTCATTGAGAAAGTAGAGCGTGTTAGCAACGACAAAAATGTTGTTAAAGGTTGGATATACCCTGGAAACCAAGAGGTAAATAACTTTAATGGTGGAATATCCATAATGCCTTATAGTCACCGAGTATTCGGCATGCCAAAAACGCACCTACTAAAATTAAAAAATACATCCTCGTTAGAAACTCTCAATTTTGTTGTGTGGTGTCTGTCATTTTTCATGGGAATAAGATTAACAACCACTGACGCTGGTTTTTTAGATGCAACCCCCATCAAACCCACTAAGTTAACCGACTTTACTCTCGTTGGATGCTCAGAAAAAGAAGTCATAGAACTGGCTCTTAATTACATAACCAGCAAACAAAAGGATGAGCATTCACCTAAAAGAATTGCGGCTGTGGTGCATGCACTATTCCTATCTCAAACCCCACAATATCTTTCATTTGAAAAATTCCAGTACCTGTATATGGCACTTGATGGTTGCTTTGCTTTGTCGTGGGCTGAGCATGACAAGGATCCTGATAAATCCCCGCCGAATCATTCCAAGAGATTAAAGTGGATGTGCAAAATTTATGGGTTATCATTCCCCACATGGGTATCCGGAAAAAAAAACATTGCTGTCATCCGCAATGATAACTTCCATGAGGCTATTTTTTTTGGTCAACCGCTTGGTTTCTCCAGTATTAACGACAATCAGTATGGTGACGATATATTGATTCAAATGCAGGCGCTGGTATGTCGTCTATTAGCGGCAATACTCTCGGTAAATGATTGCAGTTATCTCAAATCCACGGTCAACTCACGAGAGTACCATTCATTAAAAATTAATTAATGCTAGCGCCTCACTTCGCTCGTTGCTCAACCCCGCCAGCACTGACAGCAAGTTTCAGCGCCAGCGGCGTTTGTCACTATATTGTTTAATTGTCGAGTATCGATTCGACCTCACCCGTTCGCACGTCGACGCGTGCCGCTACGGTTTGTTTGACCACGCCACCATAAGCATTAGTGCCGCGAAAGGTGGTTTTTACAACAGCATGAGGGTCTTTATTCAAAATCAGATGATAGACCGTTGAATCATGCTTATAAGAAGAATCATCATTCATGCTGGCTTTTATTAGTTTCTCTAGCGGACGATAAGAGCCATCCCAACCACTAAAATTACTCTGAAATGCGTCAAGGTCGATTCTTTTGTTTAGAGATTGTGGATCTTTCTCGAAGTCGTTGAAACACCATCCCAACACATCACCGAGCTTTAACGTATCATCTTTAGTAAAAGTGTATTCGCTCATACAAGCATAAAAATCATCAGCGGAGCTGGCCGGTACACTTTTGAAGTCAACATATTCTTTAACGATATTGTGCCGGTTTTCTTTTGACTCGTTACGATATTCTTTGAGAGTTTTATCTGCGTCCTCAAATGTTTTCTTAACCGGTTCCGCTTTAGCCGCCGGTGCATCAGTTTTTGCTGCAAGCTGACTTTTCTCAGTCGGCCATAAAATTGAGCCAATGAAAGTCAACGCCAGAAAAGCACCGAGATAAACCGCACTTGAGCGCTTACGATTTGGCATCTTTACCAGCGATGGCTTGATGAGGCCAACGATAAAAGCAATAAAAAGAACAAACGATATAAAGGCGATTATAGTGTCCATGATTTTCCTTTCCGTGAGTAATTCCTATAAAAAACAGCCCTATGCTATCAAACACAGGGCTGAAATTCGTACGTTTTTTATAGACTACCGCCAGCTTTCATCCTCCCACACTTCTTGAAGAATGTTGTCGAGAAGTTCCCTATCAGAGTCCTTTTCAAAACCCATAAGCTCAACGCCAGTCATAGCCCCCTTTTTCACGATAACGCGGCTGACAGGGAAAAAGGTTTTCACTCTTCAAGTAAGCTCATCCTGAAAGGCGTCCACGACCTGTTGCGCGACCTGCTGGTCTTTATCCAGCGTGATATTTATTCGTACCTCACCCTCTTTTTTTAATCGTTGTTTAAGAGGCTGCTTGGCAAAACAACGGAAAATGAGCTGTTTTTGAGGAGGTTTCCCCGCGCAATTTCAGCAATCAAATTCAATGCAATTTCACGATCCCTTTCCTGACAAACGCCATCTGCCGTTAGTCTGGCAATCATTTCTACTCGCTCAAGCATAACTAGCTCGCTCAGTTCTCTATTCACACATCCTCCGTCACGAGATACTGTATAAACATACAGTATCACGCATTGATAAAACTATGGAAGTAAAAAAACAATCAAGCACTGTGTATGTACATGATATAGATGTGAATTAAACGATTACGCTTTAGACAAACTCTTTAGCTCAGCGACTCGTTTCATTATTTTTTTCGCTTGAGATTGGAACGATGGTGATGCAGCAAATACGTCTCCAATGGACGAACCTCTGCACCATTTCCCGTTAAAACAACTTTTCCCGCCAGCCATAAGGTGCAGAGCTTCGCCCCGGCTGATCGTGATGCCGGTGTTTACATGTACTTCGTCAATAGTTCTGTCAATTATGGCCTGCTGATCCGCTGTTCCATGAGTATAACGCCGCCTCACTGTGGGCTTTTGCTCTCTCAGACGATTGGTTAATAGCCGCCTTTCACGCCTGCTAAGAGGTTTGGATAAATCCGACTCAGGCAGATCACTTTCGTTCCCCGTACAGTTATTGACAGAACTCCGAGAGGGCGCAGGAGCGCCCTTAACGTCAACGGCCAAATCAACGGCACGCTTCGGCACAATTTTCCATTGCGTGAGACGGGTTAAAATAGGGGTTCCAGCACCAGTAGCGGAATCATACACGCCACGGATGCAGACGGTTTCCTCGCCATACTGGTTAAACTCGGCGCGCGGTTCATACAGCGTGCGCACCTGCAAATCATCGCGACGGACGAACGGACCACCCTGCGCATTAACGTAACCAGCCCAATCACCGGCGTCAGCGGCATCATGGACGGCTGCAAACTCAACGCTCAGGCCGTGTGCGGTCTCTGTATCAGCGAGGCGGCGCAACTCACGGTAGACCGTAACCGGCGCACCGCCGATAAACTGGAATTGACGGATGTGCCAGCGCGCCGCCCATGCTGAAACGGCTGGAGCGGTCTCTTTCAGCAGTTCACCGCTTTCGTCATCGGTTTCACCATCCAGAGCATAGCCGTCAATATTTTTTGAAATGTATTTAGCCACATAGCCGGTAGCGCTGCCCTTTTCCTGGTCAATGGCCTCGGCATGAAAACGCGCCTTTTTGGCTTTGTCGCTTCTCAACTCGTGGTGGTCTTCCTCCCACGCGTAATCGCGAATGATGAAGCGCACGCGCTCAACGTCTTCCGGCAGCATAAACATAAGCATGTGCCAGTGAGGCGTCCCGTCGTGATGAGGTTCAGCAACACGGATACCGAAAATGCGGATTTCTTCCCGGTGCAGCTTGGCACGAATGCGCGCCCAAAGGCCGGTGAGATAACTCTGCGTATCTGACGGGCTGGCTCCTTTCCATTTGGTGTTACGGTATCCCGCCTTAGTTGTGGCGTGATATTTTGACGGCGCGGTCAGGGTATAAAACTCACCGACATAACCGAGCTCATTGCATATATTTTCAAACCCACGGATGCGGGTCATCAGCTCGCAGCGACGTATCGCAGGGTTAGCGACCGAACCATCGTATTTTTCAATCAGGCTGATGCGGTTACCGTCTTCATCTTCGAGATCCAGCCCCTTGAGAAATTCTCGCGTGCGGCGCCTCTGCTCGCGCCAGTCGGTCACGCAGTTTTTACTCGCGTAGGCATGTTTTTTCTTGCTGACGTTGCCAGCGGCAATGAGCAGGTGTTCGCGCCATGCAGCCGCTATGCGTCGTAAGCGGCCACGCCACCAAACCTCATTAAACATGCGGGTGATGGCCGGGGCGATCTCATCCTCACCGACATATTTCTTTGTGACCCGCTCCCAATGCGGCGGGGTAACGTTGAATTGCAGGGAAATAATCCCAGCGCGCATATACCAAGTGTACAGTGTTTTGAGCTCACTAAATCCGGTGTCATCAATGTTAGCCAGTTCAGCGCGAATGAAATTAGCGATATCTGCGGCCAGCAGGTCAATATCGGCGCGCGCCATATCCGGGAGCCGGTTATATCTGGCGACCATATTGACCATGCGTGATGCCAGATATTGCATAAGCTCGGTATCAAAATGGCCACCGAAAACAGCGGCTGATGCGTTGCTGTTGATACCCGCACACTCGTATTTTTTTGCGACCAGCTCCAGACGTGGCAATGCCTTTTTGCAGAAGCTGATTAAAAAGACATTGGCTCGTTGACTGCCCTGATTTTGCTCAAGCACTGCGGCCGTGCGATAAATATCAAAACGCACACACTCAGGCTGGAGAGAAAGCATCTTTCTCGCATGCAGCAAAGCCGCGAACATACGATCGCGGCGATGCTGTTGGTCATAGGTAAGATATGGGCTGGCTGTTGCCGACCGTGGAGCATTCCACGGAAAAGCGAATTGAACAGCCAATTCATACCCCCCGATAGTGTTTTAGTTTGAGCTCGGCGATTTGCTGGCAGGTCACGCAAAAGGCCACGCCCGGAATAGCAATACGGCGAGCTTCGGGGATTGGCGCGTCACATTGTTCGCACAGGAAACGGGAAGGTATAGCGATACGGCTGCGCGCGTTGTTGATGTGGCGTTCGCGGTCTTCCTGCTCGCGCTGTTGCGCTAAATCCATTGCATCGGCCATTAGTGCAGCTCCTGTGATTCGTTTTCATAACGGGTGGCCTCACGGCGCAGCAGTTCAGCCGCTTCAATACCGTTTAACCCTTTGTTAGTGATATGGGTTGCCAGTACCTCAAGGCGGATTGAAACTGCGAGCGCGCGACCTTTACGCTCCTCACGTTTGGCAATATCAATTACCGCCATAAGCGGGTCGGTTTCGGCCACAAACATTTTTGGTAATTCTTTCTGCATTGTTCTTTCTCCTGTATTTGGGCAAAAGAATGCCCGGCGGGGTTACGCCATTTATTTCTGATGTGTGTTAATTCGGCATTGTTAGCCGTTTGGGAAATAAGCTCACCACTGCACGAAAATGATTCATTGCCGTAATAAGCGCTTTTTTCTCGTCAGTAGTCAGCTCACTTAATTCGAGCTCATGACGAGCCGCAGGTATTTTTGCCAGAAAAAAAATAGCGGCCAACGCCCGATTATTTTCTTCAAATTGTGGGTCGCGTTTATCGCGCATATCATCGACAAAACGCTCAACTTCTTTCCAGCTATCGCCCCAATATCTCGCACGCAACTCGGCCACATGATTAAGACCGGCCAAACGTTCACCCGCTTTTAGCGGAACAGTCGCGGAAACAGCTTCGATAGCCATGATTCCCCCTGCTTTTGAGTAGAGAGACCAGCCAGTAAATCAGACTGTGAGCGGCTCGGGTGCCAGCGCTTGCCGTCCTTACCTGCGATCCAGCCGTGGCCGTAGTGCATGCCGGGGCTTTGCTTAACGAGCAGAGATGCGAATGATGGTTCACTATTCAACATATGCACCTCAAATCAGCCCAAATGACGCGCCAATACCGCTCATGGTATCGACCACGCTCGACATAGCTGGATTAGTCTGTAAGCGCGCATGGAGCGCCAATGCCGACAAAGACAACATGCGAATACCTGAGTTAACGCTTTCAATCATGTTGTGCTTGCGAGCAGAGGTTAGACGTTTATCAGATACTGCACCGCTCGCCAGTTCGCCGAGTTCACTCATTGCGCGCATGACATAAGACTGCAATTTGTCTTTAGCCAGCTCATTAACCGGCACGCATGGCAGGCAATGAATCTGCGCCAGAAAACCATCAACAAGGGTTGAGTCTTCTGTCAGGTCAGTCAGTAGCCACAATTCAGGCGGCGTGAACTGGTGAGGCTGTTCCGGGTTTAGCTTGTTACGTAACGTCTGAACATTCATACCCGCACGCTCGGCCAGCTTCGCCATATTGTGACGCTGCGCAAAAACCCGGCACGCTTCGTCATAGTGGGGATGTTTGGAAATCTGAAAATCAAACATGTTGCATCCTTAAAATTCACATAAAGTGAATTACGCACCTATGACAAGTTGAAATCGGGAATGACCCAACACCTTACGCAACTGCTCTTCTTTCCATCGCGCGTAATAAATGCGAACAGGACCGCCAGCTTTCTTGCAGCCTTTACGGATTTTGCGAGGTTCGATTGGTACACATGGATTATCACCCGTAGTCCAACGGTAAGCGGTGCGCTCTGAAACCCCCTCAAGCTCTGCGAACTGTTGCAGGGAAACCACAGGGGCTGGGATTTTGAAGATTGCGATTTCGGAAGCCATGTTGCATCATTTCCTCTTTGCCAATATTTGCCATATGGTTGCCAACGTTTGCCAACGTTTGCCAATGTTTGCCACCAACCACCACCAACAATCGAATCCTAATGCGATAATTCGCATTGGTCAACATGAGAATGCGATTTATGGACTTTGAAAGCCAAATTTCAAACGAGGAAGTATTAGATAGAATTTGCCAGGTCTACGGGTTCACACAGAAAATTCAGCTCGCAAACCACTTCAATATCGCAGCCAGTACGCTACAAAACCGCTATACACGCGGTAATGTCTCCTATGATTTCGCTGCTTTCTGCGCCCTTGAGACTGGCGTCAATATCCAATGGATTCTTACCGGAAAAGGACCAAAAAAATCTGACGAACACTCAAAATCGTCTTACGAACTCAAATCATTCACATTAAGTGAAGGTCGCCTAACTGATAATGGGGTTTTGAATATCGACCCTGAGCTTTTCGAAAAGTCCTTGAAAAGTGCTATCTGCGTTAAAAACGAGAGCAAAAGCTACATCGCTGAGAAAGATGCTCCTTTGGCTGACGGTCTTTGGATTGTCGATGTTGAGGGCGCAATCAGCCTCCGAGAGTTAACGGTTCTACCCGGTAAAAGGTTGCATGTGGCAGGAGGTAAAGTACCGTTTGAGTGCGGGATTGATGAGATTAAAACGATTGGCCGGGTAGTAGGTGTATACAGCGAGGTTAACTGATGGCCGTTCGTAAAAATCCGGCTGGGGGGTGGATTTGTGAAATCTACCCGAATGGGGCAAAAGGCAAACGCATCAGAAGGAAGTTTGCCACCAAAGGTGAGGCGCTCGCCTTCGAACAGCACACTATACATAAACCATGGCAAGAAGAAAAAGAAGATCGCCGCACACTAAAAGAATTGGTTGATGCATGGTATAGCGCCCACGGCATCACTTTGAAAGATGGGTTGAAACGCCAGTTATCAATGCACCATGCCTTTGAGTGTATGGGTGAACCTCTTGTACGCGATTTCGACGCCCAGATGTTTTCCCGCTACAGAGAAAAGCGACTTAAAGGAGAGTACGCCCGTTCTAACAGGGTTAAAGAAGTATCTCCCCGCACACTTAACCTAGAGTTGGCCTACTTTCGTGCAGTGTTTAATGAGCTTAATCGTCTTGGAGAGTGGAAGGAGGAAAATCCCCTGAAAAATATGCGCCCTTTCCGCACTGAAGAAATGGAAATGGCCTGGCTAACTCAAGATCAAATTGCGTTGCTGCTTGGAGAATGCAAGCGACATGATCACCAAGATTTAGAAACCGTTGTAAAAATATGTCTTGCTACTGGCGCTCGATGGTCTGAGGCCGAAAGCCTGAAAAAAAGCCAGCTTACAAAATACAAAATCACGTACACCAACACGAAGGGCAGAAGAAACCGAACTGTACCAATCAGCAAAGCTCTCTACGAGTCACTTCCTAGTGATAAAAAAGGTCGGTTATTTAGTGATTGTTATGGTGCTTTTCGGTCAGCACTGGAAAGAACTGGCATTGAGCTTCCGGCAGGGCAGTTAACTCACGTACTGCGCCACACTTTCGCCAGCCACTTTATGATGAATGGTGGTAATATTCTGGTTTTGCAACGCGTTCTTGGCCATACCGATATAAAAATGACGATGCGTTATGCACACTTTGCACCTGACCATTTGGAAGATGCAGTAAAACTAAATCCGCTAGCTTGAGAATATAGAGGGATTACCCTCTATATTCTTACCTTATCATTTAAATTTTATTGTCAATTTTACTAATGAAAAACTCGTAAGGATTGCCACTAGGAAAATCTCTCATAACCTCTGCGATAGTACCCGCCGCACGAATGAATTCATTTTTGGCGCTAGTTATCTCTCCTTTATTTGAAAGTCTTCCAGAAACTCCAGACTTGAGCATTGGTATATATCTCGCGAATAATTTCAAAAGATCTTTCCAAAGAAAGCAGGCTTCTTCCTTATGAATAGTTGTTTTAAATCCAATTTGATATGGAGAAAGAATTTTTTCATTGAGCAATGTTTCAAGCAGACCACTCACAGCATGAACAGTCATGAATGCACTCCCCCTTTCATTGAGGAATGATAACAAGTTTTCATCATCTACTTTCAATTGTCCTTGCTTACTGCTTTCCTGAAGTTCGGCCTTTAAAATATTAGCAGCCTCATTCAATGAATAAACAAAAAGTATGTGAGGAGCTGAAATTGTCTCATTAAAAGCTGTCTTATAATGCTCATCCAGATCCCATATTTGCATTTTATTATGATAACTATCATAAGGACTGCCATGCCAAGCTGTTAAAGCCTGTGCCGCGGTATGTGAATCTATTTTGTTTTTCTTATTTGTGAAAACATGACCACGTAGACTTCCGTCATATTCAGCAATATTCAATCTTTTAAAATCATCCCTCAGCCGTGTCTGAATATTATCGTTAGCACGAAAATCAGACTGGATAACTTTGTTTTGACTGTTGTTATATTTAGTAATAGACCTTACAGTCTCTTTATTTCCGCATTTGATAAATCTAACACCGACTTGAATTTTTGACAAATCAACAGATTGGTCCAATTCCCCAAGAGAGCCTGTTGTTTGAGCACCATTTACAATGCCTATACCTGTAATAGATTTTATGGCCGCATTATTCTCCAGCTCAAAGTCATGAACTAAGGCTGTAATTCCATTATTGAAAACAAAAAAATCATGTGGTGCCGACTGAGCGGACATTTGTATTCCAGCATTAATAACCTTGTCTGAGTCTTTATTGTTTGCCCCCATAAAACCTCGAACATTAGGGTTATAAAGTCCTAAATCCACATATTCCCTATAAAGTTTTGCTAGCCACTCACCGTTTACTGTGGTTATAAATGTTTCCCAAGCAGCATCCTGCATCAAGAATCCTTTACGAGGTTCTTGGAATTCGAATTTGTCCGCAACAGTGATTGCTTGTGATGACGATCGATAGAAGCTATCTAAAGTTTCTAAACCTACTTCTCTAAATTGCAATGAGATACTTTTAGCAGCCTCACCATATTGATCCAATTGAGTACGGACAGCAGCTACACAAAGCCCCATGTCTTTCTGTATCGTTACACTCTCAGGACAATTGTGAACATACCAGACATGGATTGCGCGTATAACACCATCACGAATAGCTTCTCTTGCTTCTAGAATGTGCGGTGAAACTCCCGCCGGCAACTGTGCTTCGTCAGTGGAGAGAATAACTGCCATTGCATGCCCTAGATCAGTTCCTTTATTACCTTTAGCGCTAGGTCTAAGAGCTTGAGATTGATAGGCTTGGCAGACAACAATAATGCCCATGTCCCTATTAACATAGAGAACATCTATCTTAGCATCACCGCCACCGCCAGTTACAGCAGGCATTAAAGTTGCTATCGGATCATCAATTCCAAAACAAAGCTCTATTCCAAAAGCCGCGATTTTGTTTTCCAGAAATGGGTCAAGATCATCACGCTGCTTTAAGGCCTGCATGAATTGACTGTCATCAAAAGATGAGTACGGCATACTGTATGATATCCTTATGAACATGCGGTAAATTAGTTTAGTTTCAATCCATAACGCACATCGACGCAACCTCAAAAAAACGATCTGCTTCACGAATTTTCTGAATGGCGATGAAGTGGCGGTGTAGATGGCAATTATTGGCAAACAAAGGCAAACATTGGCAAACTATGTCAATGATAAATAACGCAAACTATTGATTTCCTGTTGTTCTGTTAGGAACTCATAATCGCTTGGTCGCTGGTTCAAGTCCAGCAGGGGCCACCAGATACAGCAAGGGCCGGAGAGAAATCTCCGGCCCTTTTGCATTGTGCGGCCCCCTCGGGGCGCCGCAGCTTAACGTGAGGTTCGCGACAGGCGGCTTACACCAGCGCCTGCAGCTGTTCGCGCATATAGACGGTGAAGAATTCCGGGTTTTTAATGACGATCCGGTTACCGGAGGCAATTTTTTCCGCCCAGCCGGCCACTTTTTCCGTGAACCCGGCATCCCATCCCTCCTTTTCACCCCGGGCCATGACGTCGGCAGGATTTGCCGGTACGCCTAGTTCATGCAAATACTTCAAAATTCCCTTAGCGGTACTTTCATCCATAGTATTCGGCACCGACAACGATGTGTTCATACCACCAATAAAATCCAGGGCTTTATCGATTGCTGTTGGCATACTCTTATCCTTAAAATTAACCACGTAATGAACATGATGACACTATGGACCCATCTTCGCCGGGATATCAAAGAGATCGTTGCCTTTCTTTGATTCAGACCGCAGCTAAACGCTTGCGTGGTGCTTTTCTGCTCGACTATTCCGTACTACTCCCCACAGGAAACTACTCCATACGTCCGCGCTTAAACTGGCCGGCATCGATATCGTACTGTTTCATTTTTCGCCACAGCGTGGTGCGGCCAATATTCAGCAGCTGCGCCATCTCCTGCACACGCCCGCTGGTCACGCGGGCGGCATGGATAATCGCTTCTTTCTCAATGGCGCTAAAGGTCAGGCTGGCGGGCAGCAGCGAGGAGCCCGCGTCGGCGCCGGGCCGCTCGGCAAACAGATATTCCGGCAAATTACTCAGCCGGATATGGCCGTTATCGCTGCTAATGGCGATATTTTCAATCACGCTGTTCAGCTCAAAATCGTTGCCCGGCCAGGAGTAGGCCACCAGCTGCGCCAGCGCATCTTCATCCATTTTCAGCCGCGAGGAAAAGCGCTTTTCCAGGCTCTTAAGGCGATTGTGCACCAGCGAAGGAATACTGTTACGCCGCGCGCGCAGCGGTGGGATAACGATTTCAAAGGAGTGCAGCGCGTAGTAAAGCTGGCGGCTAAAGCGGTTTTGCTCCACCAGATTGGCCAGATCGACGGTGGTGGTGGCGATCACTTTAACGTCTACCGGAATCAAGCGGCGGGCATCCAGACGGGTTAAAACCCCCTGTTTGATCACCTGCAGCAGCGCGGACTGCAGCTCCGGCGCCAGGTATTCGATTTTTTCCAGAAACAGCGTCCCGCCGTTGGCCAGCTCAAGACGGCTAAGGCGGCCGTTTTCATCGTCCGTCGGCGCGCTGCCCATAAAATCCTGGCCCAGGACGCTGTCGGCATACAGCTGACAGTTGACCGCGATATACGGCCCGCCGCCCCGCTCGCTCTCATTGTGAATCGCCTGGCTGAGCAGCTCCTTACCCACCCCCTCTTCACCGCACAGCAGCACCGGAAAAGTGCCGCGCGCCGCCTGGCGGCCAAAGTGAATCAGCCGCCGGGTTTCCGGGTCGTCCGCCGACATCTGTTCAAAGGTATGGCTCACTTTGCCAAGCTGGCTGGTCATCAGCTGGCGCATCTGCTCGACCGGATGCAGCAGCAGAATGAAACTGTTGCCCTGCTCTTCAACGATTGGCTTGAGCGTAATCACGGCGTCGACAAACTGATGCTGGCTTTCGAAGGTGACCTCCACATGGTTCAGCCCGCGCGCGTGCTTAATGGCCCGACGCAGCAGGGCCGGCAGCGTCACCAGCTCATTAATATTTTTCCCCTGGCTGGCCTGGGCATCAAGATGAAGCAGCGTCGCCGCCTGCACGTTAAGAAACTGCAAAATCCCCTGCTCGTTCCACGCCATCACCCCGTCATCCATGCTCTCCAGCAGACCGTACATCTGGTTAAGATGGCGATTCGACTCGGCCAGCAGGCTATCAGTGAGCAGCGAGTTGCCGACTTCCCGGGCGATAGCCAGGGTCAGGGAGAGGTCAGGCGAAGCCTGTTCTTCCGTCAAGCAGCACAGGGAAATGGAACCGAACAGGCGCCCGTGGTTATCAAACACCGGCGTGGAGCTAAACGACCATCCGTGCAGGGCATGTTTAAAATGCTCCTCGCCCATCGTTTTGACCGGCTGCCCGAGCATGGAGGCCAGCGAAAGCGCGCAGCTGCCGATAATGCTTTCCGCGCAGTAGCTGCCGTCACGAAATCCCAGCGCCGCCAGCTGGTCGAGGGTCTGCGGATCGCCGCAGCGGCTAAGAATACAGGCGGACTCATCGAGGATGAACAGCGCGCAGGGGCGGTTATCCATAAACTCCCAGGCATCCTCCAGCGCCGCCTGACCAATCGTCAACAGCGCGGTCTTGCGCCGACAAATCGATTCAAACGTCAGCCCCTGCGCCTGATGCGGCGTCTGCCAGGTTTCCCGCTGCATAAACTTGCTGCAGCGATGCCACGACTGGGTTATCACCAAAGGAAAGCTCTGAGTCTGCGCAGTCATATCCCTATCCGCTGTTTCATAAACGACAACCCCTCCGGCGGCTACCGCCAGAGGGGGAGAAAACGTCTCATCGCTTAAATGAGACGGGGCAGGTCGACGCTAATATTAGCGCGCCAGCCACTGCTGTCCGAGCAGGTCGGCGGTCAGAATCGCCGCATGCACGCTCTGCGCGCTGACCGGGAACGGCATGTTATGAATGGTTTCACCTTCCGCGCAGGTCGCTTTGGCGACTGCCTGAATTTTCTCATCGATGCCCTCTTTAACGCCCATTTGCGCCAGCGTAACCGGCAGCCCGACGGTATGGCAGAAGTTCAGCACCGTTTCGATCTCTTCCATCGGGCTATTTTGCAGCACCAGCTGCGCCAGAGTACCAAACGCCACTTTCTCGCCATGGTACAGATGGTGGCACTCTTCGAGGATGGTGAAACCGTTGTGAATGGCGTGCGCGGCGGCCAGACCGCTACTTTCAAAGCCGATACCGCTGAGGTAGGTATTCGCTTCAACGATGCGTTCCAGCGCATCGGTCACCACGCCAGCCTGGGCGGCGAGGCGGGCTTTTTCGCCTTCCGCCAGCAGCGTATCATAGCACAGGCGCGCCAGGCTCAGCGCCGCTGCCGTCGACTGGCCGCCGGCCATGCTGGTGGCTCTGGCATCATAGCAGGCCCTGGCTTCAAACCAGGTTGAAAGCGCATCCCCCATCCCGGCCACCAGCAGGCGCACCGGAGCTTTAGCGATAATCGCCGTATCCATCACCACCATGTCCGGGTTTTTCGGGTAGATCAGATACTCTTCAAACTCGCCGGCTTCGGTGTAGATAACTGACAGCGCGCTGGTTGGCGCATCGGTGGAGGCGATCGTCGGGATCACCACCACCGGTAGCTTCTGGTAGTAGCCAATGGCTTTCGCCGTATCGAGCGTCTTGCCGCCGCCGATGCCCACCACGCCGCGGCAGCCGTGCTGTTTCAGAATGGCGATCAGGCGATTGATCTCAACGTGGCTGCATTCGCCGTTGAAGCGCTCCGCATGGCAGCTGATGTTGTGGCTGTGCAAACCTTCCAGCACTTTCTCTCCCGCCAGCTTCATCACGAAGTCATCGGCAATCACGAAAAAGCTGTCCGCCAGGTTTTTGGCGTATTGCCCAAACAGCGTGGATGCATCTGGTCCCTGGAGATATTTGGCTGGAGATTGAATAACTTTTAGCATTCCGTTCACCCTCAAATAAGTGCATGTTTTGACATGATGAGCCCCGGTGTTTCTCCGTCCGGCCTTACATCAAAGGCGGGGACGAAAGCGCTACCTGAGCGATGCCATCACTGTAGGGCGAGCCGCGGGCAAAAAAATCTTTCCCCTTTTTGTCCCGATATGAAACAGGACATAAATTATATTGTTTCATATTGAAACATGAATTCATGTGAAACGATGGGATTGCGATCTCGATCCGCCCCTTTGGCGCAAAAGAAGGTCACCAGCCGGACGATCGTCGACGTTTTTCACCACCACGGGCGGCAAGAAGGGGCAAAATTATTTCTCTGAGCGGGCTTTCCACGCTGATGAAGCGAGGTGAAAGAGGCGCCTTACTTCGCATTTTTCCCTTTCCTTGCGCAAAAATGTTTCATTAAGGAACAACAATTAATAATTACGTTTCGTAATGAAACTCATTTTATGGCGATTTTTTTTCCCGCCAACTCAGCCAGAATCAATACATCGCCCGATATCGCATATCGTCAGGCGGTACCCCTACACGATGATCGCCTCCGTCAGCAGAGAGGCCGCATCGAAACTCCGACGGAGCATAAACAATGAAAAAACTGATTAACCGTGTCGAAGATGTCCTGAGTGAACAACTGGCTGGCCTGGCAAAAGCCCACCCTGAACTGACGCTGCACCAGGATCCGGTCTACGTCACCCGCGCCGATGCGCCGGTGGCCGGGAAAGTGGCGCTGCTCTCCGGCGGCGGCAGCGGCCACGAGCCGATGCACTGCGGCTATATTGGCCAGGGCATGCTTTCCGGGGCCTGCCCGGGAGAAATTTTCACCTCCCCGACGCCGGATAAAATGTTTGAGTGCGCCATGACCATCGACGGCGGCGAAGGCGTGCTGCTGATTATCAAAAACTACACCGGCGATATTCTTAACTTCGAAACCGCCACCGAGCTGCTGCACGAAAGCGGCGTCAAGGTTACCACCGTGGTAGTCGATGACGACGTGGCGGTGAAAGACAGCCTCTATACCGCCGGGCGGCGCGGCGTGGCGAATACCGTGCTGATTGAAAAACTGGTGGGCGCGGCCGCCGAACGCGGCGACTCGCTGGAAGCCTGCGCCGAACTGGGGCGCAAGCTCAACAACCTCGGCCACTCTATCGGCATCGCGCTCGGCGCCTGCACCGTTCCGGCCGCCGGGCAACCCTCATTCGAACTGCAGGACGATGAGATGGAGTTCGGCGTCGGCATTCACGGCGAACCGGGCATCGACCGCCGCCGCTTCACCTCTCTCGATCGCACCGTTGACGAAATGTTCGATACCCTGCTGGAAAACGGCGCCTATAGCCGCACGCTGCGCCACTGGGACAACGTGAAAGGCGCGTGGCAGGAGGTCACGCAGACCAAGCAGGCGCTGCAAAAAGGCGATCGGGTTATCGCGCTGGTCAACAACCTCGGCGCCACGCCGCTGTCCGAACTCTACGGCGTCTATAACCGTCTGACGCAGCGCTGCGAGGAGGCCGGTATCGTTATCGCGCGCAACCTTATCGGCAGCTACTGTACCTCTCTGGATATGGTGGGCTTTTCCATCACCCTGTTAAAGGCCGATGAAGAGACGCTGGCATTATGGGACGCCCCGGTCCACACCCCGGCGCTGAACTGGGGCAAATAAGGAGCAACGACATGTCATTAAGCAGAACGCAAATCGTAGACTGGCTCTATCGCTGCGGCGATATCTTCACCAAAGAGAGCGATTTTTTGACCGGTCTGGACCGGGAAATCGGCGATGCCGACCACGGCCTGAATATGCATCGTGGTTTTAGCAAGGTGGTGGAAAAGCTGCCGTCGATTGCCGATAAAGACATTGGTTTTATTCTTAAAAATACCGGTATGACGCTGCTCTCCAACGTCGGCGGGGCCAGCGGCCCGCTGTTCGGTACCTTCTTTATTCGCGCCGCTCAGGTGACCCAGGCCCACCAGAGCCTGACCCTTGAGGAGCTCTATCAGACCTTTCGCGAAGGCGCGGAAGGGGTGGTGAATCGCGGCAAAGCCGAGCCTGGCGATAAAACCATGTGCGACGTCTGGCTGCCGGTGGTGGAATCGTTGCGCCAGTCCAGCGAACAGCACCTGTCGATACCAGGCGCCCTTGATGCTGCCTGCGAACAGGCGCAAGCCGCCGTCCACGCCACGATCGCCATGCAGGCTCGCAAAGGGCGGGCCAGCTACCTGGGCGAACGCAGCATCGGACATCAGGATCCGGGCGCAACCTCGGTGATGTTGATGGTTCAGATGCTGGCCGCAGCGGCCAAAGAGTAAGGAAAACGCGATGGTAAACCTGGTTATTGTTTCTCATAGCGCCCGTCTGGGCGAAGGTGTCGGAGAACTGGCCCGGCAGATGTTAATGAACGATGGCTGTAAGCTGGCGATCGCCGCCGGAATTGACGATCCCGCCAGTCCGATCGGCACCGATCCCATTAAGGTTATGGAAGCCATCGAGTCCGTCGCCGACGCCGATCATATCCTGGTGATGATGGATATCGGCAGCGCCCTGCTGAGCGCCGAAACCGCGCTGGATCTCCTCGATCCGGCCATTGCGGCGAAGGTTCGCCTGTGCGCGGCGCCGCTGGTGGAAGGGACTCTGGCGGCGACGGTGAGCGCCGCCGCCGGAGCCGGCATCGACAAGGTGATCGAAGACGCCATGAACGCGCTGGAGGCAAAACGCGTACAGCTGGGGTTACCATCGCAACCGCAACACGCTTCGCTGGCCGCCGCGCCGGTCGACGACCGCGACGCGCGCTCGGTTTCCGTGGTGATTCAAAACCACAACGGCCTGCACGTTCGTCCGGCGTCAAAGCTGGTCGCCGCGCTGGCGGGATTCAATGCCGACCTGGTGCTGGAGAAAGGGGGTAAATGCGTCACGCCGGACAGCCTCAACCAAATCGCCCTGCTTCAGGTGCGCCGGAACGATACCTTAAGGCTGCTTGCCCGCGGCCCGGACGCCGACGCCGCGCTGGCGGCGTTCCAGGCGCTGGCGGCGGAGAACTTCGGCGAGCCAACCGAGGCGGCGCCCGCGCGTCGGCCCGCCAGCGCCGACCGCGTTGAGGGTAAGGTCGTGCTTTATCCCCAGCCGCAGGACAGGATCTCGCGGGAAACGAGCGCCGCCATCGGCCAGCAGCAGCTGCGGCTGAAACGGGCCATCGACCGGACGCTGGAAGACCTTAGCGCGCTGACGACTCTGGCAGAGGCGACGTTTTCCGCCGACATCGCGGCGATCTTCTCCGGGCATCATACCCTGCTCGATGACCCTGATTTATACGCAGCGGCGTGCGACATCATACGCGACGAGCAGTGCAGCGCGGCGTGGGCCTGGCAACAGGTGCTGAGCGATTTAAGCCAACAATATCGCCATCTCGACGATGCTTACCTGCAGGCGCGCTATATTGATATTGAAGATATTTTGCACCGCACGCTGCGTCACCTTAACGAGCGCGATGAAGCGCTGCCGCAGTTTAGCGCGCCTTCGATCCTCGTTGCCGACGATATCTTCCCTTCAACCGTCCTGCAGCTTAACGCAGAGCAGGTGAAGGGGATCTGCCTGCAGGCCGGCAGCGAGCTCTCTCACGGCGCCATTATCGCCCGCCAGGCGGGTATCGCGATGCTGTGCCAGCAGAGCGGTGCCCTGACGCTGCAAGATGGCGAGAACGTCATCCTTGATATTCCCGGCAAACGCGTGATTCGCGGCTAACCTGCCCTAACCTTTCCGCCCCGGAGGCTGTCCCCTCCGGGAACTCGCTTAACTTTCAGGATCCGTTATGTCTCAATTCTTTTTTAATCAGCGCGCCAACCTCGTCAACGAAGTGATTGAAGGGACCATTATCGCCAGCCCGTGGAATAACCTGGCGCGGCTGGAGAGCGATCCCGCCATTCGCGTGGTGGTGCGTCGCGATCTCGACAAAAACAACGTGGCGGTAATCTCCGGCGGCGGTTCCGGTCACGAACCGGCCCACGCGGGCTTTGTCGGTAAAGGCATGCTGACCGCCGCCGTCTGCGGCGATCTGTTTGCCTCGCCGAGCGTCGATGCGGTGCTGACCGCCATCCAGGCCGTGACCGGCGATGCCGGATGCCTGCTGATCGTCAAGAACTACACCGGCGATCGTCTGAACTTCGGCCTCGCCGCGGAGAAAGCGCGCCGTATGGGCTATAACGTCGAAATGCTGATCGTCGGCGATGATATTTCGCTGCCGGATAACAAACATCCGCGCGGTATTGCCGGGACGATTCTGGTGCATAAAGTGGCCGGCTACTTCGCCGAACGCGGCCACAATCTGGCAACCGTGCTGCGCGAGGCGCAGTATGCCGCCAGACACACCTTCAGCCTCGGTCTGGCCCTTTCCAGCTGTCATCTGCCGCAGGATGCGGAAACGACTCCGCGCCATCATCCGGATCAGGCCGAGCTGGGGATGGGGATCCACGGCGAACCGGGCGCTTCGGTTATCGCCACGCAGAACAGCGCGGAAATCGTTACGCTGATGGTAGAGAAGCTCAGCGCCGCCCTGCCGGAAACCGGCCGCCTGGCGGTGATGATCAATAATCTCGGCGGCGTGTCGATTGCCGAAATGGCGATTTTGACCCGCGAGCTGGCCAATACTCCGCTGCATCAGCGTATCGACTGGCTGATAGGCCCGGCGTCGCTGGTCACCGCGCTGGATATGAAAGGTTTCTCCCTCACCGCCATCGTGCTGGAAGAGAGCATTGAGAAGGCGCTGCTTTCCGCGGTAGAAACCGCCGGCTGGCAGACGCCGGTACAGCCGCGCGCGGTCAGCGTGATGCCATCATCGCTGCGCAGTACGCGGGTGGAGTTTGCGCCCTCGGAGAACAGCGAAGTTGCGGGCTACGTGGAACGTGTGACCGGCACGCTGTGCGGGCTGGAAGCAGACCTTAACGCGCTGGATGCGAAAGTCGGCGACGGCGATACCGGCTCCACCTTCGCCGCCGGCGCACGCGACATCGCCGACTTACTTCAGCGTCGTCAGCTGCCGCTGGCTAACCTCGCCACGCTGTTTGCCCTGATTGGCGAGCGTCTGACGGTTGTGATGGGCGGCTCCAGCGGCGTGCTGATGTCGATTTTCTTTACCGCCGCCGGGCAGAAGCTGGAACAGGGGGCAAGCGTCGCCGAAGCATTAAACGCCGGTCTGGCGCAGATGAAGTTTTACGGCGGTGCGGATGAAGGCGACCGAACTATGATTGACGCCCTGCAGCCGGCGCTAACGGCGCTGCTGGCCGAACCGGATAACCTGCAGGCGGCTTTCGCCGCGGCGCAGGCGGGCGCGGATCGTACGCTTCACGCCAGCAAAGCGGGCGCCGGGCGCGCATCGTATCTGAACAGCGATAGCCTGCGCGGCAATATGGACCCCGGCGCCCACGCGGTGGCCATGGTATTTAAAGCGCTGGCGCAGAAATAGTCTCCCCTGCTCGCGCTGCGCTTAGCAGGGCTACGGGTTCGCAGCCGTCTGCGGGCCGGTCACCCGGACTGATGCGCAGCATCGCCTCCGGGAAAATCAGCCACTCTGCGCGCTGCTCCCGGGGGCGGCGCTTAACGCGCCTTGCCCGGGCTACGGGTTCACCACCGCCTGCGGGCCGGTAGCCCGGGTAAGGCGCCAGCCGCAACCCGGGGTTTCTCCGCGCTTATTTGCTGTGCCAGTAGGCCTGCGAACGCACCAGCTGCGGATCAATCTCCGGGCCTTCAAAGCGCGCCAGCAGCGATTTCACCACCGCGCCTTCCCCGGTCAGCCAGATAAAATAATCCTCAGCCGGCACCGCTATTCGCGCCAGGCGCTCGGCCACGGCAGAGGAGTGATGTCCCACCACCCACTCGATATGAAAACCATCGAGATCGGCCAGATAATCTTGATAAGATTCATCGCCAATGGTGACGATCGCCGTGACCTGCGGGCGCGTCGGAAGCTGCTGCAATCCCAGCAGACGGCGGCGCAGCGCGGGCATGCCTGACTCATCGGTCACATACAGCTGCCAGGCGTAATCTTCCGGCACCACCAGCGAACCGCGCGGCCCGCCGACCACCAGCTTATCGCCCGTTTTCGCCGCCAGCGCCCAGTTGCTGGCAATACCGCCATCGTGAATAAAAAAGTCGTACGCCAGCTCATGACGCCCGGCGTCGTACAGCGGCGTATAGTCGCGGGTCGCCGGACGCACGCCATCGCCCCAGTTAATGCCTTCATCCGTCACCTCCGGCGGCGTGAACGCAGCGCCCGCGGCCGGGAAAAAGAGCTTGGTGTGGTCGTCAAAACCCTGGGAAACAAAGCCTTCCAGAGCCTCTCCGCCCAGCACGACACGCTGGAATGCGCTGCCGATACGCTCGACGCGCAATACGGTTAACTCACGGAAGCGCAGTTCATTACGTACGCGCTGCGGGTATTTGGGGTGTCTGGTCGTTGTCATCTTTCATCGCCTTCGTGAACGGAATAGATATATCTAAAAATCTTGCAAATGATAATGATTGCCATTAAAAAAGAATGCAAGCGTTTTTTGATATAGTCATAGAAAAACGCCACAAAAGCCAAAATCAAAAATTAAAACGTTAAATATCAATTAAATAAAAAATACATTCACTACTTTGTTGCTACTTTATTATTTTTAGATATAAATTAGATATATCAAATAATCACAGGAGAAAAACATGAGACACCATCACGAAGAAGGCCGTGGCCCACGCGGACGCCACGGGGAACATAGCGAACACGGCGAGCACGGTCGCAGAGGTGGCGGACGCCGGCAGCGCTTCTTTGGTCACGGCGAGCTGCGCCTGGTGATTCTGGACATCCTCACCCGCAATGCCAGCCACGGTTACGAACTGATTAAAGAGATCGAAACCCTGACCCAGGGCAACTACAGCCCGAGCCCCGGCGTCATCTACCCGACGCTCGATTTACTTCAGGATCAGGGATTAATCAGCGTGGCTGACGAAAACGGCCGCAAAAAAATCGCCATTACCGCCGAAGGCAGTCAGCTGCACGCGGAGAACCTGGAGCAGCTGGAGCATATTCAGACCAGGCTGCAGGCGCGCATGGTGGGCTGTGAACTGCGTAAAAATCCGCAGATGAAGCGCGCGCTGGAGAATTTTAAGGCGGTACTGGATTTAAGGGTTAACCAGCAGGAAATAACCGAAGCTCAGCTAAAGCAGATCGTCGGCGTCATTGACCGCGCGGCAATGGAAATCTCCCAGCTCGACTAGCCCTCTGCCCCATCGCCGGGCAGCCTGCACCGCCGCGAAGCACGCGGCGGGACCCCTTCTGCGCATGGTTTCACGCCTTCAGGAGTAAAACATGCCAATAATTTCGCGATAAGATTAAATTTTGCTCAACCGCAATTTCACGTTGCGTTTATCCCGATTTTCCTGGCCCGCGCCGAAGTGGCGTAATCCCTGCAATACTTAATTCAGTATCATGTGATACGCCCCGCCCAGGAGCATATTTTGAACAGGTTACCTTCCAGCGCATCGGCTCTGGCCTGCAGCGCACACGCACTGAATCTCATTGAGAAGCGAACGCTCGATCATGAGGAGATGAAATCACTTAACCAGGAGGTCAGGGAATACTTTAAAGAGCATGTGAACCCGGGGTTTTTAGCGTATCGAAAATCGGTCACTGCTGGCGGGGATTACGGAGCCGTAGAGTGGCAAGCGGGAGGGTTAAATACGCTTGTCGACACTCAGGGACAGGAGTTTATCGACTGCCTGGGTGGGTTTGGGATTTTTAATGTAGGGCACCGTAATCCAGTTGTCGTTTCCGCCGTCGAAAATCAGCTCGCTAAACAACCCCTTCATAGTCAGGAACTGCTGGACCCGCTGCGGGCCATGCTGGCTAAAACCCTGGCGGCCTTAACGCCGGGCAAACTGAAATACAGCTTCTTTAGCAACAGCGGTACCGAATCGGTCGAAGCGGCGTTAAAGCTGGCGAAGGCTTATCAGTCTCCGCGCGGCAAGTTTACCTTCGTCGCCACCAGCGGCGCGTTTCACGGTAAGTCGCTGGGCGCGCTTTCGGCCACCGCGAAATCGACTTTCCGTAAGCCTTTTATGCCGCTGCTGCCGGGATTCCGTCACGTGCCTTTTGGCGATATCAACGCGATGCGCACCCTGCTGAGCGAGTGCAAAAAGACCGGCGATGACGTCGCGGCGGTGATCCTTGAGCCTATTCAGGGCGAAGGCGGGGTGATTCTGCCGCCGCCGGGCTATCTGCCCGCGGTGCGCAAGCTGTGCGACGAGTTTGGCGCGCTGCTGATCCTCGATGAAGTGCAAACCGGCATGGGGCGCACCGGCAAGATGTTCGCCTGCGAGCATGAAAACGTCCAGCCGGACATTCTGTGCCTTGCCAAAGCGCTGGGCGGCGGCGTCATGCCGATTGGCGCAACGGTCGCCACCGAAGAGGTATTCTCGGTGCTGTTCGATAACCCGTTCCTGCATACCACCACGTTCGGCGGCAACCCGCTGGCCTGCGCGGCGGCGCTGGCGACCATCAACGTGCTGCTGACGCAAAACCTGCCCGCGCAGGCGGAGCAGAAAGGCGACATGCTGCTGGACGGCTTCCGCCAGCTGGCCCGCGAATATCCGGATCTGGTGAATGACGTGCGCGGCAAAGGTATGCTGATGGCCATTGAGTTTGTCGATAACGAAATCGGCTATGACTTTGCCAGCGAGATGTTCCGCCAGCGCGTACTGGTGGCCGGAACGCTCAACAACGCAAGGACGATCCGCATTGAACCGCCGCTGACGCTGACCCCTGAGCAGTGTGAACAGGTGCTAAAAGCGGCCCGCCTGGCGCTGGCGGCGCTGCGGGTTTCGGTGGAAGAGGCGTAGTGACCTGCCCTCTCCCTCACTGGGAGAGGGCATTGCGTTATACCACCCGCACGCCAGCAGGCATCGCCCTTTCCGGCGTAAGCAGTACGCTTTCGCTGCCATCGTCGGTTTCGGCGCAAAGCAGCATGCACTCCGAGGTTTCACCGCGCATTTTGGCTTTCGCCAGATTACACAGGACCACGACCGTTTTTCCCAGCAGCTCTTCTTCGCTGTAGTACGGCACGAGGCTGGTTACCGTCTGCAGCGTGCGATCGCCAACATCAATCCGGGCAATATAGAGCTTGTCGGCATTCTCATGTCGTTTTATCGCCACAATTTTTCCCGTACGCATTTCCAGTCTGGCAAAATCAGCATAAAGCACCGTTTCCATCTTGCACCTCCCAAGTAAAATTTTAGTAAAATATAACAAATGTCGGCGAGGTTTCCGCATAATAGTGCGAAGAATGTTAGATTCATCACTCTTTTGCGCGGTGGAAACGCTGCGGCGGGGATGAATAATACGGCGGAAATTTACTGAAAAGAGATGCAGCTGCCCGCGCTTGCTTTACAATGGTTTGCGTCGATGGGGCAACGTCAGATAAGGAAAACAATGGCCACACTAAAAGATATCGCGACCGAAGCAGGCGTTTCACTGGCGACGGTTTCCCGCGTTTTAAACGACGACCCCACTCTCAACGTGAAAGAAGAGACAAAACATCGCATTCTTGAGGTGGCGGAAAAGCTGGAATATAAAAGTACCAGCTCGCGTAAGGCTCAGGTTCACACCGTCGGCCACCACCATATTCTGGCCATCTACAGCTACCAGCAGGATCTGGAAATCAACGATCCTTACTATCTGGCGATCCGCCACGGCATCGAAACGCAATGCGAAAAGCTCGGTATCGAGTTGACCAACTGCTACTTTAACAACGCGCTACCCGAGCTGAAAAAAGTGACCGGCGTTCTGATTGTCGGCCAGCCTTCGCGGGCGATTCGCGACGCCGCCACGGCGTTAACCGACAACGTCTGCTTTATTGATTTCCATGAACCCGGCAGCAGCTATGACGCCGTCGACATCGATCTGGTGCGCATCGCCAAAGAAGTTATCGACTTTTTTATCGCCCAGGGCGCGCGGCGCATCGGCTTTATTGGTGGCCAGGATGAGCCGGGTAAAGCCGACATCCGCGAAGTGGCCTTCGTCGAATATGGCCGCCTGAAGGGAGTGGTTTCGGAAGAAGATATCTGGCGCGGCGGGTTTTCCAGCTCCTCCGGCTATGAGCTGGCAAAAACGATGCTGGCAAAGGCGGATTTCCCCACCGCGCTGTTCGTCGCGTCAGACTCTATCGCCATCGGCGTGCTGCGCGCCATTCATGAACGCGGTCTCTCGATCCCGGAAGATATTTCGCTCATTAGCGTTAACGATATCCCCACCGCGCGTTTTACCTTTCCGCCGCTCTCCACGGTGCGCATTCATTCAGAAATGATGGGCAGCCAGGGCGTCAACCTGCTGGTTGAGAAAGCCCGCGATGGCCGCGCGCTGCCGCTAAACGTCTTTGTCCCCAGCGTGCTGAAGCTGCGCGGCACCACCCGCTAATCCCGTTTCTGACGCTAAATCCTCTGCGCCCGGCTCCCGGGGGCGGCGCTTGACGCGCCTTGCCCGGGCTACGGGT
>NZ_JBEAFQ010000065.1:0-28622 GCF_040062275.1 Klebsiella sp. GW_Kp182 | reverse complement strand
GCCGGAGAAAGTATCGGCAACTAAAAATGGTTGCAGGCGTTCACAGTATCTACCGGCTCGCAGACGGCGGGGAACCTGTAGCCCGGGCAAGGCGCGTTAAGCGCCGCCCCCGGGAGCAGCGCGCAGAGAGGCTGAATTTCCCGGAGGCGATGCAGCGCATCTGTCCGGGCTACCGGCTCGCAGACGGCGGGGACCTTGTAGCCCGGGCAAGGCGCGTTAAGCGCCGCCCCCGGGAGCAGACCGCAGAGAGGCTGAATTTCCCGGAGGCGATGCTGCGCATCTGTCCGGGCTACTGGCTCGCAGACGGTGGGGACCTTGTAGCCCGGGCAATGCGCGTTAAGCGCCGCCCCCGGGAGCAGACCGCAGTGAATCTGTAGCCCGGCTAAGCGCAGCGCGAGCCGGGTAAACAAGCCCATCAGGGCGCTCTGAACAGATCCAGCAGCGTGGCGACCTGCTCATCAATAGGTGTTAAATCACGCTTAACGATCAGGTGCAGCGGCGTTGCCCGCCGCGCGCCGTGTCCCAGCGGCAGCGCCTTCAGCACCCCTTGTTGAAGCTGTGGGCCAATGCGCTCTTCCGGCAGCCAGCCAAATCCGACCTGATACAGCACCGCATCGATGGCGGCATCAATAGTGGAAAACGTCCATGCATCGCGGGAAGATTGCGGGTCGTTGCTGCGGTCGGCGATGCGCACCAGCGGCCAGGGGGCCAGCGCGCTGTCGTCCAGCGGCCCCGCCAGTGCGGAGAGTGGATGATCGCGATGGGCGACGGCGACAAAATCAATGTTCATCAGCCATTCGCCGCGGCCGGTAATATCCTGACGGCGGGTCAGCACCATCACGTCCGCCTCGGTGCGGGCCGGATGCTCTTCCTCAACGTTTTCCAGCACTTCGGTCAACCTGACCTGAGTTTGCGGGTAGCGCTGTTGAAACTGGCGCAGAATGGCGAACAGCCGCTGGCGTGGGAAAATGCTGTCGACCACCAGATCCAGCCGGGTCCGGGCGCCGTCTCGCAGGGTGGCGGCATGGGTTTCGACATAAGAGAAGGCCTGCAGCAGCGGCTTAACCTGGCCGAGCAGCAGCTCGCCTGCCGGGGTCAGCACCGCGCGACGGCCCGATGGCGTCAGCAGCGTGACGCCCAGCCGCTCCTGCAACAGCGCGAGATTATAGCTCACCGACGACTGGCTGCGGTGGGTCTCGTCCGCCGCCTTCGCGAAGCTACCCAGCTCGACAACTTTCTCCAGCAGCGCCCATTGTTCCAGCGTAGTCTTGTGCATAATCCATCTAAAAAGTGAATGAGTTTAATCCAAACATAGCGTTATTCATCCATTTTTTAAAGCAGTATGCTTGTTCTCAACAAACAGAGGAGAACAGATTATGAGCACATTCGACAAACACGACCTGAGCGGTTTTATCGGCAAACATCTGGTTTATACCTACGATAATGGCTGGAACTACGAAATTTACGTTAAAAACGGCACCACCCTGGATTATCGTATTCACAGCGGTATCGTCGCGAATCGTTGGGTGAAAGATCAGCAGGCTTATATCGTTCGCGTCGGCGAAAGCATCTACAAAATTTCCTGGACCGAACCGACCGGTACCGACGTGAGCCTGATCGTTAACCTCGGCGACAAACTGTTTCACGGCACCATCTTTTTCCCGCGCTGGGTAATGAATAACCCGGAGAAAACCGTCTGCTTCCAGAACGATCATATTCCGCTGATGGTCTCTTATCGTGAAGCCGGTCCGGCTTATCCGACAGAAGTGATTGATGAGTTTGCCACCATCACTTTTGTGCGCGATTGCGGTGCGGATAATGACGAAGTGATTAATTGCCCGGCTAACGAATTACCTGACAACTTTCCTGCCAACCTGTAATCATTTTGAAATAGTTTCGTGATTCGACTGGATTTTTTATATTTGCTGAACGATGTTTAAAGATAGCTTATTGGAATCTGGTTGAGCATCCGTTTACTTTTCGCCAATGCGTTCCCGCTATTTCTCCGTCCGGCGGGAACGCTATAGCGCCTTTTTCTGCGATAAATTCCACTCTATCTCAATGATTTTTAACAAAATTATCATGCATATCTAATTAATATTAATTTCTTAATATTATCCTAAGCAAATCTGACTAAATTTAATAACATCTGAATACAAAATAATGAAATGCGCCATCGGGCTGATTTCGCTTTCATTTTCATTTTGTTTAGGTCAGCAGGTGCAGGATATTTCTTATCGACCCGGTTTTTCGCGGGTCATTCACAGAACAGGAACATGATGAGCGATTTTTTGCCGTTTTCGCGCCCGTCGATGGGCGACGCAGAGCTGGCTGCGCTGCGTGAAGTTTTGCAATCGGGCTGGATCACCACTGGACCGAAAAATCAGGCGCTGGAAGAGGCGTTCTGCACGTTAACCGGCAACCGTCACGCCATCGCCGTCAGTTCGGCGACCGGCGGCATGCACGTCACGCTGATGGGGCTGGGTATCGGTGCGGGCGATGAAGTGATCACCCCTTCCCAGACCTGGGTCTCCACGCTGAACATGATCTGCCTGCTCGGCGCGACCCCGGTGATGATCGATGTCGATCCCGATAACCTGATGATTACCCCCGAAGCGGTTGAAGTGGCAATCACCCCGCGAACCAAAGCCATTATCCCTGTGCACTATGCTGGCGCACCGGCGGATATTGACGCCATTCGCGCGATTGGCGAGCGTCACGCTATTCCGGTGATTGAAGATGCCGCCCACGCGGCGGGGACGTACTACAAAGGCCGCCACGTCGGGTGGCGCGGTACCGCCATTTTCTCATTCCATGCGATCAAGAATATGACCTGCGCCGAAGGCGGGCTGGTGGTGACCGACGATGACGAACTGGCCGCGCGCATTCGCAGCCTGAAGTTCCACGGCCTCGGCGTTGACGCTTATGACCGCCAGACCCTGGGCCGCGCCCCGCAGGCGGAGGTGATTTCGCCGGGCTTTAAATACAATCTCGCGGATATCAACGCCGCGCTGGCGCTGGTGCAGCTGGATAAGCTCGCCCACGCCAATCAGCGCCGCGCCGCCATTGCGCAACGCTATCTGCGCGAGCTGGCGGATACGCCCTTCAGGCCGCTGGTGGCGCCGTCGTGGGAGCATCAGCACGCCTGGCACCTGTTTATTATCCGCGTTGACGAAGCCGCCTGCGGCATCAGCCGCGATGCGCTGATGGAAAGACTGAAGGCCATGGGCATTGGCACCGGCCTGCACTTCCGCGCGGCCCATACGCAAAAGTATTACCGCGAGCGTTTCCCTGAAGTTTCATTGCCGCATACGGAATGGAACAGCGCGCGCATTTGTTCCATTCCGTTGTTCCCGGATATGACCGATGACGATGTCACTCGGGTCATTTCCGCACTGCACCAGCTGTCAGGACGTTGATATGTTTAGCTATCCTCCCGTGAAAAAGGTCTCGGTCGTTATTCCTGTGTATAACGAACAGGAGAGCCTGCCGGAGCTTATCCGCCGCACCGACACCGCCTGCGCGACGCTCGGACGGCAATATGAAATTCTGCTGGTCGACGACGGCAGCAGCGATGACTCGGCGCGAATGCTCACCGAAGCCGCCGAGGCCGAAGGCAGCCACGTGGTGGCGGTCCTGTTGAACCGCAACTATGGCCAGCACTCGGCGATTATGGCGGGCTTCAGCCACGTTACCGGTGACCTGATCATTACCCTTGATGCCGACCTGCAAAACCCGCCGGAAGAGATCCCGCGCCTGGTTGAGAAGGCCGATGAGGGCTACGACGTGGTCGGTACCGTGCGCCAGAACCGCCAGGACACTTTCTTCCGTAAAAGCGCCTCGAAGATGATCAACCGCCTGATCCAGCGTACCACCGGTAAAGCGATGGGCGACTATGGCTGCATGCTGCGCGCCTATCGCCGCCATATCATCGACGCGATGCTCAACTGTCATGAGCGCAGTACGTTTATCCCGATTCTGGCGAACACTTTTGCCCGCCGGGCGGTTGAGATCCCGGTGATGCACGCCGAGCGCGAATTCGGCGATTCCAAATACAGCTTTATGCGCCTGATTAACCTGATGTATGACCTGGTGACCTGCCTGACCACCACGCCGCTGCGCCTGCTGAGCCTGTTCGGCAGCGTCATCGCTCTGCTGGGCTTCGCCTTCGGCCTGATGCTGGTGGTGCTGCGTCTGGTGTTTGGTCCCCAGTGGGCGGCGGAAGGGGTGTTCATGCTGTTCGCGGTGCTGTTCATGTTTATCGGCGCCCAGTTCGTCGGGATGGGCCTGCTCGGGGAGTATATCGGCCGCATCTATAACGATGTCCGCGCCCGCCCCCGCTACTTTATTCAACGTGTTGTTCGCCAGCCGGAAACGGCATCTCAAGAGGAAGATCGTTCATGAAAGCCGTAGTCTTCGCTTATCACGATATGGGTTGTGCAGGTATTCAGTCTCTGCTGGATGCCGGTTATGACATCGCCGCTATTTTTACCCATCCGGATAACCCTGGCGAAAACCATTTTTTTGGCTCCGTGGCGCGTATTGCCGCTGAGCAAGGCATCCCGGTATGGGCGCCGGAAGATGTGAATCATCCGCTGTGGATCGAACGTATCCGTGAGATTAAACCGGACGTGCTGTTCTCGTTCTACTACCGCAACCTGCTGTGCGATGACGTTTTGAATATTGCGCCGCAGGGGGCTTTTAACCTGCATGGTTCACTGCTGCCAAAATACCGCGGCCGCGCGCCGCTGAACTGGGTGCTGGTGAACGGCGAAAGCGAAACCGGCGTGACGCTGCACCGTATGGTTAACCGCGCCGATGCCGGCAATATCGTGGCGCAGAAAAGCGTCGCGATCGGCGCGGATGACGCGGCGCTGGCGCTGCACCGTAAGCTCTGTTCCGCGGCGTCGGAACTTTTGGCTCAGGCGCTGCCCGCCATCCGCGACGGCAAAACCGAAGAGCGCGCCCAGGATGAAAGCCTGGCGACTTACGTCGGTCGCCGTACGCCGGAAGACGGTCGCCTCGACTGGGAACGCTCGGCCCAGACGCTGCACAACCTCGTCCGTGCGGTCTCCGATCCGTGGCCGGGCGCGTTCGGCTACGCCGGCGCGAACAAGTTTATCGTCTGGAAATCCCGCGTGCGCCACGATCTGGCCGCCGCCAAAGCGGGGACGGTGATCTCCGTTGCGCCGCTGGTGGTCGCCTGCCAGGAAGGGGCGTTAGAAATCGTTACCGGGCAGACCGAGCGCGGCGTTTATATGCAGGGTACGCAGCTGGCGCAGGCGCTTGGCCTGGTTGCCGGCGCGGTGCTGAGCAGCAAACCGGTGGTGGCGATTAAGCGCCGTACCCGCGTGCTGATCCTCGGGGTGAACGGCTTTATCGGCAACCACCTGACCGAGCGTCTGCTGCAGGACGACAACTACGAGATTTACGGCCTGGACATTGGCTCCGACGCTATCAGCCGCTTCCTCGACAACCCGCGCTTCCACTTCGTTGAAGGCGATATCAGCATTCACTCCGAGTGGATCGAGTACCACATTAAGAAGTGCGACGTGGTCCTGCCGCTGGTGGCGATTGCCACGCCAATCGAATATACCCGCAACCCGCTGCGCGTGTTTGAGCTGGATTTCGAAGAGAACCTGAAGATTATCCGCGACTGCGTGAAATACGATAAGCGCATCATCTTCCCGTCGACCTCGGAAGTGTACGGCATGTGCACCGACAATAACTTCGATGAAGATACCTCCAATCTGGTGGTCGGGCCGATTAACAAACAGCGCTGGATCTACTCGGTCTCCAAGCAGCTGCTGGACCGCGTGATCTGGGCCTACGGCGATAAGAACGGCCTGAAGTTTACCCTGTTCCGTCCGTTTAACTGGATGGGGCCGCGCCTCGATAACCTCAACGCCGCGCGCATCGGTAGCTCTCGCGCCATCACCCAGCTGATCCTTAACCTGGTTGAAGGTTCGCCGATCAAGCTGATTGAGGGCGGTAAGCAGAAGCGCTGTTTTACCGATATCAGCGACGGTATCGAAGCGCTGTTCCGCATCATTGAGAACAAAGATGGCCGCTGCGACGGGCAGATCATCAACATCGGCAACCCGGATAACGAAGCGAGTATCAAAGAGCTGGCGGAAATGCTGCTGGCCTGCTTTGAGCGCCATCCGCTGCGCGACCGCTTCCCGCCGTTTGCCGGGTTCCGTGAAGTGGAAAGCAGCGATTACTACGGTAAAGGCTATCAGGACGTCGAACATCGTAAGCCGAGCATTCGCAACGCGAAGCGCTGCCTGAACTGGGTGCCAACGGTGGAAATGGAAGAGACCGTGGAACACACCCTGGACTTCTTCCTGCGCACGGTTGAGCTGACGGACAGCGGAAAATCATGAAACAGGTCGGCTTACGCATAGATGTCGATACCTTTCGCGGCACGCGGGACGGGGTCCCGCGGCTGCTGGCTCTGCTGAGCCAGCACGGGATTCAGGCAAGCTTCTTTTTCAGCGTCGGGCCGGACAACATGGGGCGCCATATCTGGCGCCTGATAAAACCGAAGTTTCTGTGGAAGATGCTGCGCTCAAAGGCCGCGTCGCTGTACGGCTGGGATATCCTGCTGGCCGGTACCGCCTGGCCAGGGCGCAGGATCGGCGCCGGGAATGAGGACGTTATCCGCGCCGCCGCGCAGGAGCATGAAGTCGGCCTGCACGCCTGGGATCACTATAGCTGGCAGGCGTGGAGCGGCGTCTGGCCGCAGGAAAGGCTGACGCTGGAGGTTGAACGCGGGCTGCTGGAGCTGGAGCGGATTATCGGTCGCCCGGTAACCTGTTCCGCCGTTGCCGGCTGGCGTGCCGATCAGCGGGTGATCAAAGCCAAAGAGGCTTTCGATTTCCTCTATAACAGCGACTGCCGGGGGACCGGGCCTTTTCTGCCGCAGCTGGGGAACGGCGCGCCGGGAACCGTGCAGATCCCGGTAACCTTACCGACCTGGGATGAAGTGGTGGGCAACGCGGTGGATAGTGCGGGCTTCAACCGCTATCTGCTGGACTGCATCCATCGCGACGCGGGGACGCCGGTCTATACCATCCATGCCGAAGTGGAAGGCATCGCCTTCGCGGAGCAGTTTGATGAACTGCTGACCATGGCCGCACAGGAAGAGATCCGGTTTTGCCCGCTAAGCCAGCTGCTGCCCGCCGATTTTAGCGTGCTGCCGCGAGGTAAAGTGGTTCGTGGTGAACTGGCCGGCCGGGAAGGCTGGCTTGGACGTGAACAATTACTCAATTCGGGTGTTTGATGAAAAGCATTCGCTACGGCGCCTCTCTGGTCGCCCTTTTTGTCCTCTACTATTTACTGCCGCTTAACTTCCGCCTGCTCTGGCAGCCTGATGAAACCCGCTACGCGGAGATCAGCCGCGAAATGCTGGCGACCGGCGACTGGGTGGTGCCGCATTTCCTCGGGCTGCGCTACTTTGAAAAGCCCATTGCCGGTTACTGGATCAACAGCATCGGCCAGTGGCTATTCGGCCACAATAATTTTGCCGTCCGCTTTGGGGTGGTGTTTTCCATTACCGTCACCGCTCTGCTGGTCGCCTGGCTGGCATGGCGTCTTTTCCGCGATAAACGCGTCGCGATCCTGTCACCGGCGATCTTCCTGACCGCGCTGCTGGTTTACGGTATCGGCACCTACGCGGTGCTCGACCCGATGATCACCATGTGGATGGCGCTGGCGATGTGCAGCTTCTGGGGCGCGGCGCAGGCCCAAAGCCACGGCGGCAAAATTCTCGGCTATGTTTTACTCGGCGTGGCCTGCGGGATGGGGGTGATGACCAAAGGCTTCCTCGCGCTGGCGGTGCCGGTGGTCGGGGTACTACCGTGGGTGATTGCGCGTAAGCGCTGGCGCGAAGTGTTGACTTACGGCTGGCTGGCGGTGGGCGTCTGCGCGCTGGTGGTGCTGCCGTGGGGTCTTGCCATCGCCAAACGCGAGCCGGACTTCTGGCGCTACTTCTTCTGGGTGGAGCATATCCAGCGTTTCGCGGAAAAAGATGCCCAGCATAAAGCGCCGTTCTGGTACTACATTCCGTTCCTGATTGCCGGCAGCCTGCCGTGGCTGGCGCTGCTGCCGGGTGCGCTCAAGCGCGGCTGGACCGAACGCGATGAGTCGCGCGGTGCGCTCTATTTGCTCGGATGGGTGGCGATGCCGTTCCTGTTCTTCAGCATTGCTAAGGGTAAACTCCCAACCTATATCCTGCCCTGTTTTGCTCCCCTGTCGATTCTGATGGCGCGCTACGCGCTGGACGCGGCGAAGGCGGGGGCGAAGGCGCTGAAAATTAACGGCGCGATCAACCTGGCCTTTGGCCTGATTGGCCTGGTCGCCGTGCTGGTAGTTTCGCCGTGGGGCATTATGCACAAGCCGGTATGGAGCCATATTGAACTCTATAAGTGCCTGCTGGCGGCGCTGATATTTGGCTGCTGGGCGCTGATGGGCTGGCTGGCGATGAAGGACAACGGCCGCCGCTGGACCCTCGCCGCCTGCTGCCCGCTCGGGCTGGCGCTGCTGGTGGGCTTCGCTATCCCGGATCGGGTGATCGACAGCAAGCAGCCGCAGTTCCTGGTGGATATCGTCAGCGAATCGCTGACCCCGAGCCGCTACGTGTTGACCAATAACGTCGGTATCGCCGGCGGGCTGTCGTGGGAGCTCAAGCGCAGCGATATCATTCTGTTCGACAAGCAGGGCGAGCTGAAGTACGGTCTCTCCTGGCCGGACGCGCAGCACCAGTTTGTCGATCAAGCCCATTTTGCTGACTGGCTAGCGACGCACCGCCAACAGGGCCCCGTCTCGCTGGTTCTGCTGATGGATAAAGGAGAAAGTATGGCTGATTTAGCGCTACCGAAACCGGATAGCTCCTACGAGCTTGGGCGCGTGGTGTATATCCAGTATCTGCCGCAATGAGCGTCTGGATCTGTCTGGTTTTCGCCAGCCTGCTGAGCTGCGCCGGACAGCTGTGCCAGAAACAGGCGACCCGCCCGTCCAAATCCGGGCGGCGCGGGTACCATATCCTTGGCTGGCTGGGGCTCGCGCTGCTCTCTCTCGGCTGCAGCATGCTGCTGTGGCTTAGCGTGCTGCAGTCGATCCCGGTCAGCATCGCCTATCCCATGCTGAGCCTGAACTTCGTCTGGGTGACGCTGGCGGCGTGGGGGATCTGGCGCGAGCCGGTCGCGCGTCGCCACTGGCTTGGCGTGGGACTCATCGTCGTTGGGATCGTTATTCTCGGGAGCCGTATCTGATGGGCTTAATCTGGGCGTTGTTCAGCGTCGGCCTGGCGAGCGGCGCGCAGCTGCTGCTGCGCAGCGCGATGGTCGAGCTCCCGCCGCTGACGGAGATATTCACCTTCCTCAACCATCTGCTGCATCTGCGTGCGGGCACGTTTGGCCTGGCGTTCGGGCTTATGGGTTACCTGCTGTCGATGGTCTGCTGGTACTTCGCTCTGCATCAACTGCCGCTGGCGAAAGCCTACGCGCTGCTGAGCCTGAGCTACATCCTGGTATGGGCCGCCGCCATCTGGCTCCCCGGCTGGCATGAGCCTTTCCACTGGCAATCGCTGCTGGGCGTGCTGCTGATTGTCGCCGGAGTGCTGACGATCTTCTGGCCGGTGAAGCGGCAGGGCTAGCCCGGTAGCCTGCTTTTGGGGCGCCCGGGCCCGAGCAGGATGGCTAACTTACTGCCGCCCCTGGTGGTCTCCATCCATATTTTACACACGCTAGTTAACGGTACCGACAGCAGCATTCCCACCGGTCCAAGCAGCCATCCCCAGACCAGCAACGAGAGGAAAACCACCAGCGTAGACATGCCCAGCCGGTGGCCCATCATGCGGGGTTCGAGAATATTGCCGATAATCATGTGCACGACTAAAAAGAGTGCGCCGACCAGCAGGCATTCATAATATCCGTTAAAAAGTAACGCCTGGATCATCGGCGGGACGGCGGAAATCACCGAGCCAATGTTAGGCACATAGTTCAGCAGAAAAGCCAGCACGCCCCACATCAGCGCAAACTGCACCCCCATTAGCATCAGCCCTAACCAGATAATCACCCCGGTCCACAGGCTAAGCAGCGTTTTCAGCGCCAGATAATGCGAAACGCCTTTTAACGCCCGATGAAGACCGGCGATGTGGATTTGCGGGTTGTTGAGGGCAAAACGGAGTTTATAGGGCACATGCCGGACTTCAAAAAGCATAAATACCACCGTCATAACCAGCAGAACGACGCTGGCCATGGCGCCGGACAGCCCGGTCATCAGGGTGGTCGTGAACGTCATCAGCTTGTCGGAGTCTATGCGTTGCAGCATACGCTCCGGGGACATATGAATATGCAAAAAGGGCAGCGCCTCCTGCAGCCGCAGGACTTTTGCCGTCAGCTCTTTATTATATTTTGGCATCATGGCGACAAATTCGTTAACCGACGCGGCCAGTACGCCAATTAACGCGGTGAGCACGATCAGCATCACCACCACCACGATAGTAATGGCGACCGGGCGACGCACGCCGCGGCGAATAAACCAGGTGACCAGCGGGTTGAGGACAATGGCGAAGAACAGCGCCAGTAATAGCTGCACGATGATATCTGCCGCGGCGTGAATACCGGCGAGGATAACCACCAGTGACGCCAGTTTGAGCAGAATATGCATGCCCGTTTTATCGGGCTGAGGGGTTGTCATTCACTCTTCCTTTCTATGATTTTCATTAAGTGTAGCGGCTGGCTTGCTGCCAGGAATCCTAATCTGGCTGCTGATTTATAACGTGTGGCGTGGTAGAAATGAAACACAGTTGTAAAAATCTGGTGGAACCCGATGCCCGAAACCGTCGCCGAACCGGCGCTTAATGGATTGCGTCTCAATCTGCGGATTGTCTCTGTCGTGATTTTTAACTTTGCCAGCTACCTGACCATTGGCCTGCCGCTGGCGGTATTGCCCGGCTATGTTCATGATGTGATGGGGTTTAGCGCCTTTTGGGCCGGGCTGGTGATTAGCCTCCAGTACTTCGCTACGCTGCTCAGCCGCCCTCACGCCGGGCGCTATGCCGATCTGCTGGGGCCAAAAAAGATCGTCATTTTCGGCCTGTGCGGCTGCTTTCTGAGCGGACTCGGCTATCTGCTGGCGGCGCTCTTCGGCGGCTTGCCCGTGGTTAGCCTGGCGCTGCTGTGCCTTGGCCGGATTATCCTCGGCATCGGGCAGAGCTTCGCGGGAACCGGCTCAACGCTGTGGGGTGTCGGGGTAGTCGGTTCGCTGCATATCGGGCGGGTCATATCCTGGAACGGCATTGTCACCTACGGAGCGATGGCGATGGGCGCGCCGCTCGGCGTGCTCTGTTACTCGCTGATTGGCCTGCACGGGCTGGCGTTGACCATTATGGCGGTCGCGCTGGTGGCCGTGCTGTGCGCGTTGCCGCGGGCGGCGGTCAAAGCGGGCAAGGGTAAAGCGATGTCGTTTCGCGCGGTGCTGGGGCGCGTCTGGCTCTACGGCATGGCGCTGGCCCTGGCTTCGGCGGGTTTTGGCGTTATCGCTACCTTTATCACTCTGTTTTATGATGCTAAAGGCTGGGACGGGGCGGCCTTCGCCCTGACGCTGTTTAGCTGCGCCTTTGTCGGCACGCGCCTGCTGTTCCCCAACGGAATTAACCGCCTCGGCGGGCTGAACGTGGCGATGCTCTGTTTTGTCGTCGAGATTATTGGGCTGCTGTTAGTGGGCCTGGCGGAGACGCCGCTGATGGCGAAAATCGGCACTTTCTTTGCCGGAGCCGGTTTTTCGCTGGTGTTCCCGGCGCTTGGCGTGGTGGCGGTGAAGGCCGTACCGCAGCAGAACCAAGGGTCGGCGCTGGCAACCTACACGGTATTTATGGATCTCTCGCTGGGGATCACCGGTCCGCTCGCCGGGCTGCTGATGGCGTGGGCGGGCATTTCATCGATCTATCTGGCGACGGCGGGGCTGGTTGCGGTGGCGCTGCTGCTGGGATGGCGGTTAAAAAAACGGCCCCCGGTCGGTGAACCGGAGGCCGCGGCGTCAGGTCAGTAGTTACTGGATGACGAGGGTGTTGATAATGTTTTCCGCTTCGGTCTGCGCCTGCTGCTGGTTATCCGCTGGCAATGTGATTTGCAGCGTCAGCAGTTTGTCATCAACCTTGCCGAGAAGGACGGAAGACCAGGCGGTCTGACCCTTGGCGGAGATGATGCTGTCCAGCTGTTGCAGCGTGTGGCCTTTGATCTCAATGGATTTATTGCTCACGACCTGCAGCTGCGGGTCGCGGCTGCGCTGCTGCTCTTCCAGACGCTGGCTCATCACCGCCAGCTCCTCGTTGGTATTGTCACCCACAATCACGATCACCGCTTTCTGGCCGGTGGCATCAGAATAGACGTGCATATTGTTGGCCTGGGTGCCCAGCTTGCCGCTCTGGTCGGTCATACCGGCTGGCAGGGAGAAGCTCAGTTTGCCATCCAGCAGACTAATAGGTTGCCCGCTGGCGTTGCTTTCCGCAGCAGCCCCGGCAGTCGGCGTTTTTGTATCGCTGTTATCACAGGCCGCAAGACCTACAACCAGCAGGCCAATACCGACATATTTAACCAAATTGCGCATTGACATCTTCCTTTCGATAAACGGCCATTAACGGCTCATTCGCTTATCTTATCACATCGTTTCGTGAGTACTCTTAACCTGGCTGCAATGCGGATAAATCAGATTTATCTGCCAGTTTTTTCAGCAGCATATTCAACAACATGCCGTACATCGGCAGGAAGAATACGATGCTAATCAGCACCTTGAAGCAGTAGTCGACGATGGCGATTTCGCCCCAGTGCGCCGCCATAAACGGGTCCGGGCTGCGCCAGAAGGCGATAAAGAAGAAGGCCAGCGTATCGCTGACGTTACCAAAAAGGGTGGATGCCGTGGGCGCCAGCCACCAGCGGCGGTTTTGACGCAGGCGGTTAAAGACGTGGACGTCGAGGATTTGCCCCAGCGCGTAGGCCATAAAGCTGGCGGCGGCGATACGGGCGACAAACAGGTTAAAGCTGGTTAATGCGGCAAACCCCTGCCACTCGCCCATATAGAACAGCGCGGAAACCCCGTAGGAGATAACCAGCGCCGGGATCATGACCGCGAGGATAATGCGTCGCGCCAGCGGAGCGCCGAAAATCCGCACCGTCAGGTCGGTGGCGAGGAAAATAAACGGAAAGCTGAACGCGCCCCAGGTGGTATGAAAACCAAAGATGGAGATCGGCAGCTGCACCAGATAGTTACTGGAAGTGATGACCAGCAGATGGAAAAGCGATAGCCAGATCAGCGCTTTTTTACGCTGTACGGTAGTAAACGGACTCATATTGTGACCTTTTTAGTGGTTGGGGTGAGGGAACCCAATAAAAACGGCTGCATGATACTGCGTTGCGAGCGTATTGCAATGGTTGTTTTTCGCGCAAACGTTAACCTGGCTTGCGTACTGGCGAACTGGGGGTAAACTAGGGCCGTTTTGTTAATGTGAGATGAAAATGAGCGAACTTTTCTCCAGCCCTGACCATACGCTTGATGCGCAGGGGCTTCGTTGCCCGGAACCGGTGATGATGGTGCGCAAGACAGTGCGTACGATGCCGGTGGGCGAGACGCTGCTAATCGTGGCCGACGATCCGGCGACGACCCGCGATATTCCCGGTTTCTGCCGCTTTATGGAGCATGAGCTGCTGGCGCAGGAAACCGAGGCGCTGCCGTACCGCTATCTGATCCGTAAAAGCCACTGAGCAAGGCTACAAAAAACCAGACCGCACGAACCTGTAGCCCGGGCAAGGCGCGTCAAGCGCCGCCCCCGGGTATTGTCCCTACTTCTTACGTAACAGCCGCAGCGCGTTAGCGGTGACCAGCACCGTCGCCCCGGTATCCGCCAGCACCGCCAGCCACAGGCCGGTGAGGCCGAGCAGGGTGGTGACGAGGAAAATCCCCTTCAGACCCAGCGCGATAGCGATATTCTGCCGGATATTGGCGTGAGTGGCGCGCGCCAGCGAAATCATCTGCGCCAGTCCGGTGAGGCGGTTGTGGGTCAATGCCGCATCGGCGGTCTCCAGAGCGACGTCGGTGCCGCTGCCCATCGCGATGCCAATGGTCGCCGCTTTCATCGCCGGCGCGTCGTTGATCCCGTCGCCGACCATGGCCAGCGGAGACTCGGTGTTGAGCGCCATCACCGCCTGCACTTTATCCGCAGGCAGCAGCCCGGCGCGGAACGCCAGCCCCAGTTCGCTGGCGATAGCCGCCGCCGCGCGCGGATTGTCGCCGGTCAGTATGATTCCCTGAACGCCTAACTGATGGAGTTCATCCACCGCCTGGCGAGCATCATCGCGTAGCGTATCGCGCAGCGCCACAATCCCCAGCAGCGCCTCATCGCGCATCACCAGCACCACGGTTTGCCCCGCGCTCTCCAACTGCTGAATAGGTTCATCGTACTGTGGATCGCGGTTTTTACCCGCGGCGCAAATCAGCACCTGACGTCCTTCAACCTGCGCCTCAATGCCGGATCCGGCCAGCGCGCGCTGGCCGCTTGCCGGCGGAATGACCAACTGGCGCTGCTCCGCCTCACGTACGACGGCCTGGGCTAACGGGTGGCTGGAGCCTTGCTCAACGGCGGCCGCCAGCGCCAGCAGATCGTTTTCGCCGATGTCTGCGGTCGTCATCACCGCGGTGACGCGCGGCTGGCCGATGGTCAGGGTGCCGGTTTTATCAAACGCCACCTGGCGCACGCGGCCCAGTTGCTCCAGGGCCGCGCCGCCTTTAATCAGCGCGCCGCGACGCGCCGCCACCGCCAGCCCGGAGGTAATCGCCGCCGGGGTTGAGATCACCAGCGCGCACGGACAGCCAATCAGCAGCAGCGTTAAACCTTTATAGATCCACGGCAGCCATGCGCCCGCAAACAGTAGCGGCGGAACAATGGCCACCAGCAGCGCGACCACCATAATCGCCGGGGTATAGATGCGGCTAAAGCGATCGATAAAGCGCTCAATCGGCGCGCGGCGCTCTTCCGCTTCTTCAATCAGCTTAAGGATGCGATCGATAGCGCTGTCGCCCGGTTCGGAGATCACCGTCAGCTGTACCAGACGATCGACGCTGGTCGCGCCGGCCGCCACGCGTTCCCCGGCGTTACGCTCCACCGGAACGGATTCACCGGTTAGCGCGCTCTCATCGAAGCTGGCGAAGGGCGAGAGCAACTGGCCATCGGCGGGCAGGCGGCCTCCGGCGGCGACTTCAATCACGTCGCCGGGACGCAGGTCGCGCTGGGCTACGGTTTCACGCACGCCGTCGCGCACGCGGATTGCCGTGTCGGGTTTCAGCGCCATCAAGGCGCTGACGCCTTGCCGCGCGCGGCTGGCGGCCCAGCCCTCAAGACGTTCGCCGATTAAGAACAGCAGCAGGACCATCGCCGCTTCGGCGGTGGCGCCGATAAACAGCGCGCCGATGGCTGCGACGCTCATCAGGGTTTCAATGGCGAACCAGCTTCCGCTTTTGATCAGGCGTATTGCTTGCCGGGCGACCGGCCACAGGCCGACCAGCGTAGTTGCGATGAAGGCGATTTCGCCCAGAGGCGGGCTGAACTGCTCCAGCCCCCAGCTGAGCGCCATCATGGCGACGAGGGTGAGGAGCGGCAGATTCTCGCGCAGCCACGAGGTGGGCTCCTCTGCCCGTGGCGCATTTTCATCACGCAGCTGATAGCCCGCGGCGCGCACGGCGCTTTCGATCTGCGGACGGACATTGCCCTCGGCGTTGACCAGCAGCTTTTCGGTGGCGAACAGTACCTGCACCTGGCTGACCCCCGGTACCTGGCGAACGGCGGTTTCGACCTTGCGGGCGCAGGCCGCGCAGTCCATGCCTTCTACCAGCCAGCTAAAGCGCGCGTGACTCAGCGCATCGTTTTCAGCGGCGGTTTCGCTGCTGCAGGCGTGGTCCGCGCAGCAGGTTTCCGCAGGCTGCGCGGCAGGGGTAAATTTTAACGATGAGAAGTGTGGGACTTTTTTATCCTGCGATTCTGGAGCCGACATAGGACCCTCCGGGTAATGATAATTTTCTCATTACCCGCAGGATACACTCTGGAGTCGACTCCAGAGTCAAGCGCTTAATTACAAATAGAGCGCGCGGACGATCAGGAAGTGCCCGGCGAAGTAAAATGCCGAGGAGATCGCGTTGTCAGCGCGGAAGCGGCGGCGATAATGGCTGATGAGCCAGACCGCGTTGCCGAGCAGCAGGGATGCCGCGCCAGCGAAGCCGGACAGGGCGGTATCCGTCGGGCGGGCGAACCACAGCTCCCCGGCCAGCCAGACCATCACCAGCGTCATCGCGATAAAGGTAAACACCGGCATCCGCATCTCTTCCAGACGCGTCCAGATAATCGCCAGCAGCAGCGCGCCGAGGATCAGCAGCACCAGCGGCAGCGGCCAGAAGAAAGATAGCGTCAGCTGGCTGGCAAACCAGATGGTGTAGAGCAGATGCGAGAGAAAGAACGCCCCCACGGCGTACATTACCCGCTGCCGCGGCAGCAGGGTCAGCGCATCGCCGACCAGCGAGGCGCAAAGCCCGGCCAGCACCAGATAGCTGATGGCGTTAAACATCGGCGCTTGCCAGGCCAGTAACAGAAGCAGGATCAGCGTGACGGGTTTAAACACCCAGCGACGCCAGGCAGGCCCACGATAGGACGCATCGACGTAAAGCCATGCGGAGAAACAGACAGCAATAAATGACCAAAGCATAGTAAGTCCCTGTATCTGTTATCATTACGTAAGTGATTGTACTTACAGTACTGAATCTCAGTGTAGTGGTTTGCAGAGGAAGATGACAATGATAATCAAGCCACAGTATGCTTATTCCTGATAATTCCTGGGGGCAAGGTGAATGAGTAAAGTTCCGCTGTTTTTTATGGTTGCCGTTGCCATCATTGCGATTGCCGCGTCGTATCGCTATGTGCAGCAGCGTCGGGAAAAAATGGATAACGATGCCGCGCCGCTGTTGCAAAAACGGGTGGTGGTGAGCAATAAGCGGGAGAAGGTGATTAACGATCGCCGTTCGCGCCAGCAGACGGTGGCGCCTGCCGGTAGCGAAATGCGTTATGAAGCAAGCTTCAGGCCGGAAAGCGGCGGGTTGGAAGTGGTTTTTCGTCTGCAGGCGCCGCAGTATCATGCGCTAAGCGTCGGCGATAAGGGCGTCCTGAGCTATAAAGGTTCGCGGTTTATGGGCTTTACGCCAGACCCCTGAACCTTTTCCTGGCATTACTTCTTCTTCAGGGTCGCCTTGAGCTTTTTCTGCCAGGCGACCAGTTCGAACACGCCGAAGATGAAAATACGAATCTGCTCGAAGCGCCCCAGCGGCGGCATCTCTTTCGTCTGCGTCGCCTTGAGCAGCGTCAGCTGCAGGCCGTGCATCAGAATCATAAAGATCAGCGCCACGTTAACGAAGATGTTCAGCGGTTTTGGGAACGGTTGAAACAGGTTCAGCAATAAAAACGCCCACACGCACAGCATCAGCAAGCGGCCAAAATTAATCAGCATGGTTTTCTCCTTGGGCCTCACGTTGATAGAGACGGTAGGCGACCTGTCCGGCCACTTTTTCACGATAGACGTGCCAGTTCATCGGCACCGGCGGTAAACCGTTTTCGACTTCACTCTCAATGTAGACAAGCGCTTCATCGCTAAGCCAGCCGTTGTTTTCCAGCAGCTTTAGCGTCTCTTCAAGCAGTCCTTTACGAAACGGGGGATCGACAAACACGATGTGATGCGGCGTGCCCGCCTGAGCAAGAAACGCTAAAGTATTGGTATTGACCACCTTAGCGTTGCTGGCTTTGAGGGTCGCCAGATTTTTTTGCAGCTGCTGCGCGACGCCGCGTTCCATTTCCAGCAGCGTGGCGCTGGCCGCATAGCGGGAGAGGGCTTCAAGGCCCAGCGCGCCGCTGCCGGCGAAGCAGTCGAGGCAGTTCGCGTCAACGATCGACGGCGCCAGCCAGTTAAATAGCGTTTCGCGCACCCGGTCGGTGGTCGGGCGCAGACCCGGGCTCTCCGGCACCGGGAGTTTACGGCCCCGCCATTGCCCGCCGATAATACGGATCTGGCCGCTGCCCGCGTGGTTTGGTTTCTTCATCTCTTTGCTCAAGTCTCAACTTCCGGGCTGCTATTCTAACGATCGGCGGCGGTTGACGAAACCTTAATCCGGGGGCGGTGATGCGAGTTAAGTTAAGTGGTAGACTATCCGACTAATTTCATCATTTTTCAGCTTCCGCTACCTACTGGCCGAAGCTGTGCCATGAATTAACAGCGAGGAGTGTAGTCGCAAATGGCGAAAGACAAAAAACGTGGCTTCTTTTCCTGGCTGGGCTTTGGTCAAAAAGAACAGGCGCAGGAAAGCGAAACAGAACAAAAAGTAGAAGCCCAGCAAGAGGTTGAAGAACCGGCTCAGGAAAGCGAAGCGCCTGCGGTTGCGCCGGAAACGGTCGACGCCACTGCGACAGAGAAACAGGATGCTGAAGCCTTTGCCGCTGAGGTGGTTGAGGTGACCGAGCAGGTTGTGGAGAGCGAACAGCCGCAGGCGGTTGTCGAATCCCCGGCGGTTGAGGAGATAGCGGAGCAGCCCGCGGTTGAAGAGACGGTCGCTGAGCCGCTGGTGGAAGAGGTCATCGCCGAGCCGGTAGTGGCTGAAGCCGTCGCTGAACAGACGCCGGAAGAGGTCATTACCGAACCGGAAACGGCAGTTATTGAAGAAACCGCCGTTGACCAGCCGGAACCAGACGAAACGGTAGAAGAGGCTGAGGCCGATATCACCGATGAAGAGCTGGAAGCACAGGCTCTGGCGGCGGCCGATGCGGCAGAAAACGCCGTTGAAGTGGTGCCGGACGAAACCGTCGTGACGCCGTTAGAGCAGGAAAAACCGACCAAAGAAGGTTTCTTCGCCCGCCTCAAACGCAGCCTGGTAAAAACCAAACAGAACCTCGGTTCCGGATTTATCAGTCTGTTCCGCGGTAAGAAAATCGACGATGATCTGTTTGAAGAGCTGGAAGAGCAGCTGCTGATTGCCGATGTCGGCGTGGAAACCACGCGTAAGATCATCACGCGTCTTACCAACGACGCCAGCCGCAAGCAGCTGCGCGACGCCGAGGCGCTGTACGGCCTGCTGAAAGAAGAGATGGGCGATATTCTGGCGAAAGTGGATGAGCCGCTGAACGTAGAAGGCAAAACGCCGTTTGTGATTCTGATGGTCGGCGTCAACGGCGTCGGTAAAACCACCACCATCGGCAAGCTGGCGCGTCAGTTCGAGCAGCAGGGCAAGTCGGTGATGCTGGCGGCGGGGGATACTTTCCGCGCGGCGGCGGTTGAGCAGCTCCAGGTTTGGGGGCAGCGCAACAATATTCCGGTGATTGCCCAGCACACCGGCGCGGATTCGGCATCGGTCATTTTCGACGCCATCCAGGCGGCGAAGGCGCGCAATATTGACGTCCTGATTGCCGATACCGCGGGTCGTCTGCAGAATAAATCGCACCTGATGGAAGAGCTGAAGAAGATTGTCCGCGTCATGAAAAAACTCGATGTCGATGCGCCGCATGAAGTTATGCTGACCATTGACGCCAGCACCGGGCAGAACGCGATTAGCCAGGCCAAACTGTTCCATGAGGCGGTTGGACTGACCGGTATTACCTTGACTAAGCTGGATGGGACCGCCAAGGGCGGGGTTATCTTCTCGGTTGCCGATCAGTTCGGTATTCCGATTCGCTACATCGGTGTTGGCGAACGTATTGAAGATCTGCGTCCGTTTAATGCGGGCGACTTTATTGAGGCACTTTTTGCCCGAGAGGATTAAAAATGATTCGCTTTGAACAAGTCAGCAAAGCCTATCTCGGTGGGAGACAAGCGCTGCAGGGGGTGACTTTCCACCTGCAGGCGGGCGAGATGGCGTTTCTGACCGGCCATTCCGGCGCGGGGAAAAGTACCCTGCTGAAGCTTATCTGCGGTATCGAACGGCCCAGCGCCGGCAAAATCCTTTTCGGCGGCCATGATATTAGCCGCCTGAAGAGCCGCGAGGTGCCGTTTTTGCGCCGTCAGATTGGCATGATTTTCCAGGACCACCATCTGCTGATGGACCGAACCGTTTACGATAATGTAGCGATCCCGCTGATTATCGCCGGCGCCAGCGGGGATGATATCCGTCGTCGCGTCTCGGCGGCGCTGGATAAAGTCGGGCTGCTGGACAAAGCGAAAAACCTGCCGATTCAGCTTTCAGGCGGGGAACAACAGCGCGTGGGCATCGCCCGCGCGGTGGTGAACAAACCTGCGGTCCTGCTGGCGGATGAACCGACCGGTAACCTCGACGAGGCGCTGTCGGAAGGGATCTTACGTCTGTTTGAAGAGTTTAACCGCGTTGGGGTGACGGTGCTGATGGCGACGCATGACCTGGGGCTTATCTCCAGTCGTCCGTACCGCGTCCTGTCCCTCAGCGAGGGGCATATGCATGGAGGCCACATCGGTGAATAAGCGCGAGGCAATGAACCACATTCGCCGATTCGGCAATCGATTCGACCGTTTCCGCAATGCGGGCGGAGCGGGCGGTAGCGGCGGGCGCAATGCGTCGAAGCGGCCAAAAGCGGCGCCGAATCCGGCTTCCCGCAAGAGCAACGTATTCAATGAACAGGTGCGCTACGCCTGGCACGGCGCGGTACAGGATCTGAAAAGCACGCCGCTGGCGACGTTTCTGACGGTGATGGTGATCGCCATTTCGTTGACCCTGCCAAGCGTGTGCTACATGGTCTACAAAAACGTCAGCACCGCGGCGTCGCAGTATTATCCCACGCCGCAAATCACTGTTTATCTGGAAAAAACGCTGGATGACGACGCCGCTGCGCGGGTAGTCGGCCAGCTGCAGGCGGAGCAGGGCGTCGAGAAGGTTAACTATCTGTCGCGCGATGAAGCCCTTGGCGAATTCCGCAACTGGTCAGGCTTCGGCGGCGCGCTGGATATGCTGGAAGAGAACCCGCTGCCGGCGGTGGCGATCGTGGTGCCGAAGATTGATTTCCAGAGCGTTGAAGCGCTGAACACGCTGCGCGACCGCGTGAGCCACGTGCAGGGCGTTGATGAAGTGCGTATGGATGACAGCTGGTTTGCGCGGCTCTCGTCGCTGACCGGGCTGGTCGGACGCGTTTCGGCGATGATCGGCGTACTGATGGTGGCGGCGGTCTTCCTGGTGATCGGCAACAGCGTGCGTCTGAGCATCTTCGCCCGCCGCGATACCATTAACGTGCAGAAACTGATTGGCGCGACCGACGGCTTTATTCTGCGTCCGTTCCTTTACGGTGGGGCGCTGCTGGGGTTCTCCGGCGCGTTTCTGTCGCTGATCCTGTCGGAAATTATGGTCATGCGCCTGTCGTCGGCGGTCACCGAAGTGGCGAAAGTCTTCGGCACGCAGTTTGAACTCAGCGGCTTAGGCTTTGACGAGTGCCTGCTGATGCTGATTGTTTGCTCGATGATTGGCTGGGTCGCCGCCTGGCTGGCAACCGTTCAACATTTACGTCACTTTACTCCCGAGTAGTAAAAATCTGGTATAATCTTTCCCTGCACTGAATATCTCTCTGCAGGGAAAGAGTCCCTGTCGACGCTTCCCTAAACTTCATAACCATGTCACATTTTGTGCGTAATCTATTCACATCATTGCATGGAACTTGTGGATAAAATCACTGTCTGATACTAATGTGAGTGATATTCTCGTTGCTCATCAATGCTGGCATGTTTGTTGCTCCGTTGTGAGGACAGAAAGATGCCAGAAGATATCGATTGAGAGGATTTGAATGACCAAAGATATGCAAACTTTAGCCTTAGCCCCCGTTGGTAACCTGGAATCGTACATCCGGGCTGCTAACACTTGGCCGATGTTATCGGCTGATGAAGAGCGGGAGCTTGCTGAAAAGCTGCATTACCAGGGCGATCTGGAAGCAGCGAAAAAGCTGATCCTGTCTCACCTGCGCTTTGTTGTTCATATTGCTCGTAACTACTCGGGCTATGGCCTGCCGCAGGCGGATCTGATTCAGGAAGGCAACATTGGCCTGATGAAAGCCGTGCGCCGTTTTAACCCGGAAGTGGGCGTGCGTCTGGTTTCCTTCGCCGTGCACTGGATCAAAGCGGAAATTCATGAATACGTGCTGCGTAACTGGCGTATCGTGAAGGTCGCGACCACGAAAGCACAGCGTAAGCTGTTCTTTAACCTGCGCAAAACCAAGCAGCGTCTGGGCTGGTTTAACCAGGATGAAGTCGAAATGGTGGCCCGCGAGCTGGGCGTGTCGAGCAAAGACGTGCGTGAGATGGAGTCACGTATGGCGGCGCAGGACATGACCTTCGACATGTCGTCGGATGATGAGTCCGATAGCCAGCCGATGGCGCCGGTGCTCTATCTGCAGGATAAAACGTCTAACTTTGCCGACGGCATTGAAGACGATAACTGGGAAGAGCAGGCGGCAAACAAGCTGACCGACGCGATGCAGGGTCTTGACGAACGTAGCCAGGACATCATCCGCGCCCGCTGGCTGGACGAAGACAACAAGTCCACGCTGCAGGAGCTGGCAGACCGCTACGGCGTGTCGGCTGAACGTGTACGTCAGCTTGAAAAGAACGCCATGAAAAAACTGCGCGCCGCTATCGAAGCCTAATCTGAGCGCCAGTCCCCCGATAACGCCCCACATTACGATGGGGCGTTTTGTTTTTCTGCCTCCGCCAGCGCCTGCGGGCAGTGCATTTTCAGACACTCAAGCAGGACGTTGAACGCCGGTTCCATCTGCGTTTCCGGCTGCGAAGCAAAACCCATCAACAGCCCTTTCTTCCGCTGCGCCGTCAGGTAATAGCGCGACAGCGGACGCACTAAAATATGGCGCGCGTTGGCATCGCGGGCAATCGCCACGTCATCCGCCTCATCCGGCAAATTCAGGATCAGATGCAGTCCGGCATTATCGCTGAAGTCCGACAGCGCGTGCGGCCCGCAGTGCCGCTGAATCAGCTCGGTCAAAAAGACGCGACGGCGGCTGTAGAGCAGGCGCATGCGGCGAATGTGTGCCGAGTAATGACCGGCGTTGATAAATTCCGCCAGCGCCAGCTGGATAAGCGAATGGCCGCCGCGGTAGAGCTCGGCGTGGGCGTTTTTGAGTTCAGCCGCCAGCGGGCGAGGCAGCACGACGTAGCCCAGCCGCAGCCCCGGGTAGAGCGTTTTACTGAACGTACCGACGTAGACCACCGGCGCTTCGGGGACTAAGCCCTGTAGCGCCGGGATCGGCTGACCGGAAAAGCGAAACTCGCTGTCGTAATCATCTTCCACAATCCAGCTGCCGTGCTGATGGGCCAGGGTGAGCAGGCGCTGTCGGCGCTCAAGGCTCATTACCGCGCCGAGGGGGTACTGATGGGATGGCGTAACGAAGATCAGCCGCGGGGCTTCGGCTATGCTTTCGGGCGGACACAGGCCGCTGGCATCAACCACCACGGGCTCGGCCCGCACTTCATTCATCGCCAGCACATGGCGAATGCCCCAGTAGGACGGCTCCTCCACCCAGGCGAGATCGCCGCGGTCGCACAGCATGCGGGTGATCAGGTCGATAGCCTGATGGATCCCTTCAGTAATAAGAATTTGATCTGCCTGGCACTGAACGCCGCGCGCTACTCTCAGATAGTCCACCAACGCGTGCTGCAGCTCGGCCGTTCCGCCGTTACAGCTATAGCTGAGCTGTTCGGGTTTTGGACGGCGGCTGATACGCGCCTGGATTTTACTGAACAGCGGGTGGGGAAACGCATTGACGTCCGGTACGCCGGGGATAAATGCCCCCCACTGACGCGGGCTGGCGCTGATGTGCCCCAGCAGATGCTGGCCGCGTCGGGAGATGGGCGCGCTGGCTGCTGGCGCAGGGCTGCTTTCACTGGCGCTGCTGGTTGGAAGAAACATATCGGGCAGCGTTTTCGCGACGAATGTTCCGCTGCCGCGACGGGACACGACATACCCCTCAGCCAGCAATTGTTCGTAAACTGTTAAAATTGTGTTGCGAGACATTTTCAGCTCTCCCGCCAGATCCCGTGAAGGGGGCAGGCGGCTATGGGGCGGGAGAGAACCATCCAGAATGGCGTGGCGAATCGCCTTGTAAAGGCGCTTGTGCAGGAGCGGATCGGTTTCTTTCTGCAATCTGACCAGCACCAGGTCTGCGATAAGCGAACGCAATTGGATCCCTCAGATAATCTGAATTGGTACTCGATTATAGGGCCAAATCCTGTGTAAATAAACGACATAGTTTCGGATTTGTTGCGATAACGTGACACACATGACAGGAGATTCTCGGTGAAAAGTTCAGAACTGAATCAGCGTCGCCAGCAGGCGACTCCGCGCGGCGTAGGGGTGATGTGCAGCTACTTTGTTGAGAAAGCGGAGAACGCTACGCTGTGGGATATTGAAGGGAATGAGGTGATCGATTTCGCCGCCGGCATCGCGGTGCTGAATACCGGCCATCGCCACCCCAAAATCGTTGCCGCCGTTGAACAGCAGCTGCAGGCCTTTACCCACACGGCTTACCAGATTGTCCCGTACGAAAGCTATGTCACGCTGGCCGAGCGGATTAACGAACTGGCGCCGATTGACGGTCCGGCAAAAACGGCGTTCTTTACCACCGGGGCGGAAGCCGTTGAAAACGCGGTGAAAATCGCGCGCGCTTATACCGGCCGTCCGGGGTTGATTACCTTCGGCGGCGGCTTCCACGGCCGTACGTTTATGACCATGGCGCTGACCGGCAAAGTGGCGCCTTACAAGATTGGTTTCGGCCCGTTCCCGGGCTCGGTTTATCACGCCGTCTACCCTAACGCCGCCCATGGCATTACCACCGCCGACGCGATGAAGAGCCTGGAGCGCATTTTCAAAGCCGATATCGCGGCCGATCAGGTGGCGGCGATTGTGCTGGAGCCGATTCAGGGGGAAGGCGGCTTTAACGTTGCCCCGCCTGAGTTTATGCAGGCGCTGCGCGCGCTGTGCGATACCCACGGCATTCTGCTGATTGCCGATGAAGTACAAACCGGCTTTGCACGCACCGGCAAGCTATTTGCGATGCAGCACTATGATGTGAAGCCTGACCTGATGACGATGGCCAAAAGCCTGGCCGGCGGTTTCCCGCTCTCCGGCGTGGTAGGTCGCGCTGAGGTGATGGATGCGCCTGCGCCGGGCGGTCTGGGCGGCACCTATGCCGGTAACCCGCTGGCGGTCGCGGCGGCGCACGCGGTGCTGGACGTGATTGAAGAAGAACAGCTGTGCCAGCGCGCTGAGCGCTTAGGCAGCCATCTGAAAGAGGTGCTGAATCAGGCGCGTCAAAGCTGCCCGGCCATTGCTGACGTACGCGGCCAGGGGTCGATGGTGGCGGTGGAGTTTAACGATCCGCAAACCGGCGAGCCGTCGGCGGAGATCACCCGTCAAATCCAGCAACAAGCCCAGGAGAACGGCCTGCTGCTGCTGAGCTGCGGCGTCTATGGCAACGTTATTCGCTTCCTCTATCCGTTAACGATTCCGGATGCGCAGTTTACGAAGGCGCTGGATATTCTGGCCCGCGTGCTGAAGCGCTAACTTTTCGCCCGGTCAGGCTGCGGCGGCAGGGAAGCCGAAGAGAAACAGGACGCCGCTTTCTGACCAGCTATGCTCAGCGTGAGTGTTTATCACCCTGATATCACCTTTTTTCCGGCGGCGCACGCTGCCGGAATAAAACGGAAAATATTATGTCTGACAACTCCACCTTTTCTCCGGCTCTGACGAGCCGGGAGCGTACCGCTGTACCTGCAAAATCCCTCAGTTTCATTGAAGGCGTGTCGATGATCGTCGGCACCAATATCGGCGCTGGGGTGCTATCCATCGCCTATGCCTCCAGCAAAGCGGGCTTTCTGCCGCTGCTGTTTTGGCTGATTGTGGTCGGTAGCCTGACGACCATCACCATGCTCTACGTGGCGGAATCGACGCTGCGCACGCGTAAGCATCTGCAGCTTAGCGGCCTGTCGCAGCGCTACGTCGGCCGCTTTGGCGCGCTGATGATGTTCCTCTCCGTTTGCGTCAACAGCGTCGGCGCGCTGACGGCTTATATGACCGGCAGCGGTAAACTCCTGCATTCGTTATTCGGCATCTCGCCGGCCCTGGGCAGCGCGCTGTTTTTTATTCCGGCGGCCGGGGTGCTTTATCTCGGCCTGAAGGCGATTGGCCGGGGTGAGAAATTTATCAGTATCGGCATGGTCGTTATGATAACCATTTTGGTTGCCGCGACGTTGCTGAAAGAGACCGCCAGCGTCGGTTATTTGCTCGACGGCAACTGGCTGTATATGGTGCCAGTGTTTAATGTGGTCGCGTTCTGCTTCTCCGCGCAGTATATCGTGCCGGAAATGGCGCGCGGCTTCGCCGATAAACCGGAGAAGCTGCCGAAGGCCATTATGGTGGGGATGTTATTAACCTTTTGCCTGCTGGCGCTGGTCCCGCTTTCGGTGATTGCATTAAGCGGGTTGGATAATATTTCTGATGTGGCAACCATTTCCTGGGGCAGGGCGCTCGGCGAGTGGGCTTTCTTCTCGGCAAATCTTTTTGCGCTCTGCGCGATGCTGACCTCCTATTGGGGGCTGGGCGGAAGCTTCCTGACCAATATTTTCGATCAGTTTCGCCTGGGCAACGACGAGCAGCCGTTCAAACGCTTTAAGGTGCTGTTAGTGGTCGCCGTGCCGCCTTTTATTCTGGCCTATAGCGGGATGGTGTCCTTCGTGAACGCGCTCTATTTTGCCGGGGTATTTAGCGGGGTGATTTTATCTATCATGCCGATCCTGATCCTCAAAGGCTCGCGTCGGCAGGGTGACATCACCCCCGGCTGGACCTGCCCGGCGCTAATCACGCATCCCTTAATCCAGATCTTCATCGTATTGCTCTATCTTTGCAGCGCCGCCTACGCCATCGCTTCGGCCTTTGGCTACCTGCCTGCGGGCTGGTAGTCGCGTTGCTCATGCCCCCGCGTTCGGTTTATTCCGGCGCGGGTTTTTATTTGTCACTTATCTGTTACATACTCCGCAATTTTATCGTTTCCAATTCTCCTGAATGACGGTATGTTTAGCATAGTGTGCTGCAAAAGCGCAGGCGGCAGACCCTAATCTAACTATCATATGCTTTTCTTATGTGTCTAATTAGAATAATGCGCTAATAAACAACATCACAACAAATGCAAAAACCATAATAATGGGGAGCCTCAGGATGAATATGAAGGGTAAAGCGTTACTGGCAGGATGTATTGCCTTAATCATGAGCGGTACGGCAATGGCCGAAGATATCAAAGTCGCCGTTGTTGGCGCGATGTCCGGTCCGGTAGCGCAGTACGGTGACCAGGAGTTTACTGGCGCAGAGCAGGCCATTGCCGATATCAACGCCAAAGGCGGTATCAAAGGCAATAAGCTGCAGATGGTAAAATACGACGACGCCTGTGACCCGAAGCAAGCGGTTGCCGTCGCTAACAAAGTGATTAACGACGGTATCAAATACGTTATCGGTCACCTGTGCTCTTCTTCCACCCAGCCGGCCTCTGATATCTATGAAGATGAAGGCGTGCTGATGATCACCCCGGCGGCCACCGCGCCGGAGCTGACGGCTCGCGGCTATCATCTGATTCTGCGCACCACCGGTCTGGACTCCGATCAGGGGCCAACCGCTGCCAAATATATTCTGGAAAAAGTGAAGCCGCAGCGCATCGCGATTGTCCACGACAAACAGCAGTATGGCGAGGGCCTGGCCCGCGCGGTACAGGATAACCTGAAGAAGGGCGGCGCTAACGTGGTGTTCTTTGACGGTATCACCGCCGGTGAGAAAGACTTCTCTACCCTGGTGGCGCGTCTGAAGAAAGAGAATATCGACTTCGTTTACTACGGCGGCTATCACCCGGAGATGGGGCAGATCCTGCGTCAGTCTCGCGCCGCTGGCCTGAAAACGCAGTTTATGGGGCCGGAAGGGGTAGCGAACGTGTCGCTGTCTAACATCGCGGGCGCTTCTGCGGAAGGTATGCTGGTCACCAAGCCGAAGAACTACGACCAGGTTCCGGCGAACAAACCGATTGTGGATGCGATCAAAGCGAAGAAACAGGATCCAAGCGGCGCGTTCGTGTGGACCACCTATGCCGCGCTGCAGTCGCTGCAAGCAGGCCTGAATCAGTCTGAAGATCCGGCTGAAATCGCTAAATACCTGAAGGGCGCAACGGTCGACACCGTAATGGGGCCGCTCACCTGGAACGAGAAGGGCGATCTGAAGGGCTTCGAGTTCGGCGTGTTTACCTGGCATGCTAATGGTACGGCGACCGACGCCAAATAATTTAACCTGCGCCTTTCACGCCGCAGATGCGTTGTCTGCGCCCCTCAACCCCGGTCACTTACTGATGTAAGCTCCCGGGGATTTCGGGTCTTGACGCCTTTCTGCAACGCGAAATTCTTGGTTAAATCAGTTGATCCTTGCCTCTTCGCATAGGCGAGGAGAAAGGTAAAAGCAAAAAGGCAACGTAAGTTGCCTTTTTTAGTCGGTAGCCCGGGTAAGGCGTTACGCCGCAACCCGGGGAATGCGCCGGGGTTGATGCA
>NZ_JBEAFQ010000064.1:0-29885 GCF_040062275.1 Klebsiella sp. GW_Kp182 | reverse complement strand
TAGCCCGGGTAAGGCGTCAGCCGCGACCCGGGGCTTCGCCGGAACGAGCCGTGGTTTGACTATCGCGAACCGACGTCCAGATAAACGCGATAACGAATAGAACGGTAAACAGCACCACAATGGTCGGCGCCGGGGCGCTGTCGAGATAAAACGACAGCCACACGCCGCCCAGCGAACAGCTTAACGCTATCGCCACCGCCAGCAGCAGGGCGCTGACAAAACGCCGCGTCAGCAGCAGAGCGATCGCCCCCGGCGCTATCAGCAGCGAAATCGACAAAATGATCCCCACCGCTTTCAGCGTCGCCACGATGGTCAGCGCAATCATGCATAGCAGCCCATAATGCAGCAGCCCGCAGCGCAATCCGCTGGCCTTCGCCTGCTGCGGATCAAAGGCGTGCAGCAGAAAATCACGCCACTTAAACCCGATTATCAGCGCAATCGCCAGCGCGATCAGCGACGTTTGCGCAATATCGCTGGCGGAAATACCCAGCATGTCGCCAAACAGAATATGATCGAGATGGACCTCCGACTGAATCGACACGTACAGCACCAGGCCCGCGCCAAACATCCCGGAAAATACGATGCCCATGATCGTATCGCGCTTAATGCGGCTGTTATCGTCGAGATAACCGGTGGCGATGGCGCAGAACAACCCGGCGATAAACGCGCCGATGGCGAAGGGGATACCGAGGATATACGCCACCACCACGCCCGGAAAAACCGCGTGGCTCATGGCATCGCCCATCAGCGCCCAGCCCTTGAGCACCAAAAACACCGACAGCAGCGCGCAGGGGACGGCAACGATCGCCGCCACCAGCATGGCGTTGACCATAAAGGAGAACTGGAAAGGTTCAATCAGCGCGCTCAGCATGAGGCCTCCCTGGCGCGGCGACGGCTGGCGAGCAGGCCGTGCTTCGGCGCGAAAACAAAAGCGGCTAAAAACAGCAGCGTCTGGGCGACGACGATAATCCCGCCGGTCGCCCCGTCCAGATAGTAGCTCAGCCACGCGCCGAAAAAGCTGGTCAGGCTGCCAATCGCGACGGCAATCGCCAGCAGGCGCGGGAAGCGGTCGGTCAACAGCCAGGCGGTGGCCCCGGGCGTCACCACCAGGCAAATCACCAGAAACGCGCCGACGGTCTGCAGCGCCGCCACGGTACAGGCCGCCAGCAGGGTAAAGAACAGCAGCTTCAGCGCGGTGGTATTCAGGCCAATGGAACGAGCGTGGTTTTCATCGAAAAAGGTCACCATCAGGTCTTTCCACTTCAGCAGCAGAATCGCCATCGAAATAGAGCCAATCGCCGCCAGCTGGATAATATCCTCCGGGGCGATGGCCAGAATATTGCCGAGAATAATGGTCTGGATATTCACCGAAGTGGGGTTCAGCGACACCATAAACAGGCCAATACCGAAAAAAGAGGAGAAGATCAGGCCGATAATCGCGTCTTCCTTCAGCTTCGAACGCTGGTTAAGAAACAGCATGCTGCCCGCCGCCAGGCCGCCGGAAAGAAACGCCCCCAGCGCGAAGGGCAGGCCGAGCATATAAGCGCCCGCCACGCCGGGCACGATGGAGTGGGAGAGGGCGTCGCCAATCAGCGACCAGCCTTTAAGCATCAGGTAGCAGGAGAGAAACGCGCACACCCCGCCCACCAGCGCCGAGACCCACATCGCGTTCAGCATATAGTGATAACCAAACGGCTCCAGTAGCCAGCTCATCTTTCGCCTCCCGCCGCCCGACGGCTGATAAACGGCCGCTCATCGTCGGTGATAATCCGCTCTTCCGCGCCGCTCAGCACCACGTGGCGCAGCACGCCGCTAAACGCCAGTTCGAGGTTTTCGGCGGTAAAGGTGCTTTCCGTCGGGCCGCTGGCCAGCACGGTGCCTTTGACCATCACCGTGTAGTCGCAGAACTCGCTTACCGAGCCGAGGTTATGGGTGGAAACCAGCATGGTGCAGCCTTCGTCGCGCAGTTCCCGCAGCAGCTCGATGATGCGCGCTTCGGTCTGCACGTCGACGCCGGTAAAGGGTTCATCCAGCAGAATGACTTTTCCCTGCTGAGCGATAGCGCGGGCCAGAAACACGCGCTTTTTCTGCCCGCCGGAGAGTTCGCCGATCTGGCGGTGGCGGTACTCGCTCATGCCGACCCGCGCCAGGGCGGCGTCGACAATCTCATGGTCGCGCGGTTTGGCCCGCCGTAGCCAGCCCATATGGCCATAGCGCCCCATCATCACCACATCTTCCACCAGTACCGGGAAGGACCAGTCCACCTCTTCCGCCTGCGGAACGTAGGCGACGAGGTTCTGCCGCAGGGCGCGATTAACCGGCTGACCGAGAATCGCAATATCGCCTTTTCCGACGCGCACAAAGCCCATCAGCGCTTTAAACAGCGTCGATTTTCCCGAGCCGTTCACCCCGACCAGCGCCGCGATGGCGCTGCGTGGGACGCTAAACGAAGCATCGCGCAGCGCGGTATGACCGTTGCGGTAGGTGACGCTGACGTTGTTGACCGCGAGGCCCGGCAGCTCGTGACTCATGCCTGTTTCCTTAGTCCGTCGTTGATGCCCTGGACGATGGTTTGGGTGGTGACGCGCAGCAGGTCGAGATAGGTCGGCACCGGGCCATCGGCGGCGCTCAGAGAGTCGACGTACAGGACGCCGCCGTAGTGGGCGCCGGCCTCCCGGGCCACCTGACGCGCCGGTTTATCAGAGATGGTGCTTTCGCTAAAGATAGTCGGGATCCGCTCTTTCTTCATGGTGTCGATGGTTTTGCGCACCTGCTGCGGGGTGCCCTGCTGGTCGGCGTTTATCGGCCACAGATAGCGCTCCTGGAGGCCGTTATCGCGGGCCAGATAGGAGAACGCGCCCTCGCTGGTCACCAGCCAGCGCTTATCCTGCGGCAGCTTCGCCAGTTCCGCCTTCAGCGGCGCCATGGTCTGGCGGATCTTCTCTTTGTAGGCTTCGGCGTTGTGGCGATAGACGTCGGCGTTCGCAGGATCGTATTTCACCAGCGCGTCGCGAATATTATCGACGTAGATCAGCGCATTGTCCGCCGACATCCACGCGTGCGGGTTGGGTTTGCCGTTATACGGCCCTTCGCTGATGCCCATCGGCTGAATGCCGTTGCTGACCACCACTTCCGGTACTCCGTTTAAGTGCTGATAAAAGCGGGCGAACCACAGTTCAAGGTTCAGGCCGTTGGCGAGGATCAGCTGTGCGCCCTGCGCGCGTTTGATATCCCCGGGGGTCGGCTGATATTCATGGATCTCGGCCCCCGGTTTGGTGATGGAGCTGACGTCGGCGGCGTCGCCCGCGACGTTTTGCGCCATATCGGCGATCACCGTGAAGGTGGTAATCACTTTAAATTTCTCTTTTGCCTGGACGGGGGCGACGGCCAGCAGCGCCAGCGTGGCGGCAAACATCAGATGCTTCAGGGGTGGCAGGTGCAGCATAAGGTCCCTCACAACGTTGTGGTTAATTAATCATCATTTATAGCCATTGCTATGTTATATAGCACAAGCTATTTATAAATGAAAATAATTCTTATTTAGATGTGAGGCGAATGATTAGCGTGCGAACCCGCGGCCGGAGAGGAAAAGGCCCGGCCACGCGGAAGGCCGGACGCTGAAATCAGGAGAGATCGGCCACCGACTGGCGGGGGATCAGGCGGCCCGCCAGCGTGCGCCCTTCGGGAGAGAAGGTGGGGCGCTCGTCAATCAGGTTGCGGATACGCTGCAGGCAGTTCTCCATCAGCTGCTCCAGCGGCCAGGAGATACAGGTCAGCGGCGGATTGAGCAGCGAGGCGAGGGGAGAATCTTCCAGGCTCAGCAGCGAGACCTCCTGCGGTACGGCAACGTTGAACTCGCGCAGCAGGCGCATCGCTTCGGCGGCGTAGCGGTCCCGTTTCACGATAATCACCGAGTATTTGCTGAAGCTGTTAATCAGCGTCAGCAGCGCCTGTTCAACGTTATCGTTGGCCGCCAGCATCAGCTGCCGGTTAAAAGGGATGGAGTAGTTTTGCAGGACGTTGCGATAGCCTTCGAGCATCTGGCGGCTGGCGTCATCGCTGTCGTTATCAACGAGCAGCGCGATATTGCGATGGCCCTTGCCGATCACGTAGCGGCAGGCGCTTTCGGTGGCAAAAGCGTAGTCGTAGCCCTGATTATTGACCCCGGCAATGCTGAAGCGGTCAAAGGAGATCACGTTGCGCGGCGCATCCGCCGGGACGGCGCCGAGCACCACCACCGCCACGCACTGGCGCTGTAAATCGTCGACGACCGCCGCCTGTTCCGCCGCATCCGTGACGTACTGAACAATCAGGTTTTTATTCAGCCCCTTCAGCGCTAGCGAGAGCATCGGCAGCAGGCGCGCGCCGCTGCTGTCATCGTTCGCCGGGATCACCAGCCCCACGTGATTGGATGTCTGACTGGCGAGGTTTTGCGCGGCAAAGCTCGGGCGGTAGTTAAGTTCCTCTACCGCGCGCAGCACCGCTTCCCGGCTCTCTTCGCGCACGCCCCGCGTGCCGGTCAGCACGCGGGATACCGTCGCTCGGGAGACATTCGCTAATCTTGAAACATCATCAATGGTTGGCATGGCATTTTCTGTCTGAATATTTTCGCCTAGCTTAGCATACCTGCTGAAAAAAGTGTCTACCGCCGACCGGCTTCAGCGTTGGCCAGAACCGGCAGCCAGGCCGCGCCGCGCACGCCGCTGGCGTCGCCGAAGCGGGCCTGTTTGATCTGCGTTCGGCAGCTGTCGGAAAAGAGATACGGGACAATCGCCGACGGCAGCTGCTCATAGATTTTCCCGACGTTGGAGAGCCCACCGCCCAGTACAATCACCTGCGGATCGAGGATATTGATTACCGACGCCAGGCTACGGCCGAAAGCGTCAATAAAATGCCGCCAGTGGGCCAGCGCCTGCGGTTCGCCGTTTTGCGCGGCGGCGATAATCGCTTCCGCAGGCGCCTGCTCGCCGTAGCGGCGGGCAAAGCCGGTACCGGAGATAAAGCTTTCGATGCAATTTTCTTTGCCGCAGTAGCAGGGCTGCGCCGGGCCGTCGCGCTCGGGGCAATAGCCCGGCAGAGGATTGTGTCCCCATTCGCCAGCGATGGCGTTAGGCCCGCTGAGCAGCCGTTGGTTCACCGCGATGCCGCCGCCGCAGCCGGTACCGATGATAACGCCGAATACGGTGGTTGCCCCCGCGCCCGCGCCGTCTACCGCCTCAGAGAGGGTGAAGCAGTCGGCATCGTTCGCCATCCATACCGGTTGAGCGAGCTCCCGCATCAGGTCATGACGCAGGTCGTGGCCGTTGAGCACCAGACAGTTACAGTTTTTAATCAGGCCGCTTTGCGGGTCGATAGCCCCCGGCAGGCCGATACCGAGAGTAAACGGCCGTTCGCTCCAGTCGCGGACGGTCGCAATCAGTCCGAGCAGCTGCTGCATAAACGCCTGATAGCTCTCTTTATGCGTCGGACGGCGCTGGCGATAGACGCACTCGCCCGCCGCGTTGAGCAGGACGGCTTCCATTTTGGTGCCGCCAATGTCTAAACCCAGATGTAGCATGGTTGTCCTTAATTGTGGTCGACGGTTTCCCGGGCCGCTACGCGTGCAGTTCAGGTAGCCCGGCTAAGCGCAGCGCGAGCCGGGAAGTCAGCCAGCCAGGTGACATGAGAATTTACCGTTTTCCCGGGTCGCGGCGTAAACGCCTTACCCGGGCTACGTCATCTCCTCTCCCCTGGATAGGGGGGAACCCTACGCGTGCAGCGGTCGCGAGCGGTAAATGGCGATCAGTTCGCCGATCAGCTCTTTCGCCAGAATCGAGGTCATCAGATGATCCTGAGCGTGAACCATCACCAGAGTCATTTTGGTTTTACCCTCGCCTTCGTCGGCCTCAATCAGCTGGGTCTGTACCAAATGCGCCTCGCGGGCAAAATGCGCCGCTTCTTTCATTTTTTCGTCGGCGGCGGCGAAATCACCCGCTTTAGCGCAGCTCAGCGCTTCGTAACAGAGACTACGCGACTGCCCGGCGTTGATGATGATACCCATTACCTGTTCTTCTAATTCCATGACAAACCTCTGAATAGTATGAATTATGCGGACTGCGGCGCGCTTTCGGCCTGGGCCGCTGCGTTAGCGTGCTCCTGCTCCAGCAGCTGTTTTTCGTAGGCTTTGAGGAACGGCAGATACATCACCATCGCCGTCGCCATGCAAATCAGGCACATGATCACCGGGCTAAAGCTCCAGTTCGCCGCCCACGAGGCGCCGATAGGGGCCGGCGTCGTCCACGGCGTCATCGACACCACGCGGCTCACCAGGTCCAGCTTCAGCGCAAAGTAGGCCAGGGTTGCGTTGATCATCGGCACCAGCACGAACGGCAGGAAGAACAGCGGATTCATAATGATCGGCGCGCCGAACAGAATCGGTTCGTTGATGTTAAATACGCCCGGCACCACGCCCATCCGGCCAATCGTCCGCAGATGCACCGCCTTACTGCGCAGCAGCATCAAAGCCAGCGGCAGGGTGGAGCCGACGCCGCCGATCAGCAGATAGTGATCCCAGAAGCCCTGGACATAGATATGCGGGATCGCGGTGCCTGCGGCCATCGCCGCCTGGTTGATCGACAGGTTCGCCATCCAGAACGGATTCATAATCCCGGTGACGATCAGCGCCCCGTGAATGCCGGCAAACCACAGCACCTGGCATACCAGCACCGACAGCAGAATCGCCGGTAGAGTATCGGACGCCGCCACCAGCGGTTTCACCAGCGACATGATCGCTTCCGGGATGATCATGCCCAGCTGCGCTTCGATAAACAGATTCAGCGGATGCAGGGTCAGCACGATCGCCAGCACCGGGATCAGGATCTCAAACGAGCGCGCCACGCCCGCCGGCACTTCAGGCGGCAGACGGATCGTAATATTGTGGCGCTTGAGGAAGGCGTACAGCTCGGTTGAGTAAATCGCCACCAGAATTGCGGTGAAGATCCCCTGGCCGGAGAAGTAGGCGGTGGAGATCTGGCCATCTTTCAGCGGCGCGGCCACCAGCAGGAACGACATCAGCGACAGCATCCCGGCGGTCAGCGAGTCCAGATTGTGGTGTTTTGCCAGGCTGGCGGCGATCCCGACGGCGATAAACAGCGTCATCACCCCCATGCTGAAGTTAAACGGCAGCATCAGCGCATCGCGATGATCGAGAGAAAATTGCAGCCAGGCGCGGGCAAAGCCCCACGTTGTATCCGGGGAAAACGGCGGGAAGATAAAGACCAGCAAAAACGAGCCGACGATCATAAAGGGCAGGGCGGTAATAAAACCGTCGCGGATGGAGGTGATGTATTTTTGTTGGCCGATCGCCCCCGCCATAGGCGTGATCTTCTGTTCAATCACGGCGATCAGCTTCGCGTACAGAGAGCTCATGATCTTTCCTTAGTTTTTGTTATCGATAAGGGAAAGCGCGAAATCCAGTACGGCGCCGCCTTTCTGCATGCCGTAATCCATCATGTTGATGGGTTCCACGCGGATACCGTATTTATCAGCCTGCTTTTGCAGATCTTTCTGCATGTATTTCACCTGCGGCCCCAGCAGGACCACCTGGTAATGGCCGACCTGTTGATCGAATTCCGCGACGCCAAAGGCGTTGATCTCCACCGGCAGACCGCGCTGCTCGGCTTCGGCGATCATTTTTTTCACCAGCAGGCTGGTGGACATGCCCGCGGAACAGCACAACATTATCTTTTTCATATATCGCTCCTGATGAGATGGATGCGCCGACTATAGTCATAACGGATATAAAACGGAAAGCGCTTTCCGTTTGTGGATTTATTTATTGTGACCACGATCACCTATGGCGGGCTTTTACTTTACCCGGGAGTGCGCGATCATCCTGGCGACACCTCTATTCTTAAAGGCAGGATTATGAACATTCAGTTGATGAATGTTGCCGTCGATATCATCGAGCAGCGGCTGGCGCCGCTGGCCAACGTTCTGACGCGCAATAACCACATTACGGCGATGCGCGACAGCTTTGCGCTGGCGATGCCGTTTGTGATTGTGGGAAGTTTGCTGGTGCCGATTTTGTTTCCGCCCGTTTCCATTAACGGCGCATCGGCTTTCGGCCAGTTCTATTTCCAGCTGCGGCCCATTCTGCTGCCAACCTTTGAATTGACTATCGGGCTGGTGGCGCTGATTGTGGCCTTCGGCGCCAGCGCCAGCCTTGCCAAGCAGTACCGGCTGCCGGAGCGGCTCTGCGGGCTGACCGGCTGCCTGGCGTTTTTGCTGTTTATCGGCTTTCGCGACAACGGCGCGACCAATATTTTCCTCGGCGGAATGGGGATTTTTACCGCACTGATTTCAAGCACTTACTCTATTGAAATCGTGCGCTTTTTCTATAAGAAAGGCTGGTGCATCCGCCTGCCGGAAGAGGTGCCGGTGATGACCCGCAACGGCTTTCAGCTGCTGATCCCGCTGCTGGTGGTGATGCTCTCTATTAGCGTCATCAACGCGCTGCTGCTGCAGAGCACCGGGCGCATTTTACCGGAGCTGATTAGCGAAGCGGTGCGGCCGCTGGTGGTGGCGTCCGATACCCTAACTGCGGTATTAATTTCTTTATTTATCTGCAACCTGCTTTGGTTTGTCGGCATTCACGGCGCGCTGATTATCACCGGGATTATGAACCCGTTCTGGATGACCTATCTGTTTGAAAACCAGCAGGCGCTGGCCGCCGGTTCCGCTACGCTGCCGCATATCTACCTGCAGGGATTCTGGGATTTCTACCTGCTGATCGGCGGCATCGGCTCGACGCTGCCGCTGGTGTTTATGGCGATGCGCAGCCGTTCGCGGCAGCTGAAAAGCGTGGGGAAAATTGGCCTGCTGCCCTCGCTGTTTAACATCAATGAGCCGATATTGTTCGGCTTTCCGATTATCATGAACCCGGTTTTCCTGCTGCCGTTTCTTTTTGTACCGCTGATAAACGCCTGTATCGCCTGGTATTTAACCCATCTTGGGGTTCTCGATCGGGCGGTGGCGATGCTGCCGTGGTCGATGCCGGCGCCGCTCGGCGCGGCGTGGTCAGCCAACGGCAGCTGGAAAAACCTCTGCATGTGCCTGTTCGCCATTTTTAATGCCTGGATGCTCTATCGTCCGTTCTTCAAAGTCTATGAACGGCAGCTCGCCGACGCCGAACGCTAAGCTTTTCCCCTGCCTGCCACAGCCCGCCGCGCGCGGGCTTTTTTATTTCCGCTTAAAGATGTGATCTAAATCACGAATATTTGTCCGCTATCGTTAAATTTGTGAACTCATCCGGCAATTACGGAAAGCGCTTTCCATTAACGGATGTACATTTCCAATTTTGATCCGTAAATTTCCTCCCGTTCTCAGGCAGTGTTAATAAAAAAATAACCAAGGATAAAAAATGATCAGGCTAAATCATTCAATACCTCTGTCTTTACTCGCCCTCGCGGTGATGAGCGACTGCGCCACCGCCGATCCGAAGTACGATTTTATGCTCCACGGCTATATCCGTTCGGGGATCCTCGCCAACGCCGACGGTAACCGCGCCGACTCCGTTGGCCTGATGCCGGACGGCAAGTGGCGTCTGGGCAACGAAGAGGACACCAAGATCGAACTGATCCCGACGGTGACGTTAACCTCGGACAGCGGCGTGGTGGCTAAAGTCCAGGCCAACATTACCCATCAGTCGAAATGTACCTCAGACTGGAACTGTCAGGATGACGACGGGCATGATGTGCAGTTCCGTGAAGGTTTTGCCGAACTGTCAAACCTCGACTTCGCCCCGGAAATGACCTTCTGGGCCGGTAAGCGCTACAGCAGCTCCAACACCTCCAGCCACCAGTTCGACTGGGAGTACATTCAGTACAACGGTACCGGCGGCGGCTTCGACAACATGGATCTCGGCTTCGCGCGCTTTGATGCCGGGGTTTACGCCTTCTCGCCGACGGATGAAACCAAAGCCTACCCGGTCGACAAAGGCGATCAGGGCTATCCGGATGACTACTCGCTCAACCTGTGGCTGAAAAAGATCGGCGGCACCGGCTTCGATCTTGAGCTGATTGGCCACCACATGAACCGCAACGAGAAGCACCCGACCTCGGCGGAGAAGGGCTACGGCGTGACCGGCGTTTACAACTTTGACGGCTTTTACGGCCTGACCGGCGGCTACTCTCGCGTGGTCTTCCAGTACGGGCGCGGCCTGGCGGCGGGGGACTCGCTGGGTAAAAACGGCTGGGGCTGGGCAAACCTCGACGATACCCAGTCCTGGCGCGTGGTGCTGGATAACATGGCCTCGCTCGGCGACTGGGAAATCTCCACGTTCGCCTACTATCAGAAAGACAAAAACTACCGCTGGTGGACGGAAGACGCCGAAGGCTGGGGGCGCACCAGCTGGGTGGCGGGGATTCGCCCGTACCAGCAGATCACCAAAAACTTCGCCATGCAGTACGAGCTGGGCTACGAATATCTCGACGATAAAAACTACAAAGGCGTGGACGGCAAAGGCAAAGGCGGCCTGACTAAAGTGACCATCGCGCCGACCCTGACCTTTGATTCAGGCTTCTGGACTCGCCCGCAGCTGCGCTTCTTCGTGACTTACGCGAAGTGGGATAAAGGGGTGTCCGACGCGCTGGACGGCAACTACGACTGGAGCACCAATACCCTTTCCGCCGGTAGCTACTCGCGCAGCGGCGACACCGATACGCTGAACTTCGGCGTGCAGGCCGAAGTCTGGTTCTAAGGAGAGATAACGATGATTAAGCCGGTGAAAAAACTGATGCTCGTCGCGCTGCTTTCGGCGCTGGGAAGCGCAGGCGCGATGGCCGCGGAGCAGTCGCACTTTGAACACTTTATTACCCGCGACGGCGCAACGTTAAAAGATGGCGACAAGGTGTTCCGCTTTGCGGGCATTCATGCGCCGGAACTGCACCGTATCGAGGACGATGCGCGCGGTACCTGCAAGGCCGACTCGCGCGGCTGGGGGCAATACTTCCGCTGGCCGACGGCGGAGGAACAGGAAAACTGGATTAAAGCGCTCGTGCAAACCGGCGCCAGGGCGCAGCGGGTATACGTACTCTCGGTGCAGCAGACGTTTGACGAGGCCTGCGGTCGCGAAACCCATATTCTGGCCCCGGAAACCGCCGACGGCATGCCGCGCCTGAACGAAAAGGCGATGCGGGTGTACGACAACATGATCGCCGAGGCGGACAAACAGGGGCTGCGCCTGATTCTGCCGTTTATCGATCACTGGTGGTGGTGGGGCGGTCGCGAGCAGCTGGCGGCGTTCTACCACGAAAAGCCGGAGGATTTTTACCGTACCGACAGTAAAACCTTCAAGGCCTATCTTGATGTGATTCGCCAGGTTATCACCCGTACCAACAGCGTGACCGGGCGCCCTTACTATGACGAAAAAGCGATTATGGCCTGGGAGACCGGCAACGAGCTGGAGGACACCAACGCGGCGTTCCTTCAGCAGACCGCCGCGTGGATCAAAAAGTGGGCGCCGCACCAGCTGGTGGTGGATGGTACCTATAAGAAAATTAATGCGTTTGCGCTTAACGATCCCCATGTCGATATCGTCAGCAACCATTACTACACCAATGCCGATAACAACCATCCCGAACAGGTGAAAAAAGACCTGACGGCGGCAGCGGGTAAGAAAGTCTACATGGTGGGCGAATTTGGCCTGCTGGACGCGCAGCAGCTTAACGCCATTATGCAGTCGATCGTCCATAGCGAAGTCAACGGCGCGCAGGCGGCGGGCGGTTTAATCTGGGGCTTCCGCGGTCATCGTCACGACGGCGGCTTCTACTGGCACAAAGAGTCCACCGGCCACTACAGCTACCATCTGCCGGGCTTCCCGGTCGAAGGTAAGGCCAACCAGGAGATGGAGGTGGTCGACCTGGTGCGCACCGCCGCCGCGCAGATGAACGGGCAGGAGAAAGCGCCGCCGCTGCCGAAACCTGACGCGCCGACGCTGCGGCCGACGGATTCACCGTTTGCGATCAACTGGCTGGGGGCGGCGGTAGGGCGCGCCTATGATGTTGAGCGCGCTGATTCGCCATCCGGGCCGTGGAAGGTCGTGGGGCGCGACATTTCCGACGGCGTAAACGAGTGGAACCCGCAGACGATGGATCTGTTCCGCGATGACTATCGCAGTCTGCAACTGGGGAATACGTACTATTACCGCGTCATTGCTAAAAACGAGAGCGGCAGTTCATCGCCTTCGAACGTGATTAGCGTGAAGCACACCCAGGCGAATCAGGCGCCGGAAGTCACGCTGGTGGAAACGCTCACCACCAGCCAGGACCAGGGCGTGCAGCTCAGCGCGAGCTGGCGCGATGACGCCCTCCCGGACCGCAACGTGACGGTGAGCTGGAGCAACGGCGGCAGCGCGCAGGCCCACTTCTGCGCGACGGATAAAGCCGAAACCCGCGCCTGGTTCAGCGCTCCCGGTGAATACGCGCTGACTTTTAGCGCCGATGACGGCCTGCTCAAAAGCAGCAAAACCGTTAAGGTCACGGTGACGGAAGCCGTCGGTAAAGTCCCCGCCGACTACTGCCGTTTTGGCGGCGGGGTATTGAACGTGACCGATGGCAAGATTGCGGCGGCGAAAAGCGAAAAAGACGCGCTGGCGATTGGCGACGACGGCTTCCTCGGGCCGTTCGCCAACGACGGGGATAAGGTCAGCTGGCAGGTTTCCGCGCCGTGGGCCGGCAAGTATCAGCTGCGGGTGACGTTCAGCGGCAAATGGGGCGGTAAGAAAAACTCGTTTATCGTCAACGACGGCGCGCCAATCGCGGTTGAATTCCCGCAGACCGATGAGCAGGGCCAGCAGCTGCTGGTGCCGGTTGAGCTGAAGGCCGGCGATAACCGCATCGACTTCGGTAAATTCGCCGGCGACTGGGGCTACATGTTTATCAAATCGATTGAAGTGGTTGCAGAGTAGTGCTTATTGGCTGCGCCCGTTGGGTGCGGCCTTTTTTAACTTACAGGAGGCGTTATGACCCGGTATCAGTTTCCGGAAGGCTTTTTATGGGGCGCGGCGGCATCCGGTCCGCAAACGGAAGGGATAAGCAACAAGCCGCACCGTTCTATTTGGGATAGCTGGTTTGCCGAACAGCCGGAACGTTTTTATCAGCAGATTGGGCCGCAAACCGTTTGCGACACCTATCATCAGTATCCCCAGGACGTGGCGTTGATGAAGCGGACCGGGTTCAACTCCTTCCGCACGTCGATTCAGTGGTCGCGGCTGATTGATGACTTCGAAACCGGCGCGCCCAATGCGGACGCGGTGCGTTTCTATCATGCCTACCTTGATGAGATGATTGAAAAGGGCATAGAGCCGATGATCAACCTCTATCATTTTGACATGCCGGAAGCGCTGCAAAAGCAGTACGGCGGCTTTGAGTCGGCGCACGTGACCGATCTCTTCGCGCGTTTTGCCCGTACCGCTTTTGAGCTATTCGGTCACAAGGTGAAATACTGGATTACCTTCAACGAGCCGATTGTGCCGGTTGAGGGCGGCTACCTGTACGACTTCCACTATCCCTGCAAGAAAGACGGCAGGCTGGCGGCGCAGCTGGCGTTTAACATTATGCTGGCCCACGCCAAAGCGGTGCGCGAGTTTCGCGCGCTGGCGCTGGAAAGCGAGATTGGCGTGGTGCTGAATCTGACGCCGTCCTATACCCGCAACGACAGCGCGGAAGACCAAAAAGCGGCGTGGTATGCGGATCTGTTCTTCAACCGCAGCTTCCTCGATCCGCTGGTGAAGCATCAGTTCCCGAAAGCGCTGTGCGAAATTCTGGCCGCGCACCACTGCCTGCCGGAGGTGACAAAAGCCGACGTGGAGCTGATTACCGGATCGCGCGTCGATTTTCTCGGCGTTAACTATTACGTTCCGCGGCGGGTGAAGGCGCGCGAAAGTGACTATACGCTGGACTATTTCACCCCGGAGTTCTATTTCGAAAACTACGTGAATCCGCAAGGGCGCTTTAATCCTTATCGCGATAATAATGAGATTCTGCCGCAGGCGATTTATGACATTGCCGCCAATATTCGCGATAACTACGGCAATATAAAGTGGTTCCTCGCGGAAATCGGTATTGCGATGGATATTGAGTCGGAAGGCGAACCCGGCGCAGACGGGGTGATTGACGATTCGTTCCGCATCGGCCTGATGGAAGAGCATCTGGTGCAGCTGCATCGCGCGATAGCCGACGGCGCGAACTGCTTTGGCGTGCATCAGTGGACCTTTATCGATAACTGGTCGTGGATTAACTCGTTCAAGCGCCGCTACGGTTTCTGGCGGCTCGATCTGCAAACCGGAGAGCGGCAGATAAAGCGCAACGCGCTGTGGTTTGCCGAACTGGCGACCAGCAACGGCTTCAGTTCTGATAAATAGCTCGGCAAAATCCCCCGGAGGCGGCGCTTGACGCGCCTGTCCGGGCTACCAAACCGCACGAACTTGTAGCCCGGACAGATGCGCAGCATCGCCCCCGGGAAACCGTACCTACCGGGGCTTCGAGGTCCCCGCCGTCTGTGGACAGGTAGCCCGGCTAAGGCGTCAGCCGCGAGCCGGGGATTACCGGCGCTATTTTTTCATTTCCGCCAGCGAGGCTATCCAGTTCATCGCCAGCTGCGGCCACTCGGCGGCGGGCAGGCCCCGGGTCCCGCGAATGCCAAATCCGTGTTTCCCCTCGGCGAACAGATGCAGCTCGGTCGGCACCTGCTGCGCGCGCAGGGCGTTAAACATCACCAGCGCGTTATCCACCGGCACGGAAGGATCGTCCACCGCGTGAAAAATAAAGGTCGGCGGCGTTTGCGGCGTGACGTTCTGCTCCGGTGAATAGCGGTGCTGCCGCTCTGCCGTCGGCGTTTCGCCAATCAATGCCTTGCGCGATCCGGGATGGGCAATCGCCGGATCCATGGAAATAACCGGATAGCCGAGCACCGCGAAGTCCGGCCGCGCGCTCTGCTGGTCAACCGCGTCCACGGCGGCGTAAGCCGGTTCGCTATAGCGTGTCTCCAGGCTTGCCGCCACGTGTCCCCCGGCAGAAAAGCCCATAATGCCGATTTTTTGCGGGTCGATATGCCACTCGGCGGCCCGCGCCCGCAGGGTACGCAGCGCGCGCTGCGCATCGGCCAACGGCGCCTCGCTGCCTTCCGCGTGACCGTCCGCCGGCATCCGATAGGTCATCACAAACAGGGTATAGCCCCGGGCGTTAAATACCGGGGCGAGATCGCTGCCCTCTTTATCCAATACCACTCGCTGGTAAGAGCCGCCCGGCGTCACCAGCAGCGCGATACCGTTGGGCTTCTCCGGCGCGTAAACGGTAATTGTCGGAGCGCGAACGCCGGTGACCGCGCGATCGGGCAGCGAGGGATCTTTGCTGCGCTCCACCAGCGATTCGCTCGCCGGGCTGTTTTTCGCGCCGGGCGCTTCACCGCCGGGCCAGATGGAAAAGGTGGGAAGAGAGGAAAATGCAGCCTGAGAAGCCAAAAGCAAAGCGATGGCGGCGGCCAGAGGTAAACGCGTCATAAGCATCTCCATTAAGGAAAAGGCTTATTTATCATTCATCAGGAACGGGTAAAGCGAGTTGTCTCACAGAACGCTGTTTCATTAAAATCAAAATGAAACAGCGTTCTGAAGATGTGCCTACTGCAGCTGGTCTTTATTAATACCCAACCGTTTCATGCGCGAAAGCAGCGTCGTGCGCTTTAATCCCAGACGCTGGGCCGCGCCCTTCGGTCCGGCGACCACGCCGTTGCTCTCTTTCAGCACCCGGACAATCAGCTGGTATTCGTCTTCCCCTTCCTCCGGCAGCACTTCCGCCGCCAGCGGCTCCGTCTCGATACTCATTTCCGGTAAGGAGAGCTGCAGCACGCTGCCGCGGGTCAGCAGCACCGCGCGCTCAATGACGTTCTCCAGTTCGCGCACGTTACCCGGCCACTCCATGCGGCTGAGCAGGCGCAGCGTTTCCGCCGGAATGCTGTCAATGTTGCGCCCGAGACGGCGGGCAATTTTAAAGGTGAAGGCCTTCACCAGCAGGGGAATATCCTCCGGCCGCTCGCGCAGGGGAGGCAGGTGGATCGGGAAGACGTTCAGCCGATAGTAGAGATCGCTGCGAAACTCGCGATCGGCGACCATCTGTTTAAGATCGCGGTTGGTGGCGGCGATCAGGCGCACGTCGGTGTGAATCAGCTTATTGCTGCCGAGACGCTCGAACTCCTGCTCCTGCAACACGCGCAGCAGTTTCGGCTGTAGTTCAATCGGCATGTCGCCCACTTCATCGAGAAACAGCGAGCTTTTGTCCGCCAGTTCGAAACGGCCGATACGCTGGGCGCTGGCGCCGGTGAAGGCGCCGCGCTCGTGGCCAAACAGGTCGCTTTCCAGCAGCCCGGCGGGCATCGCCGCGCAGTTCATTTTGACCATCCGGCGGCTATTGCGGCCGCTCAGATTATGAATAGCGCGGGCAATCAGCTCCTTACCGGTGCCGGTTTCGCCGAGGATCAGCACCGTGCTGTCGCTCTGCGCCACCATCTCCACCTGCTTGAGCACGTTGTTCATGGCCTCGCTGCGGCCGATGATTTCGCCAAACTCGCTCTCGACGTTGTTAAGCTGTTCGGTCAGGGCGAGGTTCTCATCGACCAGCCGCTCTTTCAGCCGCTGAATCTCGCGGTAGGCGAGGGCGTTGTCGATGGCGATCGAGACGCGCTCGGCGATTTGCCGCAGCAGCTTGAGGTTGGTGGTGGTGAAGACTTTCTCATCGCACTGCGCCAGCTTCAGCACCCCAAGCAGGGTATTGCCGGACATCAACGGCAGCAGGCACAGGGTCTGAATTTTGTTATCCCACATCTCGAAAAGCATTTTTTCGTACGGCGCCAGCGGGTCGTGCTCATGCAGGTTGAGCAGCAGCATCTCTTTGCTTTTGAATACCCGTTCGGTCAGGGTACCGGCTTCGTCCACTTCGCTCTGGTCGTGCACCGGGTGGCTGGCGTCGAGGTAGTGGGTAGAGTAGATATTGAGCTTGCCTTTGCGGTTGCTGCGCAGTACCACGCTGATGGCGTCGATGCGGAAGTAGCGGTGGATCTCTTTGGCCACTTCGCTGACCAGTTCATCGATATCCAGCCGCGAGAGCACCGCGTTGGTGATCGCCACCAGGATGCGGAAGTTATCGCGTTCCCGGCACAGCAGGTCGTAATCAACGTTGTTGCTGACCCGGCTTTGGATCTGTTCGGTGACTACGGCAACGATTTGCGTAAAGGTGTGCAGCCGCTGGTACTCTTTTTCGGTCCACGGCCGGTTGTCGTCGCGAATAAATTCGCAGCCGCCGAAAATACGCCCTTCCGCCGCCAGCGGCAGCAGGCAGTAATAGCCAAAGGTGGGGTAGAGTCCGCTTACGGCGAGCTGCGGCCAGGTTTCGGCAAAGGTGGCGCTATCGCAATGCAGCGCATCCGGGCGCGAGAGCAGGCGTCGAACCGGGCCGTTGGCGAGGACGGTTTCATCCTCGTAGCTCACCGGCTGTCCCGCGTCGTCGCAGGCGTGCCGGACCGCGCGATGGTTGCCGGAATGCCACAGAATAATCGCCGCCCGGTCGGCGAGCGCGGACTGCTGCACCAGGCCGGTCAGCGTCTCGCTCAGCGCGGCCAGATCCGGCTGCTGTAATAAAATGCGGGTGATATCAAACAGACCCTGCTGCCCAAGATCGCCCATCGGTGTATACGACATTGCTTAAGTCCAAAAGCGCCGCAAAGCGGCGCAGAAGAAAGTGATGACACAAATAATAGTCTGTTAATAAAGCGGTTGTGACCGCCATTAACCCATCCGTGGGTGCCCGCTGGTTTGGGCTGGATAATCATGCTGGCTTTTCCCGGCTCGCGCTGCGCTTAGCCGGACTACAGGTGCGCGCAGTGTTGTAGCCCGGATAGGGCGTTAGCCGCAATCCGGGGTCCCGCACCGTTAACAAATTCTCGGCAGCGGCTCGGCGTGAGGAAGATCCAGCGTGCGCTTCACGCCGTACAGACCAACAGAGCGCACGCCCGCGCGCGGCACAACCTCGCCGATTATCGCCGCATCGCGGCCTAATGGATGAGACCGTAAATGCGCAAGTACGCTTTCCGCCGCTTCGCGGGCAACGGCGATCAGCAGCTTGCCCTCGTTGGCGAAATTAAGCGCGTCCAGCCCCAGCAGCTCGCACACGCCGCGCACGGTATCGTTCACCGGCAGCTTATTCTCGTGCAGTTCAATCCCGCAGCCGCTGGCGGCGGCAAACTCATGGGCCACCGCGTTAACGCCGCCGCGGGTGGCATCGCGCAGGGCTTTCACGCCAGCAACGTCGCGCAGCGTCTGAATCAAGGGCGTCAGCACCGCGCAGTCGCTGGACAGCGCACCGTCAAGCCCCATCTGTTCGCGCAGGTTGAGGATCGTTGCCCCGTGATCGCCAAGCGTGCCGCTGACCAGCAGCACGTCTCCCGCGCTAATCTGCTGCGCCACCCAGCGAATACCGGTGGGGATGACGCCGATCCCGGCGGTATTGATAAACAGCTTATCCGCCGCCCCGCGCGGCACCACTTTGGTATCGCCGGTGACAATGGCGATGCCGGCCTCCCGCGCGGTCTGCGCCATGCTGTTCACCACCGCTTCGAGGGTGGCCATCTCCAGCCCCTCTTCGAGAATAAACCCGCACGAGAGATAGCGCGGCAGCGCGCCGCTCACAGCCACATCGTTGGCCGTGCCGCAGACCGCCAGCTTGCCGATGTTGCCGCCTGGGAAAAACAGCGGATCGATGACGTAGCTGTCGGTGGAGAAGGCGAGCCTGTCGCCCTGCGCGCTAAGCTGGGCGAGATCGAGACGCGCCTGATCTTCCTGCTCCGCCAGCCAGGGGTTGGCGAAAGCCTGCATAAACAGATCGCCGATCAGCTGCTGCATCGCCTGACCGCCGCTACCGTGGGCTAACTGAACGCTTTTCATGCTTCGATTTCCTGACTGCGATATTGATACCAGGCGGCGCAGGCGCCTTCCGATGAGACCATCAGCGCGCCGAATGCGCTCTGCGGGTTGCAGGTATTGCCGAATAGCGGGCACTGGTGCGGTTTGCAGCGGCCGGTCAGCACCTCGCCGCAGCGGGCGCGCGGGTCGTCGCAGACCCGCTGCGGCGCCGGGCGGAAATGTGCTTCGGCGTCGAAACGCTGATACGCGGCCGTCAGATGCACGCCGGAGTCGTTAATCACCCCCAGACCGCGCCACTCGCTATCGCCGCTAAGGCAAAACACCTCGGCGATGGCCGACTGCGCCAGCGGATTGCCCGCATCGGGCACCACCCGGCGATACTGGTTCTCCACGTCGCTGTGCCGCGCTATTGTCTGCTCAACCAGCATCACCGCGCCTTGCAGTAGATCAAGCGGTTCGAATCCTGCCACCACTAAAGGACGATGATAGTCGCTGGCGATAAATCCGTAGGCGTCGGTGCCAATCACCATGCTGACGTGACCGGGGGCGAGAAACGCGTCGATACCGTTATCCGGCTGGTCGAGCAGGCTGCGCAGGGTTGGCAGCAGGGTGATGTGCTGGCAGAAAAAATAGAAGTTGGCGACGCCGCGCTCGCGGGCCTGGCGCAGGGTCAGGGCGGTGGCGGGCATCGTCGTTTCAAAACCAAGGCCGAAGAACACCACTTCACGCTCGGGGTGCTGCTGCGCCAGCTTCAGGGCGTCCATCGGCGAATAGACGATGCGGACGTCTGCGCCGCGCGATTTAGCCTGCAGCAGTGAACCGTTTTTTCCCGGCACGCGCATGGCGTCGCCAAAGGTGCAGAAAATCACCCCCGGACGGCTGGCGATATCGATACAGGCGTCGATGCGCCCCATCGGCAGCACGCACACCGGGCAGCCGGGGCCGTGAATAAACTCGATATTTTCCGGCAGCAGCTGGTCGAGACCAAATTTAAAAATGGCGTGGGTATGACCGCCGCACACTTCCATAATGCGCAGCGGACGTTCGGCGGTATGCGGCAGCAGGCACGCGCGCTGCCGGAGGTGTTCCACCAGCTGCATCACCTGTTCCGGAGCGCGGTATTCATCGACATAGCGCATTTACCGCTCCTCGCCGTACAGCAGCGCGCCGACGTCCGGCTCGACTTCAAACATATTTTGCAGCGCCTCGAGGGTGTCGCGGGCTTCGGCTTCGTTAATCACGCTCATGGCAAAACCCACGTGGACCAGCACCCACTGGCCGAGACGCGGCTGGCCGCGATCGTCGAACGCGCCCACCAGGGTCAGGTCGACTTCGCGCTGAATGCCGCACACTTCGACCTTCGCCAGATTGCCGTCAATGGCGCAGATTTGTCCGGGAATGCCTATGCACATTGTTGCGTCTCCAGCCAGCTAAGCCACTGGTCCATGCCTTCGCCGCTGGTGGCGGAAAGCAGAATGATGTCAATATCCGGGTTCACCTCGCGGGCGCAGGCCAGACACTTTTCTACGTCAAAGTTGAGATACGGCAGCAGGTCGACCTTGTTAAGCAGCATCAGGCTGGCGGCGGCGAACATATGCGGATACTTCAGCGGCTTGTCTTCGCCTTCGGTTACCGACAGCACCGCCACTTTATGACGTTCGCCGAGGTCAAAGCTCGCCGGACACACCAGGTTACCGACGTTTTCGATAAACAGAATGCCGTGGTCCGCCAGCGGCAGGCGCGGCGCGGCGTCGGCGATCATCTGCGCGTCGAGATGGCAGCCTTTGCCGGTGTTGACCTGAATCGCCGGGGTGCCGGTGGCGCGGATGCGCGCGGCGTCGTTCACCGTTTGCTGATCGCCTTCAATCACCGCGCAGGCGGTTTTCTCTTTCAGCCGCAGCAGGGTTTCCGTCAGCAGGGTGGTTTTGCCGGAGCCGGGGCTGGAGACCAGATTCAGCACCAGCTGGTTTTTCGCGGCGAAGCGCGCGCGGTTGCGGGCGGCCAGACGGTTGTTTTTATCCAGCACGTCGATTTCCACTTCCAGCATTCGCCGCTGGCTCTGGCCGGGCGCATGGGTACCCGCCTCGCCGTGACCGTAGTGCAGGTCGCCAGCCTCCGAGCGGGTGGGGGAAAAGTTATCGGTTTTCACGCCGGTAATGTTCATCATCTGGCGCGGGGCGGGCGCGAAGGGGGCGCTGCGAAACGCCGAATGCGGGTTATGCTCGTCGCCTTCTATATAAAGGTTGCCTTCACCGCAGCCGCAGGTTGTACACATAATCTTATTACTCCACTTCTAGTCGCTGAATCTGTAAGCCGTCATCTGCCACGATTTGCAGCCGGTCGCTCTGACACTGCGGGCAGCGGCGCACGTGCTGTGAGATGAGATGCACGTACTGCTGGCAGGATTCACACCAGCATTCAGCCTGTTGTTCGGCGATATGCAGCTCGCAGCCCTCCGCCAGCGTGCCGCGGCACACCAGCTCAAAGCAGAAGGTCAGCGCGCTGGCCTCCACGCAGGAAAACGCCCCGACCTTCAGCCACACGCCGGTCACCCGACGCGCGCCGGCCTGCAGCGCCTGCTGTTCGATAATTTCCAGCGCCCGCTGGCTAAGAGTGATTTCGTGCATGGTGCCTCCGTATCGCGATGGCCCTTTAATGCAATAACGATGCCAGGTCATAGGTAATGTCACGAAAATGTCGATGACACGCTGCAGACGTCGTCATCGACATGTCTTTCCGCCCCCCGGAATTTTATAAACATGTTTAAAATCAATTAATTAAATTTTGGCATGAAAAGTGCTTAACCGGTGCATCTCATACAACGGGGGATCCGGGATGACTATTTGGGAATTAAGTGAAAAGGCGGACTACATCGCCGATCGTCACCGTCAGCATCAGGAGCAGTGGCACACCTACTGCAACTCCTTGGTACAGGGGATAACCCTGTCGAAAGCGCGTCTGCATCACGCCATGAGCTGCGCGCCGGATAAAGAACTGTGCTTCGTACTGTTTGGCCATTTTCAGGTCTACGTTGCGCTGGCGGAAGGGTTTAACAGCCACACCATCGAGTACTACGTCGAAACCAAAAACAGCGACGACAGACGCCTGATTGCCCAGGCCACGCTGGGTTCAGACGGCACCATTGATGGCCGGATCAGCAACCGCGACCGCGAGCAGGTTCTGGAGCACTATCTGGCGACTATCGCCAGCGTTTACGACCGTCTCTACGAGGCTATCGAACAAGACCAGCCGGTGGATTTAAGCCACCTGACGCTGGCCCGTTAATCGTCTGGTGTCGACAAGTGTCGAAGCTGACACCTGCGCAACCTGTTTTCGTCAAAAATGACTTTCACCTGAGGATGACCCGGTGAACCGTTTTGTAATTGCTGACTCCACCGTCTGTATCGGCTGTCGCACCTGCGAAGCCGCCTGCGCTGAGACTCACCGCCAGCATGGCCTGCAGGCCATGCCCCGGCTGCATTTAATGCGCAATGAAAAAGAATCCGCGCCGCAGATGTGCCACCACTGTGAAGATGCGCCCTGCGCCGCCGTCTGCCCGGTTAACGCCATTAATCGCGTCGATGGCGCGGTGCAGCTCAATGAGAGCCTGTGCGTAAGCTGCAAGCTGTGCGGCATCGCCTGTCCGTTCGGCGCCATTGAGTTTTCCGGCAGCCGTCCGCTGGATATGCCGGCTAACGCCAATACGCCCCTGGCCCCCGCCGCGCCGCCGGCGCCGGCCCGCGTCAGCTCGCTGCTCGACTGGGTGCCGGGCGTGCGCGCCATCGCCGTCAAATGCGACCTGTGCCACTTCGATGAGGAAGGCCCGGCGTGCGTACGCACCTGCCCGACCAAAGCGCTGCTGCTGGTGGATATCCGCGATATCGCCCAGGCCAGCAAGCGTAAGCGGCAGCTGACTTTTAATACCGATCTCGGCGATCTGTCGCTGTTCCAGGCGCAACAAGGGGACGTGAAATGAGTGTGATTTCCTTAGTGAATCAGGCGGTGGCCTGGTACGCCGCCAGCGCGGTGCTGGCGTTTCTGTTCGCCCTGCGCAAACCGCTGAGCGGGGCGATCGCCGGGATTGGCGGCGCGGTCGCCAGCGCGACGCTGGTGCTGGCGGGCGGAACGGCGCTGCTGATGCCGGAGCGCGTTAGCGGCGGCATGCTGCAGATGCTGCATTTGACCCTGCGCGTGGGCGGCGTCAACGCGCTGTGGCTGCTGGCGATCGGCCTGTCGGCGCTGCCGATTTCGCTGTTCAATATTGCCTGGCATCGTCACCCGCAGGTGAAAGCCAACGGCCTGCTGGTGAATCTGCTGCTGGCCGCCGCCGTCTGCGCCGTGGTGGTGACAAACTTCGGCGCGCTGGTGGTGATGGCGGAGATTATGGCCCTTTGCGCCGCGTTTCTTACCGGCTGCGCGCAGTCCGGCAAGCTGTGGTTTGCGCTGGGTCGCCTCGGTACGCTGCTGATGGCGTGGAGCTGCTGGCTGGTCTGGTCGTCCTACGGCACCCTTGAGCTGGCGCAGATTACCCAGCTGGCGATGGCGGCGCCGCAGAACGCGCTGCTGTGGCTGCCGGGCCTGGTCGGCTTTGCGCTGCTGGCCGGAGTTATTCCGCTGCACGGCTGGGCGCCGCAGGCCCACGCCGGCGCCAGCGCGCCGGCCGCCGCGCTGTTTTCCACGGTGGTGATGAAGGTCGGTCTCTATGGCATCCTGACGGTCTCGCTGGCCGGCAGCGTACCGCCGCTGTGGTGGGGCGTGATGCTGCTGGTGCTGGGCATGATCACCGCCTTCGTCGGCGGGCTGTACGCCCTGATGGAGCACAATATTCAGCGCCTGCTGGCGTACCACACCCTGGAAAACATCGGCATTATCCTGCTCGGCCTCGGGGCGTTCGTCACCGGCGTGGCGACCCATAACCCGACCCTGATGGTGCTGGGCTTTATTGGCGGCATGTATCACCTGATCAACCATAGCCTGTTTAAAACCACCCTGTTCCTCGGCGCGGGGGCGGTGTGGTTCCGCACCGGCCATCGCGATATCGAAAAGCTCGGCGGGATCGGCAAGAAAATGCCGCTGATTTCGCTCGCGATGCTGGTGGGCCTGATGGCGATGGCCGCGCTGCCGCCGCTGAACGGCTTTGCCGGGGAGTGGGTTATCTATCAGTCCTTCTTTAAGCTGAGCACCGGCGACGCGTTTGTTGGCCGCCTGCTCGGGCCGCTGCTGGCGGTGGGCCTGGCGATTACCGGCGCGCTGGCGGTGATGTGTATGGCGAAAGTCTACGGCGTCACCTTCCTCGGCGCGCCGCGAAGCAAAGAGGCGGAAAACGCCACCTGCGCGCCGGGGCTGATGACCTTTAGCGTGGTGCTGGCCGCCGTCTGCTGCGTGATTGGCGGGGTTGCCGCGCCGTGGCTGCTGCCGCTGGTGAGCGGGGCGTTTCCGGTGCAGGCGGAGGTCTCCAGCGCGGTGTCCCAGCCGATGATCGCCATTCTGCTGATTGCCTGCCCGCTGCTGCCGCTGCTGCTGATGATCTTCTTCAAGGGCGATCGCCTGCCGGCGCGCTCCCGCGGGGCGGCCTGGGTCTGCGGCTACGACCATGAAAAATCCATGGTGGTGACCGCCCACGGTTTCGCCATGCCGGTGAAAGAAGCCTTTGCGCCGATTCTGAAACTGCGCCACTGGCTGAACCCGGTGCGCCTGGTGCCCGGCTGGCAGAACGCTTCCGCGCCCGCGCTGTTTCGCGGCGTGGCGCTGGTGGAGCTGGCGGTACTGGTGGTGATTGTGATTTCCCGAGGAGCCTGAGAATGAGCGTATTAATTGCATTGTTGCAGGCGCTGGTGCTGTTCGCCGTCGCGCCGCTGTTGTCCGGGGTGACCCGCGTCGCCCGCGCGCGTCTGCATAATCGTCGCGGTCCGGGCGTGCTGCAGGAGTACCGGGACATTCTGAAACTGCTGGGCCGCCAGAGCGTTGGCCCGGATGCCTCCGGCTGGGTCTTCCGCCTGACGCCGTACGTGATGGTCGGCGTGATGCTGACCATCGCCACCGCGCTGCCGGTGGTGACCGTTGATTCGCCGATGGCGGGGCTGGGCGACCTGATCACCCTGATCTACCTGTTCGCTATCGCCCGCTTCTTCTTTGCTATTTCCGGCCTTGATACCGGCAGCCCGTTTACCGCTATCGGGGCGAGCCGCGAAGCGATGCTCGGCGTGCTGGTGGAGCCCATCCTGCTGCTCGGCCTGTGGGTCGCGGCGCAGGTCGCGGGGTCCACCCATATCAGCAGTATCACCGACACCATTTATCACTGGCCTGTCGCCCGCACTCCTCCGCTGATTCTGGCGCTGTGCGCCTGCGCCTTCGCCACCTTTATCGAAATGGGCAAGCTGCCGTTCGACCTGGCGGAAGCGGAGCAGGAGCTGCAGGAAGGCCCGCTCTCGGAATACAGCGGCAGCGGCTTCGGCGTGCTGAAGTGGGGCATCAGCCTCAAGCAGCTGGTGGTCCTGCAGATGTTCGTCGGCGTATTTATCCCGTGGGGACAGATGACCAGCTTTAGCGTCGGCGGTCTGCTGCTGGCGCTGGTGGTTGCCGTCGTCAAGCTGGTGCTCGGCGTGCTGGTGATTGCGCTGTTCGAAAACAGCATGGCGCGTCTGCGCTTTTGCGCCACCTCCCGCGTCACCTGGGCCGGGTTTGGTTTTGCCTTTTTAGCCTTCGTCTCCTTGCTGGTGGCGTGATTTAAGAGAGTTTGAGCATGTCTGAAGAAAAAATCGGTCAACACTATCTCGCCGCGCTGCATCAGGCCTTTCCGGGCGTGGTGCTGGATGAAGCCTGGCAGACCAAAGACCAGTTGACGGTCACGGTGAAGGTCAACTATCTGCCGGAAGTGGTCGAGTTCCTGTACTACAAGCAGGGCGGCTGGCTGTCGGTGCTGTTCGGCAACGATGAACGCAAGCTGAACGGCCACTACGCCGTCTACTACGTGCTGTCGATGGAGCAGGGCACGAAGTGCTGGATCACCGTGCGCGTGGAAGTGGACGCCAATAAACCCGAGTATCCGTCGGTGACGCCGCGCGTGCCGGCGGCGGTATGGGGCGAGCGCGAAGTGCGCGACATGTACGGCCTGGTGCCGGTGGGGCTGCCGGACGAGCGCCGGCTGGTGCTGCCGGACGACTGGCCGGATGAACTCTATCCGCTGCGTAAAGACAGCATGGACTACCGCCAGCGTCCGGCGCCGACCACCGACGCCGAAACCTACGAGTTTATCAACGAGCTGGGCAGTAAGAAAAACAACGTGGTGCCGATTGGCCCGCTGCACGTCACCTCCGACGAACCGGGCCACTTCCGCCTGTTCGTTGACGGCGAGAATATTATCGACGCCGACTACCGCCTGTTCTACGTTCATCGCGGGATGGAAAAGCTGGCGGAAACCCGGATGGGCTACAACGAAGTCACCTTCCTGTCGGACCGCGTGTGCGGTATCTGCGGTTTCGCCCACAGCACCGCCTACACCACTTCGGTGGAGAACGCGATGGGGATCGTGGTGCCGGAGCGCGCGCAGATGATCCGCGCCATTCTGCTGGAGGTGGAGCGCCTGCACTCGCACCTGCTGAACCTCGGCCTCGCCTGCCACTTTACCGGCTTCGACTCCGGGTTTATGCAGTTCTTCCGCGTGCGCGAAACCTCGATGAAGATGGCGGAAATTCTTACCGGGGCGCGTAAAACCTACGGTCTGAACCTGATTGGCGGCATTCGTCGCGATCTGCTGAAAGAGGACATGATCCAGACCCGCCAGCTGGCGCAGCAGATGCGCCGCGACGTGCAGGAGCTGGTGGATATGCTGCTCAGCACGCCGAATATGGAGCAGCGTACCGTGGGCATCGGTCGTCTCGACCCGCAAATCGCCCGCGACTTCAGCAACGTTGGCCCGATGGTGCGCGCCAGCGGCCACGCCCGCGATACCCGCGCCGATCACCCGTTTGTCGGCTACGGCCTGCTGCCGATGGAAGTGCACAGCGAACAGGGCTGCGACGTCATCTCGCGCCTGAAGGTGCGCATCAACGAGGTCTACACCGCGCTGAACATGATCGACTTTGGCCTCGATAACCTGCCGGGCGGCCCGCTGATGGTCGAAGGGTTCACCTATATTCCGCACCGCTTCGCGCTGGGCTTCTCGGAAGCGCCGCGCGGAGATGATATCCACTGGAGCATGACCGGCGACAACCAGAAGCTGTACCGCTGGCGCTGCCGGGCGGCGACCTACGCCAACTGGCCGACCCTGCGCTATATGCTGCGCGGCAATACCGTCTCCGACGCGCCGCTGATTATCGGCAGCCTCGACCCGTGCTACTCCTGCACCGACCGCATGACCGTAGTCGACGTGCGCAAGAAGAAAAGCAAAGTGGTGCCGTACAAAGAGCTGGAGCGCTACAGCATCGAGCGTAAGAACTCGCCGCTGAAATAAGGAATCGCCATGTTTACCTTTATAAAAAAAGTCATCAAAACCGGCACCGCGACGCACTCATACCCGCTGGAGCCGATGCCGGTGGATAAAAACTTCCGCGGCAAACCGGAGCATAACCCGCAGCAGTGCATCGGCTGCGCCGCCTGCGTTAACGCCTGTCCGTCGAACGCCCTGACGGTGGAGACCGATCTGGCCACCAACCAGCTGGCGTGGCAGTTCAACCTCGGACGCTGCATTTTCTGCGGACGCTGCGAAGAGGTTTGCCCGACGGCGGCGATTAGGCTCTCTCAGGAGTACGAGCTGGCGGTGTGGAAAAAAGAGGATTTCCTCCAGCAGTCGCGTTTTGCCATCTGCCACTGTCGGGTATGCGAACGGCCGTTCGCCGTACAGAAAGAGATCGACTACGCCATCGCGCTGCTTAAACACAACGGCGACAGCCGCGCCGAGCTGCATCGCGAAAGCTTTGAGACCTGCCCGGAGTGTAAACGCCAGAAGTGCCTGGTGCCGTCCGACCGTATTGAACTGACTCGCCATATGAGAGAGGCCAGCTGATGAGCAACTTATTAGGCCCGCGCGATGAAAACGGCATTCCGGTGCCGATGACGGTGGATGAGTCCATCGCCAGCATGAAGGCATCGCTGCTGAAGAAAATTAAGCGCTCCGCCTACGTCTACCGGGTGGACTGCGGCGGCTGCAACGGCTGCGAGATCGAGATTTTCGCTACCCTGTCGCCGCTGTTCGACGCCGAGCGTTTTGGGATCAAAGTGGTGCCGTCGCCGCGTCACGCCGATATTCTGCTGTTTACCGGGGCGGTAACCCGGGCGATGCGTTCTCCCGCGCTGCGCGCGTGGCAGTCCGCGCCGGACCCGAAAATCTGTATCTCCTACGGCGCCTGCGGCAACAGCGGCGGCATCTTCCACGACCTCTACTGCGTATGGGGCGGCACCGATAAAATCGTGCCGGTGGATGTCTATATTCCCGGCTGCCCGCCGACCCCCGCCGCGACGCTGTACGGCTTCGCGATGGCGCTGGGCCTGCTGGAGCAGAAAATCCACGCCCGCGTGCCAGGCGAACAGGACGAACGGCCGACCGAGCTTCTGCATCCGGATATGGTACAGCCGCTGCGGGTGCGCATCGACCGCGAAGCGCGCCGGCTGGCGGGCTATCGCTACGGTCGCCAGATAGCCGACGACTATATGCGCCTGCTGGGACAGGGCGATAGCCAGGTGGTGCGCTGGCTGGAGGCGGAAAAAGATCCGCGCCTGACCGAGATCGTCACCCATCTGAACCAGGTGGTCGAAGGAGCGCGTATCCGATGAGCGAGACGGTGGTGTTCAGTCAGCTGAGCCGTAAATTTATTGATGAGAACGATGCGACGCCCGACCAGGCGCAGCAGGTGGTCTATTACAGCCTGGCAATTGGCCACCACCTCGGCGTGATCGACTGCCTTGAGGCGGCGCTGAGCTGCCCGTGGCAGGCGTATCTGGCGTGGATTGCGACCCTCGAAGAGGGCAGCACCGCGCGGCGCAAAATGGAAGGCGTGCCGAAGTACGGCGAGATTGTTATCGACAGCAATCATGTGACGATGCTGGCCAACGCTTTTGATAAAGCGCAGGCCCGTCAGACCCCCGAGCAGCAGGCGTGGAGCAAAACGCTGCTCAGCATGCTGCATGATATTCACCAGGAAAGCGCCATCTATCTGATGGTGAGGAGACTCCGTGACTGACGTTTTACTCTGTGTCGGCAATAGTATGATGGGCGACGACGGCGCAGGTCCGCTGCTGGCGGAGATGTGCGCGGCTAACCCCGTCGGCGAATGGGTGGTGATTGACGGCGGCAGCGCGCCGGAGAACGATATCGTCGCCATTCGCGAGCTGCGCCCCGAGCGCCTGCTGATCGTCGATGCCACCGATATGGGCCTGAATCCCGGCGAGATCCGCATCGTCGATCCGGACGATATCGCCGAGATGTTTATGATGACCACCCACAATATGCCGCTCAACTATCTGATCGATCAGCTAAAAGAGGATATCGGCGAGGTGATTTTCTTAGGCATTCAGCCGGATATCGTCGGCTTTTATTACCCGATGACCCAGCCGATTAAGGACGCGGTCGAGGTGGTGTACGCGCGGCTTGATGGCTGGCAGGGGAATGGCGGTTTTGCGGCACTTGAAGCCGCAGAGGAGCCGGCGTTCCCCGGCTAAGCGCAGAGCGAGCCGGAAGTTCGGTCAGGGGAGCAAGCGTAATTTTTTCCCGGGTCGCGGCGTAAACGCCTTACCCGGGCTACCGGTTCGCGGGCGTTGATGAACCTGTAGCCGGAAGTTCGGTCAGGGGAGCAAGCGTACTTTTTTCCCGGGTCGCGGCGTAAACGCCTTACCCGGGCTACCGGTTCGCGGGCGTTGATGAACCTGTAGCCGGAAGTTCGGTCAGGGGAGCAAGCGTACTTTTTTCCCGGGTCGCGGCGTAAACGCCTTACCCGGGCTA
>NZ_JBEAFQ010000063.1:0-34855 GCF_040062275.1 Klebsiella sp. GW_Kp182 | reverse complement strand
TTTTTTCTCTTCAACCGACCGGGTTGTTTGTGAAGTGATTCACATCTGCCGTGTCGATGGAGGCGCATTATAGGGAGTTCCCGAGCATCCGCAATAGTAAAATTGCAGAAAAATGACTGACTGCTGCATTCCCCAGCAAAACCCCGCTTTATACCCTGTTACGCACAGAATTATCCACAGGTGGCGGCCGATACCCTCTTATAAAGGCCCGCTCTCCTCTCTCTATAGGGCGCGATCCTGGGCTAAAAAGAGAAAGATAAAAATTCGCGAGCGTTGCGCAAACGTTTTCGTTACAATGCCGCGCTATAACAAGGATGCCCGGTTGGGTGCGTTAGGTGAGTTTTTAGACAAAAATTCACCTAACGCTCTCTGTAATATTCAAATCCTGGGGATTTAATACCATGCAACAACGTCGTCCAGTCCGCCGCGCCCTGCTCAGTGTTTCTGACAAGGCCGGTATCGTCGAATTCGCGCAGGCGCTTTCCGCTCGTGGTGTCGAGCTACTGTCTACGGGTGGTACCGCACGCCTGCTGGCTGAGAAAGGTCTGCCGGTTACCGAAGTCTCTGACTACACCGGTTTCCCGGAAATGATGGACGGACGCGTGAAGACCCTGCATCCGAAAGTTCACGGCGGTATTCTCGGTCGCCGCGGCCAGGATGACGGTATTATGGAACAACACGGTATCGCGCCTATTGATATGGTGGTGGTTAACCTGTATCCGTTTGCTCAAACCGTTGCCCGCGAGGGCTGCTCGCTGGAAGATGCGGTAGAAAACATTGATATCGGCGGCCCAACCATGGTTCGCTCAGCGGCGAAGAACCATAAAGACGTCGCCATCGTGGTGAAGAGCAGCGACTACGATGCCATTATTAAAGAGATGGATGCCAACGAAGGCTCCCTGACCCTCGACACCCGCTTCGACCTCGCCATTAAGGCATTCGAACACACCGCCGCCTACGACAGCATGATTGCCAACTACTTCGGCAGCATGGTTCCGGCCTATCACGGCGAGAGCAAAGAAGCCGCGGGTCGCTTCCCGCGCACCCTGAATCTGAACTTCATTAAGAAGCAGGATATGCGCTATGGTGAAAACAGCCACCAGCAGGCGGCCTTCTATATAGAAGAAGAAGTCAAAGAAGCCTCTGTCGCCACTGCACAGCAGGTTCAGGGTAAAGCGCTCTCCTATAACAACATCGCTGACACCGATGCCGCGCTGGAATGCGTCAAAGAATTCAGCGAGCCGGCCTGCGTTATTGTGAAGCACGCCAACCCATGTGGCGTAGCGGTAAGTACCTCTATTCTGGACGCCTACGACCGCGCGTACAAAACTGACCCGACCTCTGCCTTCGGCGGCATTATCGCGTTTAACCGCGAACTGGATGCCGAAACCGCGCAGGCGATCATCTCCCGCCAGTTTGTTGAAGTGATCATCGCACCGTCTGCGACGGAAGAAGCCCTGAAGATCACTGCCGCGAAACAGAATGTCCGCGTCCTGACCTGCGGTCAGTGGACGCAGCGCGTACCGGGTCTGGACTTCAAACGCGTTAACGGCGGCCTGCTGGTTCAGGATCGCGATCTGGGTATGGTTACGGAAGGCGAACTGCGCGTGGTTTCCAAACGCCAGCCGACCGAGCAGGAGCTGCGCGATGCGCTGTTCTGCTGGAAAGTGGCGAAATTCGTTAAATCCAACGCCATTGTGTACGCCAAAGAGAATATGACCATCGGGATAGGCGCAGGCCAGATGAGCCGCGTTTACTCCGCCAAAATCGCCGGGATTAAAGCCGGTGATGAAGGTCTGGAAGTGAAAGGTTCGGCTATGGCGTCCGACGCTTTCTTCCCGTTCCGCGACGGTATTGATGCCGCTGCTGCCGTTGGCGTGAGCTGCGTCATTCAGCCCGGTGGTTCTATTCGCGACGAAGAGGTGATTGCCGCCGCCGATGAGCACGGCATCGCGATGATCTTCACCGACATGCGCCACTTCCGCCATTAATTCACGGAGCAGACGATGAAAGTATTAGTTATTGGCAACGGCGGACGCGAACACGCGCTGGCCTGGAAGGCCGCACAGTCACCGCAGGTTGATACCGTTTTTGTCGCCCCGGGGAACGCGGGCACCGCGCTGGAACCGGCGCTGCAGAACGTGGCTATCGGCGTCACCGATATTCCGGCGCTGCTGAGCTTTGCGCAGAGCGAGAAGATTGACCTGACCATCGTTGGCCCGGAAGCGCCGCTGGTAATTGGCGTTGTCGATGCGTTCCGTGCCGCAGGGCTGAAAATCTTCGGCCCAACGGAAGGCGCGGCGCAGCTTGAAGGCTCCAAAGCCTTCACCAAAGATTTCCTCGCGCGTCATAACATCCCGACGGCGGAATACCAGAACTTCACCGAAGTCGAGCCCGCGCTGGCGTACCTGCGTGAGAAAGGCGCGCCGATCGTCATCAAGGCCGACGGCCTGGCCGCCGGCAAGGGCGTGATTGTCGCCATGACGCTGGAAGAAGCGGAAGCCGCCGTTCACGACATGCTGGCAGGTAACGCCTTTGGCGACGCCGGACACCGCATCGTCATTGAAGAGTTCCTCGACGGCGAAGAGGCGAGCTTTATCGTGATGGTCGACGGCGAGCACGTCCTGCCGATGGCCACCAGCCAGGATCACAAACGCGTGGGCAATGGCGATACCGGCCCGAACACGGGCGGTATGGGCGCTTACTCACCGGCGCCGGTGGTAACCGATGAGGTTCACCAGCGCACCATGGAACGCATTATCTGGCCAACCGTAAAAGGTATGGCAGCGGAAGGGAACACCTACACCGGTTTCCTCTATGCGGGCCTGATGATCGATAAACAGGGAAACCCGAAGGTTATCGAGTTCAACTGCCGCTTTGGCGATCCGGAAACCCAGCCGATCATGCTGCGCATGAAATCGGATCTGGTAGATCTGTGCCTCGCCGCCTGCGACGGCAAGCTGAATGAGAAAACCTCCGAGTGGGACGAACGCGCCTCGCTGGGCGTCGTGATCGCCGCCGGTGGCTATCCGGGCAACTACAGCACCGGTGATGAGATCCACGGCCTGCCTCTGGAAGAAGCGGCTGATGGCAAGGTCTTCCACGCCGGTACCAGACTCGCTGATGACGATCGCGTGCTGACCAGCGGCGGCCGGGTGCTCTGCGCTACCGCGCTGGGTCACACCGTCGCTGAAGCGCAAAAGCGCGCTTACGCCCTGATGAGCGATATCCGCTGGGACGGCAGCTTTAGCCGTAACGACATCGGCTGGCGCGCTATTGAACGTGAGCAAAACAGCTAACGGCTGAGCTTTGCCAGCAGCGTTTTGCGCGTAATGCCCAGCTGACGGGCGGCTTCAGTTTTGTTGCCGCCCGTTTTTTCGAGCGCCACCAGGATCGCTTCTTTCTCGACTTCCACCAGCGGCTGAATAATATCCTCGCCGTGCGGCGCGTCCGAAACCGACGTACCGGCAATCGCCAGCGGCAGCTCGCGTTCCGAGATATACTCTCCGGTCAGCAGGACCACCGCCCGCTCCACCGCATTTTCCAGTTCGCGAATATTCCCCGGCCATGCGTAGTGAATCAGTAAGTCCATCGCCTGCGGCGTAAACCCCTGCACCGCTTTGCGGTTACGCTCGGCATAACGCTGCAGGAAATAGCGCGCCAGCTGAGGGATATCTTCCTTGCGCTGACGCAGCGGCGGCATATCGATAGTCACGACGTTCAGGCGATAGTAGAGATCCTGACGAAAACGTCCGGCGCTGACCTCTTCAGCTAAATCCCGGTGGGTGGCGGCAATTAGCCGTACATCGACCGAAAGGGTCTGATTGCTGCCCACGCGCTGCACTTCACGCTCCTGAATCGCCCGCAGCAGGCGCACCTGCATCAGCGGTGAAATATCGCCAATCTCATCGAGAAAGAGCGTACCGCCGTCCGCTTCAACAAAACGCCCTTCTCGCCGTTTGTCCGCGCCGGTAAAGGCGCCTTTCTCGTGACCAAACAGCTCCGACTCCAGCAACGACTCGTTGAGTGCGGCACAGTTGAGGATCACCAGCGGCCTGCGGCTGCGGGCGCTGCTGGCGTGCAGCGCCCGCGCGACCAGCTCTTTCCCGGTGCCCGACTCGCCGTGAATTAATACCGTCGCATCGGAGGGGGCAACCAGGGCAATATTATTCAACAGCGCCCGCATCGCCGGGCTATCGCCCACCATGCCAAACTGGGCCGCGGGGGGACTACCCGCGACAGGTGACTCGCTCAGCCGCGTATGGGCCAACGCCTCAGACAGCGTCTGCTGCAGCTTGTCAAAGTCCAGCGGCTTGATAAGGTAGTCCAGCGCACCGGATTTCAGCGCCTCCACGGCGGTATCGACGCTGGAGTATGCGGTCATGATCAATACCGGAATCGACGGATTCCAGGTTTTGATCTCTTTCAGCGTTTCGATGCCGTCCATCTCGGCCATGCGGATATCGCAAAGCACCAGATCAAACACCGTCTGGCGCACCTGTTCCAGCGCCTGTACACCGTTGTAGGCCAGCGCAACCCGGTATCCCCAGCCCCGCAACAGCGCCTGTAAGATAGTGCAGTGGCTGATGTCATCGTCCACCACCAGAATATCGATCTGCTCGCCACTCATCCTTGTTCATCCTTTTGTTGCCCGTTGACCGGCAAATAGAGAGTAAATAGCGCGCCTTCGCCGGGGGCGCTCTCGGCGTGAATCGTTCCACCGTGCTGCTCGACAATGTTCTGCACCACCGCCAGGCCCAGCCCGGTGCCGTCGGCCTTGGTCGTGAAGTACGGAGTAAAAATGGCCTGTAGCTGTTCCGCCGTCATCCCCTTGCCGCTGTCCGCAACGCTCACCTTTACTCGCCCGTCGCCGCATTCCCTCACCGCCACCGTAATCACGCCATCGCGGCCAATAGCATGGACGGCATTGAGATAAAGGTTCAGCAGCACCTGTTTCAAACGATCCGGATCGGCCTGAATGCGGCATAGCGCGGGCTGCGCGGTGAACGCGAGCGTTATCGCCCGGCTGGCGGCATCCTGGCTAATCAGCTGAAGCGAGTGCGTAATCACGTCATTCAAATCAACCGATTGATACGTTAAATGCGCCGGACGCACCAGTTCCAGCAGCTCGCTGACGACCCTGTTCAGGCGATCGGCTTCCTTCGCCATCACCTGGGCCAACTGATGCGCTTCGCCATCGGCTGGGGTTCGCTCGGCAAAATACTTTGCCAGCCCTTTTATAGATGACAGCGGGTTGCGGATCTCATGGGCAACGCCCGCGGCCAGATGACCAAGCGCCACCAGCTTTTCTTTACGCGCCGTCGCCTCCTGCAGCTGCTTGCGCGAACGTTGATAGCGGCGGAACCAGAACTGCGCCAGCAACGTTGCCGCCATCACTACGCCCGCCGCGCAGAGCATGATAACCATATTACGCAGGCTACGGGCATGGTCGGCATCCAGCTCGCGGGTATCAAAAGCAATAAAAATAACCTGGGGAGCCTGGGTACGCAGCCCGGCAGCTTCGCGACGCATCATCATGCGCATATGATGCCCGCCGCCGTTAAGCGGGCGAAATTGACGATAAATCTCCAGCGCCGGTTCCGGTTTTTCGAGCCGGCGCCAGCGCTCCTCGCTCCCAATATTCAGCTCACGCAGAGTGCTGGCAGGATAGAGCGACTCACCAACCCGCCGCGGGTCGCTATGGGCAATGATTTTACCGCTCTCATCCGTCACAGCGAACCACAGCACGCCAGGCTGCCAGGCCATCTCCTCCAGCAACGCCTGCAGTTGGGAATGATGCATACGCATTCCCATGCCCACCCGGGCGCCGGACTCAAGGGCGCGAATCAGCACGCTGCCCTTTTCCTGGATAGTCTGGCGCGCGGCTTCATTTTCACGGCCATAATCACGCACGATTAACGCAGAGAACAGGCATACCAGCAGCAAGATAAGGCCGGTTAACAACCAGCTCAGCCAGACGGCGACGGAATCCTTAGACAACCGCATCGCGTTCATGACAACTCCCTTTCCTCAGACACCGTATCGCTCAGCAGAAATCATGCCATTTTTCCGTCCCGTCTAACCGCTTCTCATGCGCAAACCGGGAAGGCGATCGAGTAAAAATGACCCGCAGCCTCCTTGACCGCGAGTCATTTTTACTCGCTCTCGTCTGGCTGGAAGGCGCTCAATGCCCGATATCCTGCGGCCTTTCCATTCTGGCACAGAAGATGCAAATCATTGAGAAACCATAAGCCAGGAGAATAAACTATGAAACGGAACAAAAAAATGACGCTGACGCTGATTGCCCTCGCCGCGCTGACTTTCGGCAGCAGTTCAGCCTGGGCAAGGCACCACTGGAATAACGGCAGCGGAATGGGCCCCCAGGGCTACAGCCAGCTCACCGCCGATCAGCAGGCCACTGCCCGGAAGCTGCATAACGATTTCTATGAACAAACCCGCGTTTTGCGTCAGCAGCTTCAATCAAAACGCTACGAATACCATGCGCTGTTAACCGCGGATAAGCCTGACAGCGCGAAAGTCGAATCCATTGCCCAGGAGATGGAGGTTATCGGTCAACAGCTGGCCCAGCAGCGGGTTAAGTTCGATCTCGCATTAGCGCAGGCGGGTATTTCTCGCGGTGTGGGTATGGGACCAGGGATCTGCGGCGGAGGCCGCGGTCATATGGGGATGAGCCACTGGTAAGGCTCAGAAGCTTTTTTCTGTCGGCTGCCAGGTGCAGAAATCTTCGTTTGCCACCAGCAGCAGCTGAGAGCCTTCAGGCGCTTCCAGCCACGCCACGCTGACCTCAATGGATGAGTGATTCTGACGTCGCTCAATATGCGCCAGCGCCTGCGTATCGAGGTCAGGCTTCACGGTCTGACCTTCACAGGTGGTCACCGTCCTGTTGGCATGCCAGCGCCCCTGGCGCAGCATAACGCGTCCCTGACGCAGAGCGTCGCTGGTCTGGCGTATTTGCTCAGCGCGATAGCGGTATAGCGCGACCTGATCGCTGGAAAGCTGCTGCTTCTGCCCATCGATTTCACGCTGCATAAAGCTGAGTTCGCCCTGCGCATCAAACCGGGCGCGAATATGTTCCGGCGGTTTACCGTAGACGTTGAGTTCAATCAGCGCGAGCTGGCCATCCTGCCAGCGGTACTCGCTGGTCGAAGTATTACCATGACGCCATGGACTGAAGGCAGCAAGGAGATGGACCTCGCCGTTAGAATCTTTGCGCCAGATACGCATCGCCCCCTGGTTATCCGCATATCCGCTGGCGGTAAACGGCGGGAGAGAGGAATCATGGCTGCAGGCAGTGAGCAGCAATACGCCTACCAGCGCCAGCGTGCGGCGCCAGGTAGACAAAAGGGGCCGACAAGCCCCTTCGATAAAACTGTACACTGCCACGCGGTCTTACTTAACTGCGTCTTTCAGAGCTTTACCAGAAACAAATGCCGGTACGTTTGCTGCGGCGATTTTGATTTCATTACCGGTCTGCGGGTTGCGGCCAGTACGCTCAGCGCGGTGGTTCACTTTGAAGGTACCGAAACCAACCAGTTGAACAGCATCACCTTCTTTCAGAGACTCGGTAATTGCAGCCAGGGTAGATTCCAGGGCAGCTTTCGCCTGTGCTTTGGACAGGTCAGCTTTGTCCGCAATTACATCAATCAGTTGAGTCTTGTTCATAAGTTATCCTTACAATGTGTTTATCGCTTGCTAAGCATCGAGTGCGACGGAAATGCCTGAAAAGCACTCTCCTGCATACACGCACCGATAGCCACGTTTTTTCGCCCCCCAAATGTAGACCAGACGGGGGGCGGAATGGAAGCCTTCAGACGCTACAATTCAGGCGGTAAATCACGTTTTCTGGTCTCATTGCTGAAAATTTATACCAATATTGCTCTCACCGGCCTCGCGAAGGTCTGCACGCAGCCCTTTGATCAGTTCAATATCGCGTTCTTCACAGTCGGCCAGAAGACGGAAAATCTCCCACTGAATATCCCATTCTTGTTCGACAGCCGGGTTTTCTTTGAGCTCTTCGTCGGTCATTTCGCGACCAGCCTGGGTCATTTCCAGCATCGCAACGGTGGTGATCGAGCTCTTGCTGACTTCAATAGCATGTTCGAGCGTTTCGCCGCTCAGCCGCGAATGAATCAGCTCACTCAAGGCCACGCATGCATCAATGGCCGGATAGACGCCGTACAGGTCGTAATCATCAGCGGCCGGAATAGCCTCTTCCAGCTTTTCCAGCTGGCTGTCGAAATTCACCTTCGCATCTTTTACCGTCAGCGTTTCCCAGATCAGATCGAGAATACGGCGATAAAGCTGGCCATCGGCGAACTCAGTTTGCTGACAGAACATGGCGTAGTTGGGGTACATCCGCTCGCACAGGCAGGCCATAAAGGTCACGTGCTGCCAGCTTTCCAGCTTCTCCAGACGCAGATGAATCGGGTTTTGTAACATGATGAAATCTCGAAGTCAGAAATTAGCCGCAGTGTACCTGAATCAGTCGTGATTTGCTTGCCAACGCACAAACGCCGGACGCCGGGACGCCACGGCATCAGCCCAGCGCGTCGGCTCAGGCAGGCGGTAGCCTTTCAGGCAGCGCTCCACCCACATCAGCGCGCTATCCAGGCCCACGCGGTGCCCGGTACTCACAAACAGGGGATTACAGCGCGTTTTACTGCGCAAAACCCACGCCAGCTGCTCGCCTTTATCTAACAACGGCGCCAGCGCGCCGGGCTCATCGCCCAGCGGCTCGAACTTACCGCACAGCCGTTTTTTCGCCACGCCGATGGTCGGCACATCCACCAGCAGACCAAAATGGCTGGCGACGCCGAGGCGGCGCGGGTGGGAAATACCGTGGCCATCAACAAATAAAAGATTTGGCTTCTGCGAAAGCTGCTCCCAGGCCGCCAGCAGCGCGGGGGTTTCGCGAAAGGAGAGGAAGCCGGGGATATAGGGCATCGTGGTCGCGACGCGCGCGACCTGATACTCCACCAGCTCCAGGGACGGATAGCTCAGCAGCACCATCGCCGCCCGGGTCACCTCTCCCTCTTGCTCAAATCCAACATCCGCTCCGCCGATCAGCGTCGGCGGATCCTGGTCCAGCCGATCGCCTCGTTCAACCGATGCCGCCAGGCTGAGCTGCTGGGTGCGTAGCGATGACAAATCCATATTCACTCCTTAACGGTGGTATGGCGCCGACAACCGGTGCACTGCCTCCACAAATACGCCCGCATGTTCCGGGTCGACGTCCTGATGAATGCCGTGCCCAAGGTTAAAGACATGGCCTTCGCCCTGGCCAAACCCGGCGAGAATGGTCGCCACCTCTTCTTCGATGCGCGCCGGAGGAGCATAGAGCATCGAGGGATCCATATTGCCCTGCAGGGCGACTTTATGGCCGACGCGACGCCGCGCATCGGCGATATCGGTCGTCCAGTCGAGCCCCAGCGCATCGCAGCCGGTTTCCGCCATCGCTTCCAGCCACTGCCCGCCGCCTTTGGTAAACAGCGTCACCGGCACGCGGCGGCCATCGTTCTCACGCAGCAGCCCATCAACGATTTTATGCATGTAATAGAGCGAGAACTGCTGATAATCCCGGCCGGTCAGCACCCCGCCCCAGGTATCAAAGATCATCACCGACTGCGCGCCCGCTTTGATTTGCGCATTCAGATACAGCGTGACGCTTTTCGCCAGCTTATCGAGCAGCGCGTGCAGGGCCTGCGGCTCGGCGTACATCATCTTTTTGATCACCGTAAACGCTTTGCTGCTGCCGCCTTCCACCATGTAGGTCGCCAGCGTCCACGGGCTGCCGGAAAAGCCAATCAGCGGCACTTCTCCCTTCAGCTCACGGCGGATGGTGCGCACGGCGTTCATCACGTAGCCAAGCTCATCTTCCGGGTCGGGGACGGGTAATTTATCGACATCCGCTTTGCCGGTAATGGGTGAGGTAAAACGCGGGCCCTCCCCGGCTTCGAAATAGAGCCCCAGCCCCATCGCATCCGGGATGGTGAGAATGTCCGAGAAGAGGATAGCCGCATCCAGCTTATAGCGGCGCAGCGGCTGCAACGTCACTTCACAGGCAAGCTCGGCGTTTTTACACAGCGACATAAAATCGCCCGCCTCGGCGCGGGTGGCCTTATATTCCGGTAAATAGCGGCCCGCCTGACGCATCATCCATACCGGGGTGACATCAACCGGCTGGCGTAGCAGCGCGCGCAGGTAGCGATCGTTCTTCAGTTCGGTCATTTTTACATTCCTTTAGCGTTGATGCGCCAAGTTTATACACAAAATCATTCAAAGTGGATCGAGGCGGCAATTGAATGAACCCAAGGAGCTTACTCAAGTAAGTGACTGGGGTAAGTGAAAGCAGCCAACAAAGAGGCAATTTGAAGGATAAAGTATATGTAACATGTCACTCATACTCTGCCCGACACATCGCCACGGTATCTTCAATCAGACGGCGCGCCACGGTGCCCGGCGGCGGCAAAAGCGGCAGATTGTCATAGCGATACCATCCCGCCTCCAGCAGCTCTTTCTTGTCGATGACAATCTCGCCGCTATCGTACTCGGCCATAAACGCGGTCATCAGCGATTGTGGGAACGGCCAGGGCTGAGAGGTCACGTAGCGCAGGTTTTTCACCTTAATGCCGCTCTCCTCCATCACCTCGCGGGCAACGGTCTGCTCCAGGGTTTCGCCGACTTCGACAAACCCGGCCAGCACCGTATGCACGCCGTTACGATGGCGAGTATGCTGCGCCAGCAGGATAGAATCATCCCGACGGATGGCGACGATAATGCACGGGGCGATTTGCGGGTAGTAGCGTTCGCGGCAGTGGCTGCACAGCATTGCCCACTCGGTTTTGCTGGGGTGCATAGGATGGCCGCAGTAGCCGCAGAATTTGTGCGAGCGGTAGAATTCCGCCAACTGGATCCCGCGTCCCGCCAGTTGAAAAAGGCCAGCATCCTGATCGAGCACCTGACGCAGCGATCCCATCTCATGCCGGCGATCCTGGCGGACCAGCCACACCGGATCGCCCTGCCATTCTCCGATTCGCAGCGCGGGCTGCCCCGCAAGATTAAAATTTACCGCTTCGCCGTAGGGCAATTCTCCGTCGGGCAACCATAATTTCTGTTCGTGGCTGACGATCCACCAGCCGCGATCTAATTTTTCAATAATACGATCCATATCTATTGCACTACCTTTATTTTACTGGCACTTTTAACATTAAATTTACATTTTGGTGAGCAACGTATTTCTCTTAAAACCTTGCGGAGTCAACCATGTTAAACCAGCTGGAAAACCTGACGGAACGTGTTGGAGGCAGCAATAAACTGGTCGATCGCTGGCTACAAGTACGTAAGCATTTGCTTGTGGCTTACTACAACCTGGTTGGCCTGAAGCCCGGCAAAGAATCATTTATGCGGCTTAATGAGAAAGCGCTGGATGATTTTTGTCAAAGCCTGGTGGACTACCTCTCCTCCGGCCATTTTAATATTTATGAACGCTTTATCGGCGAATTGGAAGGCGATACGCCACTTTTAGCCGCCACTAAGATTTATCCACAGCTGCAGGCCAATACCCAGCAGATCATGGATTATTACGACTCCTGCCTCGAAAACGCCATCGATCACGATAACTACCTTGAGTTCCAGCAGGCGCTGTCGGATATCGGCGAAGCGCTGGAAGCGCGCTTTGCGCTGGAAGATAACCTGATCGCCCTCGCCGTCGCCCACAGCCGCAAAGACAACGTCAGCGACAATATCGCGCCGACCGCTTGAGTTGTGAGCCATTAACGCGTAGTTTACATACATTCCCCCTCACGGAGAGGGGATGTCATCTTGTCGGAGTGCCCATTTTCCACACTGGAAAAGGCTGAGACCGTTAATTCGGGATCCGCGGAACCTGATCAGGCTAATACCTGCGAAGGGAACAAGAGTAAACTGCGTTTAGCATCTGCCTCTTCAGGGCCGATCGCATCTGTTACTCCATCCGTCGTCTGGCAAGCCATATCCTGTTTAACTGGAATGAGCTATGTCTACAACCAAACTCACGCGTCGAGAGCAACGCGAACGCGCCCAGCGCTTTATCGACACCCTGGAAGGTACCGCATTTCCCAATTCGCAGCGCATCTATATCCCCGGTTCGCAGGAAGATATTCGCGTACCGATGCGCGAAATTCAGCTGAGCCCGACGCTTATTGGCGGCAGCAAAGATAATCCTCAGTACGAAGCGAACGAAGCTATTCCGGTCTATGACACCTCCGGCCCCTATGGCGATCCGCACGTCGCGATTAACGTTCAGCAGGGTCTGGCAAAACTGCGTCAGCCGTGGATTGATGCGCGCCGCGACTGCGAAGCACTCAGCGATCGCAGCTCGGCCTATACCAGAGAGCGGCTGGCGGATGATGGCCTCAACGAACTGCGCTTTACCGGCCTGCTCACGCCCAGGCGCGCCATCGTCGGGAAATGCGTGACGCAGCTGCACTACGCCCGTCAGGGGATTGTCACCCCGGAAATGGAGTTCATCGCCATTCGCGAGAATATGGGCCGCGAGCGTATTCGTGGCGAAGTGCTGCGCCAGCAGCATCCGGGCGTTGGGTTTGGCGCGCGGCTGCCGGAGAATATCACCCCGGAGTTTGTGCGGGCTGAAGTCGCCGCCGGGCGCGCGATTATCCCGGCCAATATTAATCATCCGGAATCCGAACCGATGATTATTGGCCGCAACTTCCTCGTGAAGGTTAACGCCAATATCGGCAACTCGGCGGTCACTTCGTCGATTGAAGAAGAGGTCGAGAAGCTGGTGTGGGCGACGCGCTGGGGAGCGGATACGGTCATGGACCTCTCCACCGGCCGCTATATTCACGAGACCCGCGAGTGGATCCTGCGCAATAGTCCGGTACCGATCGGTACGGTGCCGATCTACCAGGCGCTGGAGAAGGTCAACGGGATCGCCGAAGATCTCACCTGGGAAGCCTTCCGCGATACGCTGCTCGAGCAGGCGGAACAGGGGGTGGACTACTTCACCATCCATGCGGGCGTGCTGCTGCGCTACGTGCCGATGACCGCCAGGCGCCTGACCGGCATCGTCTCCCGCGGCGGCTCAATCATGGCGAAATGGTGCCTGTCCCATCACAAAGAGAATTTCCTCTACCAGCATTTCCGCGAAATCTGCGAAATCTGCGCCGCCTATGACGTCTCGCTGTCATTGGGCGACGGCCTGCGTCCCGGCTCGATTCAGGATGCCAACGACGAAGCGCAGTTCGCCGAACTGCACACCCTGGGCGAACTGACCAAAATCGCCTGGGAGTATGACGTACAGGTGATGATCGAAGGCCCGGGCCACGTGCCGATGCAGATGATTCAGCGCAATATGACCGAAGAGCTGGAGCACTGCCACGAAGCGCCGTTCTACACCTTAGGGCCGCTAACCACCGATATCGCGCCGGGCTATGACCATTTCACCTCGGGAATTGGCGCCGCCATGATCGGCTGGTTCGGCTGCGCGATGCTCTGCTACGTGACGCCAAAAGAGCACCTCGGCCTGCCGAATAAAGAAGACGTTAAGCAGGGCCTGATTACCTACAAAATTGCCGCCCACGCCGCCGATCTCGCCAAAGGCCACCCCGGCGCGCAGATCCGCGATAACGCCATGTCGAAAGCGCGCTTCGAGTTCCGCTGGGAAGATCAGTTTAATCTGGCGCTCGACCCGTTCACCGCGCGCGCTTACCACGACGAAACCCTGCCGCAGGAGTCAGGCAAAGTGGCCCACTTCTGCTCCATGTGCGGCCCTAAATTCTGCTCAATGAAGATAAGCCAGGAAGTTCGCGACTACGCCGCCGCGCAGACCATCGAAGTGGGGATGGCCGATATGTCGGATAACTTTCGCGCCCGCGGCGGTGAAATCTATCTACGTAAGGAGGAAGCCTGATGTATCAACCCGATTTTCCATCCGTCCCTTTCCGCCTGGGGCTTTATCCAGTCGTCGATAGCGTCGCGTGGATCGAACGCTTGCTGGATGCGGGCGTTCGCACTATCCAGCTGCGTATCAAGGATAAACGCGATAGCGAAGTCGAAGACGATGTGGTTGCCGCGATCGCCCTGGGGCGCAAATATGATGCGCGGCTGTTTATTAATGATTACTGGCGTCTGGCCATCAAACATCAGGCCTACGGGGTGCATTTAGGCCAGGAAGATCTGGAAACCACCGACCTCAGCGCCATCCGCAACGCCGGGCTGCGCCTTGGCGTTTCGACGCATGACGATATGGAAATTGATATCGCGCTGGCGGCGCGTCCCTCTTACATCGCGCTTGGGCACGTTTTTCCAACGCAAACCAAGCAGATGCCTTCCGCCCCTCAGGGGCTGGATCAGCTGGCGCAGCATATTCAGCGACTCGGGGTTTATCCAACCGTGGCGATTGGCGGCATCAGCCTTGAGCGCGCCCCGGCGGTACTGGCGACCGGCGTCGGCAGCGTTGCGGTGGTCAGCGCCATTACCCAGGCGGCCGACTGGCGACAGGCAACGGCCCGGCTGCTCGAGATAGCGGGAGCCGGTGATGAATGACAGCGATTTTATGCGCTATAGCCGCCAGCTGCTGCTGGAGGATATCGCCATTGAAGGCCAGCAAATGCTGCTGGCCAGCCGGGTGTTGATCGTGGGTCTCGGCGGGTTGGGCTCTCCCGCCGCGCTCTATCTTGCCGGCGCTGGCGTCGGCACGCTGGTGCTGGTCGATGACGACGACGTGCACGTCAGTAACCTGCAGCGACAAATTTTGTTCACCAGCGAGGATATCGCTCAGCCTAAAACCACGGCCGCCAGGGCCCGGCTGGCTCAGTTAAATCCGCAGATTGAACTGATTGCGCTGAAGCAGCGGTTAGGCGGAAAGGCCCTGCGGGATGAAGTGGCGAAGGCCGATGTGGTACTGGATTGCACCGATAACATGGCGACCCGACAGGCGATCAACGCCGCCTGCGTCGCGCTTAAAACGCCGCTGATTACCGCCAGCGCCGTCGGGCTTGGGGGTCAGCTGATGGTACTGACGCCGCCGTGGGAGCAGGGCTGCTATCGCTGTCTGTGGCCGGACGCTAACGAGCCTGAGCGCAACTGCCGTACGGCGGGCATTATCGGTCCGGTGGTTGGCATGATGGGTACCCTACAGGCGCTGGAGGCCATCAAGCTGCTCGCCGGCATGATGGCCCCGCGGAACACGCTGCGCCTGTTCGATGCCCGAACCAGCAACTGGCGCACTCTCGCGCTCCAGCGGGCTCAGGGCTGTCCGGTATGCGGAGGGCAGCATGCGGATATGGTTTAACGATGAACCGTTGCAGTGCGCCGAAGCGACCTCCGTCGCCGATCTGCTCACGCAGCTGGAACAGCAGCAGCCGGGCGTCGCGCTGGCGCTCAATCAACGCATCCTGCCGCGTGAACGGTGGGAAGATCATCTCTTACAGGAAGGCGATCAAATCCTGCTTTTTCAGGTTATCGCTGGAGGCTGACATGTTACGTATTGCGGATAAAACCTTTGAGTCACATCTTTTCACCGGCACCGGTAAATTCGCCGCCCCCGACGTCATGGTGGAGGCCATTCGCGCCTCCGGCAGCCAGCTGGTGACGCTGGCGATGAAGCGCGTCGATCTCCGTCAGCATAATGACGCGATCCTCGCGCCGCTGCTGGCGGCCGGCGTTAGCCTGCTGCCCAACACCTCCGGCGCTAAAACGGCGGAAGAGGCGGTATTTGCCGCCCGCCTGGCGCGGGAGGCGCTGGGCACCCACTGGCTGAAGCTGGAAATTCATCCGGACGCCCGCTGGCTGCTCCCCGATCCGATCGAAACGCTGAAAGCGGCGGAGATTCTGGTACGGGAAGGCTTCGTGGTGCTGCCCTACTGCGGCGCCGACCCGGTGCTGTGCAAGCGCCTTGAAGAAGCGGGCTGCGCGGCGGTGATGCCGCTCGGCGCGCCCATCGGCTCCAATCAGGGGCTGGAAACTAAAGCGATGCTGGAGATTATTATCGCGCAGGCCACGGTGCCGGTAGTCGTTGACGCGGGTATTGGCGTGCCGAGCCACGCGGCGCAGGCGCTGGAAATGGGCGCTGACGCGGTACTGGTGAATACCGCCATCGCCGTTGCCGACGATCCGGTAACCATGGCGCGGGCCTTCCGTTTAGCGATCGATGCCGGCTTGCTGGCCCGACAGGCAGGCCCGGGCGCGCGCAGCGCGCAGGCGCAGGCCACCAGCCCGCTGACCGGCTTTCTGGAGGCGCGGGTATGAACACCTTCACTGACCGTTGGCGGCAGCTGGACTGGGACGATATTCGCCTGCGAATCAACGGGAAAACCCCCGCCGACGTTGAACGCGCCCTGGCGGCCAAACAGCTCAGCCGCGACGATATGATGGCCCTGCTTTCCCCCGCCGCCGCTGGCTATCTGGAGCCTCTGGCCCAGCGCGCTCAGCGCCTGACTCGCCAGCGTTTTGGTAATACCGTCAGCTTTTATGTCCCGCTGTATCTCTCTAATCTCTGTGCCAACGACTGTACCTACTGCGGTTTCTCAATGAGTAACCGCATCAAGCGCAAGACTCTGGATGAGGCGGAAATAGCCCGTGAATGCGCGGCGATCCGCGAAATGGGCTTTGAGCATCTGCTGCTGGTGACCGGCGAACATCAGGGCAAGGTCGGCATGGACTACTTTCGTCAACATCTGCCCGCGATTCGCCGCCAGTTCGCCTCGCTGCATATGGAGGTCCAGCCGCTGGCGATGGAAGAGTATGCCGAGCTGAAAACCCTCGGTCTGGACGGGGTGATGGTCTATCAGGAGACCTATCATGAAAGCATGTATGCGAAACACCATCTGAAAGGGAAAAAGCAGGACTTCTTCTGGCGGCTGGATACGCCGGACAGGCTTGGGCAGGCGGGGATTGATAAAATTGGCCTTGGCGCACTTATTGGCCTTTCCGACAGCTGGCGGGTGGACTGCTTTATGGTGGCGGAGCATCTGCTGTGGCTCCAGCAGCATTACTGGCGCAGCCGCTACTCCATCTCCTTCCCACGACTGCGGCCTTGCGCGGGGGGTATCGAGCCCGCCTCATTAATGGATGAACGGCAGCTGGTGCAAACTATTTGCGCTTTCCGCCTGCTGGCTCCGGAAGTGGAACTCTCGCTCTCCACCCGCGAATCCCCCTGGTTCCGCGATCGGGTGATCCCGCTGGCCATCAACAACGTCAGCGCCTTTTCGAAAACCCAGCCCGGCGGGTATGCCGATAACCATCCGGAGCTGGAGCAGTTCGCGCCTCACGATGACCGCCGCCCGGAAGAGGTCGCCAGCGCGCTGGTGGCCAGCGGTCTACAGCCGGTATGGAAGGATTGGGACAGCTGGCTGGGACGCGCCTCCCAATCGTCATGATAACGAATGTAATTTCTTAAACGTTCTTCATGCACGATCGTAATAAGAGAAACGGGAGATTGTGGCCCTGTTCCCGTTTCTCTATTCTGCCCCTGTCAGCAGCGGACGCTGACCAGGGCGAATATTCACTCTTCCTCCTTTTCGCCCTGCTCCCGCCTCTTTGCGGCAACGGTAATTCCATCAATATCGAATATTAATCAGTCCATATCACAACGTCAGCGTTATAATTACCGGAGTTTTATCTGATTCGCTCAGCAGGCATGCTGGCTAAACCTGCGTCTCCACCCACGGTTTAACGCTTCTGGAACGATTTACGACTCATGGCTCGTCATAATAGAAAGCTCTCTTTCACCACGCCGATTATCATCGGATTTGCGGGTATTTTATTCAGCTTCTTGCTGATAGCGATGTTTGCCACGACGACGCAGAGGAATGATTTTCTCGAAGATTATCATCATATTAATCGCAATTTTACCCACAATATGGCGACCAACTACACGGAGACGCTGCTGCAGGGCAACGACTTTATCCTCACCCGTGCCGCCACTTTCTTTGCCCGCAACGATGCGCTGAATGAGGCGGTTAACGTCAATCCGGAAAAAGGGTTGATGCAGCTTATGCAGTTGCAAAATATGATGCAGACCGTTTCGTCCATCTCGCTGGCGGATACCAATGGGCACTATCTGCGCGCGCCCGAGGTTCTGGAAACCGAAGATAGCCAGTCCTTCGATGCCAAAACAAGGCCGTGGTTTATTAAGCAAGCGGAAGCCAGTACCTTCAGTCGGTATACCAGCCCGTACAACGACTACTTCACGCATCATCCGACGATTACCGTCTACAAACCCATAATTTCTCCAGAGGGACGGCTAAAGGGCAGTCTCGCGTTTCATCTCGATCTCACCTCAATGGGCTACGCGTTACGGCAGATGGTTGCACCGGTCCAGGGGGAATTTTTTGTGGTGCAACGCGATGGTAAAGTCATTCTCCACCCCGACCCCGGCGCTTTATTTAAACCCTACGTCAGTGAAGCCTTGATGGACAGAATGACCAGCGGCGAAGGCCAGCTTTACGATACCAATACGGACACCTGGTACTATTACTACTCCTTTACCAACCCCGACTGGTTTGTTATTTATCGGGTCGATAACTCGACGCTGGTCAACTTAACGCGCCATGAAACGGATATCGTCGCCTGGAGCTTTGCCCTGGCCGCGATCGTTATCGTGCTGTTTGGACTGTATCTGCGCCATGCTTCACGTACGGTGTTGATGAACATCATCAATGCGATTAAAACCGGGGATGTTCAGCGCGCCCCGCGGCTGGAAGCGATGCTCAGCAAAGCCATCGAGAGCAATAAGCAGCGCGAGTTAACCTACGTTCGCCAGGCGACCATCGACGCGCTAACCGGCTGCAAGAACCGCCGCGCCTTTGACAGCGATATCGCCGCGCTGATGAACGATCATCAGCCCTTCTCTCTTGCGCTGGTTGATATTGATAACTTCAAAACGATAAACGACACCTGGGGTCACCTCAACGGCGATATCGTACTGCGCAATGTCGCCCGGGAAGGGCTGCAAATCCTCCAGCCCCTGCAAATTTCGCTTTACCGCTACGGCGGCGAAGAGTTTGCGGCGATCTTTACCACCGGACATAGCGATGACGCCCTGATGCTGCTGGAGAGCTGGCGGGCCCGCGTTGCGCAGCGCTCCTGGCGTGAAGAAGGGCTAACGGTCACCTTCAGCGCGGGACTGGGGGAATGGAATATGGAGCCCCTGGAGCAGCTTGTCGTACGCGTTGATGAAGCGCTGTATAAAGCCAAGCAGCAGGGCAAGAATCGCATCGTCCGCGCTTAACAGAGCCCACCGTTTCAGGCCTGTCGGACGCGGCTTTTAGCGTTTTCTCCCCCAGAACCGAAACCGGTTTCATTATTTTGTGATGACTTACACACAATCACCGTAAAGCGGTTGTCCCGCCCGCCTGCCCGCGATAAAGATGGTACATCAAGGAACATAAGGGCCAACAATTATGAAGAATATCGTTTTATGCTGTGCCGCAGGAATGTCCACCAGCATGCTGGTTCAACGTATGCAGGCCGCTGCGCAACAAAAAGGCGTGGAAGTCTCCATCAAAGCCGTACCGGTTGCCGAGTTTAAAGATAATCTTGCCGCTGCCGATATTATCCTGCTCGGCCCTCAGGTGAAGTACGAGCAGGCCAAGCTACAGGCAATGGCCGACCCGTTTGGTAAAAAAGTCGCCGTCATCGATATGATGGATTACGGCATGATGAAAGGCGATGCCGTGCTTGATAAAGCCCTGAAGCTGATGGAGTAAGAGATGGAAGATTTAGAAACAATCATCATGGAGCTGCTGGTTAACGCCGGTTCTGCGCGCAGCTCGGCGTTAACCGCTCTGCAGCTGGCGCGTAAAGGCGATTTTGCTGCGGCCGAACAGGCAATGGCGGAATCCCATGAATTCGTCAAGCATGCGCATAAAATCCAGACCCAGCTGATTGGCATGGATGAAGGCAGCGGCAAGCTTCCGGTTAACCTGATTACCGTACACTCTCAGGACCACCTGATGAACGCGATGGTCATTCAGGATCTGGCTACCGACATGATTGAGCTCTATCGCCGAATTCCGCTCGCACAATAACGTCAACGATTTAACAGGCGCCGCTACCGGCGCCCGTATCCTCTTAAAGAAATCCGTACATCGCCGCAAATACCCAGCCAAAGACGCAAGAGACGCTGACGCCAATGAGCCCTGGCAGAATAAAGCTATGGTTAATCACAAAGCGGCCGATATGCGTGGTACCTGAGCGGTCGAACTGAATCGCCGCCAGATCGCTTGGGTAGGTCGGCAGAATGTAATAGCCGTAGCAGGCGGGCGCGGAAGCGACGATGTAGGCCGGATCGACGCCAATCGCCAACGCCACCGGGACGATCGCCGCCAGCGCAGCCGCCTGGGAGTTAACAAACTTCGATACCAACAGCAGAACGATAGCGTAGGCCCACGGGTACTCCTTCACCATCTCCCCGAGCACGCCTTTAATCTCGGTCATGTGCGCGCCGAACATCGTTTCCGCCATCCACGCGATGCCGTACACGGCAACGATAGCGATCATCCCGGAACGGAACACCTCATTTTTGGAAATCGAAGCCGGATTCGTTTTCGTAATGATGATGATGAGCGCCCCGGAGAGCAGCATAAACATCTGGATCACCAGCACCATCGACAGCGGCTTACCGTCGAATGCCGGACGCAGTTCGGAGAAGGCGCCGAGCAGGGCGACAACCGCGATTGAGGCCAGAAAAATCCACATCGCAATCCAGTTGCTGGTCGGAAGCTTTCTATCCAGCAGCGTGGCCGTGTCCCCGTACACGTAGTGACGGTTTTCCGGTACCGCAATAAAGGCCTGGAAGGTTTCGTCTTTATCGAGGTCTTTGCCGCGAAACCAGCTGAAGATACCAATGGCCAGAATCCCCAGCAGCGTGGACGGAATGGTTATCGCCAGCAGGTCGAGAAATTCAAGGTGCTTGCCGTTAAAGGTAAAGTTGCCAAGCATTGCCACCAGCGAGACGACCGCCACGGAAACCGGGCTGGCGATAATCCCCATCTGTGCGCCGATCGAGCTGGCGGCCATGGGTCGCTCCGGACGGATGTTATTTTTGATGGCGACATCATAAATAATCGGCAGAATGGTATATACCACGTGCCCCGTGCCGCAAAGAATCGTCAGCGTACAGGTGACGAATGGCGCGACGATCGAGACATATTTCGGGTTTCGCCGCAGGAGTTTCTCGGCAATCTGCAGCATCACGTCTAGACCACCGGAAGCCTGCAGCGTCGCCGATGCCGCCACGACGGCGATAATGACCAGCATGACATCGACGGGCGGTTTTCCAGGCTTCAGGTGAAAAACAAAGACCAGGATAACTAGCCCAATGCCGCCTAAAAGGCCGAGCGCAATGCCGCCCTTTCTCGCACCATAGAACAAACAAATTAAGATAATGATAAGTTGTATAGCAAATTCCATACATCCCCCAGAAGCTATCCATTAAATAACGACAATACTCTCCGCTTTGTTTTTATTAGTTCACCTCCTCCATCGCCTTTTAACAGGCGTAACAATCCCCTCGGCTGCGGTAAACCGAAAAGAACCGGGAAAGTAATCACATGATTATTTTAGTTTTTTGACTATATAGCGTTTGCGGTGCTTATTTTTTGACACGCGTAGAATTTTCACCCTTTCATTGAAGATGAAAAACAGTCATGGAAATAAATCATTATAGGAGTGGTTTATATTTGCTAATTAATTGCAGCCATTACATCAATAAAATGTAATAAAAAAGTAGACGGAATAAACTGGCAGGCAATAAAAAAGCCAGTCAGGTGACCTGACTGGCTTTTTGAGCGTTTAGCGAATCAACGATTAATCGTTGTCAGAACCGCCCAGACCCGCGTTCAGCAGTTCTGCCAGGTTAGCAGAAGCTTCTTCCACGCTGACCTGCGGCGCTGCTGGCAGTTCGCCCGCTGCGCGACGGCGCATACGATCCTGGTGGTACGCATAACCGGTACCGGCCGGGATCAGACGACCCACGATAACGTTCTCTTTCAGGCCACGCAGTTCGTCGCGTTTACCCGCAACGGCTGCTTCGGTCAGGACACGGGTGGTCTCCTGGAACGATGCGGCAGAGATGAACGATTCGGTTGCCAGGGACGCTTTGGTGATACCCAGCAGATCGCGGGAGAATGTTGCACCCACTTTGCCGTTCGCTTCCAGATCGCGGTTAGCAATCTTAACGCGAGAGTATTCAACCTGTTCGCCTTCCAGGAAGTCGGAGCTACCGGCGCTTTCGATGGTCGCTTTACGCAGCATCTGACGAACGATAACTTCGATGTGCTTATCGTTAATCTTAACGCCCTGCAGACGGTATACGTCCTGAACTTCGTTAACGATGTAACGAGTCACAGCATGCACGCCACGCAGACGCAGAATGTCGTGCGGCGCTTCCGGACCGTCGGAAACCACGTCACCACGTTCTACGCGTTCACCTTCGAACACGTTGAGCTGACGCCACTTAGGAATCATCTCTTCGTACGGATCGCTACCGTCTACCGGGGTGATAACCAGACGACGTTTCCCTTTGGTTTCTTTACCGAAGGAAATGATGCCGCTGATTTCAGCCAGGATTGCCGGCTCTTTCGGACGACGCGCTTCGAACAGGTCGGCAACGCGCGGCAGACCACCGGTGATGTCCTTGGTACCGCCGGATTCCTGCGGTACACGCGCCAGGGTGTCACCAGAGCTGATCTGGACGCCATCTTCCAGCTGAACAATTGCTTTACCCGGCAGGAAGTACTGCGCAGGCATGTCGGTACCCGGGATCAGAACGTCATTACCCTGAGCATCAACGATTTTCAGCGCCGGACGCAGATCTTTACCGCCAGTGGTACGCTCTGCAGAATCCAGAACCACCAGAGAAGACAGACCGGTCAGTTCGTCGGTCTGACGAGTAATGGTCTGGCCGTCAATCATGTCAGTGAAGCGGACAAAACCACTCACTTCGGTGATAACCGGCATGGTGTGCGGATCCCAGTTTGCTACGGTTTCACCGCCGGCAACCTGCTCGCCATCACCTTTCGCCATAACCGAGCCGTAAGGCACTTTATAGCTCTCTTTGGTACGACCGAATTCGTCGATCAGCTTCAGCTCGGTATTACGGGAAGTAATAACCAGCTTACCGCTGGAGTTCACAACCGACTTCGCATTGCTCAGACGGATGCTACCTTTGTTTTTCACCTGGATGCTGGACTCAGCAGCCGCACGAGATGCCGCACCACCGATGTGGAACGTACGCATCGTCAGCTGTGTACCTGGCTCACCGATGGACTGTGCCGCGATAACGCCGATAGCCTCACCTTTGTTGATGATGTGGCCACGCGCCAGGTCACGACCGTAGCAGTGCGCACATACACCAAAGTCGGTGTCACAGGATACAACGGAACGCACTTTGACGGAGTCAACGGAGTTCTCTTCCAGCAGATCGCACCAGTGCTCGTGCAGCAGCGTGTTGCGTGGAACCAGAATGTCCGCCGTACCCGGCTTCAGAACGTCTTCAGCGGTCACACGACCCAGTACGCGATCGCGCAGCGGCTCTTTAACATCGCCACCCTCGATAACCGGGGTCATGGTGATGCCTTCCAGGGTGCCACAGTCGTCTTCAGTCACGACCAGGTCCTGCGCAACGTCAACCAGACGACGAGTCAGGTAACCGGAGTTCGCCGTTTTCAGTGCGGTATCCGCCAGACCTTTACGCGCACCGTGCGTGGAGATGAAGTACTGGAGTACGTTCAGACCTTCACGGAAGTTCGCGGTGATTGGCGTTTCGATGATGGAGCCATCCGGCTTCGCCATCAGACCACGCATACCGGCAAGCTGACGAATCTGTGCAGCAGAACCACGCGCACCGGAGTCGGCCATCATGTAAATGCTGTTGAAGGAGACCTGCTGCTCTTCTTCGCCGTTACGGTTAATAACGGTTTCAGTTTGCAGGTTGTCCATCATCGCTTTGGATACACGATCGTTCGCCGCGGCCCAGATATCGATAACTTTGTTGTAGCGTTCGCCAGCGGTAACCAGACCCGACTGGAACTGCTCCTGAATCTCAGCAACTTCCGCTTCCGCTTCGCTGATGATCTCGTATTTTTTCTCCGGGATGACCATGTCATCGATACCAACGGATGCACCTGAGCGCGCTGCATAAGCAAAGCCGGTGTACATCGTCTGGTCCGCAAAAATAACGGTCGGTTTCAGGCCCAGAATACGGTAGCAGGTGTTCAGCATCTTAGAGATGGCTTTCTTGCCCAGCGCCTGGTTGACGATGGAGAAAGGCAGACCTTTCGGTACGATCATCCACAGAATGGCACGACCAACGGTCGTATCTTTCAGGCTGGTTTTCGCAACGAACTCGCCGTTTTCATCTTTTTCGTATTCGGTGATACGCACTTTAACGCGCGCATGCAGAGAGGCCAGGCCAGCGCGATAAATACGCTCAGCTTCTTTCGGGCCAGTCAGCACCATGCCTTCGCCTTTGGCGTTAACACAGTCACGGGTCATGTAGTACAGACCCAGTACAACGTCCTGAGACGGAACGATGATTGGTTCGCCGTTCGCCGGAGACAGGATGTTGTTGGTAGACATCATCAGCGCACGCGCTTCGAGCTGGGCTTCCAGCGTCAGCGGTACGTGAACAGCCATCTGGTCACCATCGAAGTCGGCGTTGTATGCCGCACAAACCAGCGGGTGCAGCTGAATAGCTTTACCTTCGATCAGTACCGGCTCAAATGCCTGGATACCCAGACGGTGCAGGGTTGGTGCACGGTTCAGCAGTACCGGGTGTTCGCGGATCACTTCGTCCAGGATATCCCAAACGACAGCTTCTTCACGCTCAACCATTTTCTTAGCGGCTTTGATGGTGGTGGCGAGGCCACGCAGTTCCAGCTTGCCGTAGATGAACGGTTTGAACAGCTCCAGCGCCATTTTCTTCGGCAGACCGCACTGATGCAGACGCAGGTATGGACCTACGGTGATAACAGAACGACCGGAGTAGTCAACACGCTTACCGAGCAGGTTCTGACGGAAACGACCCTGTTTACCTTTGATCATGTCGGCCAAAGATTTCAGAGGACGTTTGTTAGAACCGGTGATCGCACGACCGCGACGACCGTTATCCAGCAGGGCGTCGACCGCTTCCTGCAGCATACGTTTTTCGTTGCGTACGATGATGTCAGGCGCAGCCAGATCCAGCAGACGTTTCAGACGGTTGTTACGGTTAATGACGCGACGATACAGATCGTTCAGGTCAGAAGTCGCGAAACGACCGCCATCCAGCGGAACCAGCGGACGCAGATCTGGCGGCAGAACCGGCAGAACGGTCAGGATCATCCACTCCGGCTTGTTGCCAGACTGTACGAACGCTTCCAGCAGTTTGATACGCTTGGTCAGCTTCTTACGCTTGGTTTCGGAGTTGGTTTCGTTCAGCTCTTCGCGCAGAGTTTCGCACTCTTGCTCCAGATCCATGCTCTTCAGCAGGGCCTGGATAGCTTCCGCACCCATCTTCGCGTCAAATTCGTCACCGAACTCTTCCAGCGCATCCAGATACTGTTCTTCAGTCAGGATCTGCTGGCGTTCCAGGTTGGTCATACCGCCTTCGATAACCACATAGGATTCGAAGTACAGCACGCGTTCGATATCGCGCAGCGGCATATCGAGCAGCAGGCCGATACGGGACGGCAGAGACTTCAGGAACCAGATGTGGGCGGTCGGAGACGCCAGCTCGATGTGGCCCATACGCTCACGGCGCACTTTAGTCTGGGTCACTTCAACGCCGCACTTCTCACAGATCACACCGCGGTGTTTCAGGCGCTTGTACTTACCGCACAGGCACTCGTAGTCTTTTACTGGCCCGAAAATACGCGCACAGAAAAGGCCGTCACGCTCAGGTTTGAACGTACGGTAGTTAATGGTTTCCGGCTTTTTAACTTCACCAAAAGACCATGAACGGATCATGTCTGGCGATGCCAGAGCAATTTTGATCGCATCAAACTCTTCGGTTTTAGTTTGCGCTTTCAGAAACTTTAATAAGTCTTTCACGGATTTGCTCCCGTCGGAGTTAGCACAATCTGGCGCCGGGTCTTACCCCGGCACCAGTGACCTGTTTGAGCGAGAGTTACTCGTCTTCCAGTTCGATGTTGATGCCCAGCGAGCGAATCTCTTTCAACAATACGTTGAAGGATTCCGGCATGCCCGGTTCCATCTGATGGTTGCCGTCCACGATGTTCTTATACATCTTAGTACGGCCGTTCACGTCATCAGACTTAACGGTGAGCATTTCCTGCAGGGTGTATGCTGCGCCATATGCTTCCAGCGCCCACACTTCCATCTCCCCGAAGCGCTGACCACCGAACTGCGCCTTACCACCCAGCGGCTGCTGAGTAACCAGGCTGTAAGAACCGGTAGAACGCGCATGCATCTTGTCATCAACCAGGTGGTTCAGTTTCAGCATGTACATGTAGCCAACGGTAACCTGGCGCTCGAATTGCTCACCGGTACGACCATCGAACAGGGTGATCTGGCCGGAAGTCGGCAGGCCACCAAGCTGTAACAGTTCCTTGATTTCAGACTCTTTCGCACCGTCGAAGACCGGCGTTGCGATCGGCATACCTTTTTTCAGGTTTTCAGCGAGACGCATAACTTCTTCGTCAGTGAAGGTATTCAGATCAACCTTCTGACGCACGTCGGTGCCCAGATCGTAGGCACGCTGGATGAATTCGCGCAGTTTGGCGACTTCCTGCTGCTGTTTCAGCATGGCGTTGATTTTCTCGCCAATACCTTTCGCAGCCATACCCAGGTGAGTTTCCAGGATCTGACCGATGTTCATACGAGACGGTACGCCCAGCGGGTTCAGTACGATGTCAACCGGCGTGCCGTTTTCATCGTAAGGCATATCTTCGATCGGGTTGATCTTAGAGATAACACCCTTGTTACCGTGACGGCCTGCCATTTTGTCACCAGGCTGAATCTGACGTTTAACGGCCAGATACACTTTGACAATCTTCAGCACACCCGGTGCCAGATCGTCGCCCTGAGTGATTTTGCGGCGTTTCGCTTCGAGTTTTTTCTCGAACTCGTGTTTCAGTTCGTCGTACTGCTCAGCCAGCTGTTCCAGCTGATTCTGTTTCTCTTCGTCGGTCAGGCCCAGTTCCAGCCAGCGATCGCGCGGCAGCTTATCAAGCTTCTCAGCTTCGATACCGCCGGAGACCAGCACCGCGTAGATACGACCAAACAGGCCAGCTTCGAGGATCTGCAGTTCTTCAGACAGGTCTTTCTTCGCCTGTTTGAGCTGCATCTCTTCGATTTCCAGCGCGCGTTTGTCTTTTTCTACGCCGTCGCGGGTAAAGACCTGAACGTCGATAATGGTACCGGAGACACCGTTTGGTACGCGCAGGGAAGAGTCTTTAACGTCAGACGCTTTCTCACCGAAGATCGCACGCAGCAGTTTCTCTTCCGGCGTCAGCTGGGTTTCACCTTTCGGCGTTACCTTACCAACCAGAATATCGCCACCGGTCACTTCCGCGCCGATATAAACGATACCGGATTCATCCAGTTTAGAGAGCGCAGCTTCACCCACGTTCGGGATGTCGGCGGTGATCTCTTCCGGCCCCAGCTTGGTGTCACGAGACACGCACGCCAGTTCCTGAATGTGGATGGTGGTAAAACGGTCTTCCTGGACAACGCGCTCGGAAACGAGGATGGAGTCTTCGAAGTTGTAACCGTTCCACGGCATGAACGCGACGCGCATGTTCTGACCGAGCGCCAGTTCACCGAGGTCGGTAGACGGGCCGTCAGCCAGCACGTCACCGCGCTCAATCGGCTCACCCAGAGAGACACACGGCATCTGGTTGATGCAGGTGTTCTGGTTAGAACGGGTGTACTTGGTCAGGTTATAGATGTCGATACCGGCTTCGCCCGGGTACATCTCGTCTTCGTTAACTTTGATAACGATACGGGAAGCATCCACGTACTGAACGGTACCGCCACGTTTAGCGACCGCAGTTACACCGGAGTCAACGGCAACAGCACGTTCCATACCGGTACCAACCAGCGGCTTATCAGCGCGCAGAGTCGGAACGGCCTGACGTTGCATGTTCGCACCCATCAATGCACGGTTGGCGTCATCGTGTTCCAGGAACGGGATCAGGGACGCACCGACGGATACCACCTGCTGGGTGGATACGTCCATGTAGTCAACCTGGTCGCGGCTGAACAAGCTGGATTCGCCTTTACTACGGCAGGTAACCAGATCTTCTACAAAGTGGCCTTCGTCATCCAGGTTGGAGTTCGCCTGAGCAATAACGTAGTTGCCTTCTTCGATAGCAGACAGGTAATGAATTTCGTCGGTTACAACACCGTCAGTCACTTTACGGTACGGGGTCTCGAGGAAACCGTATTCGTTCGTCTGTGCGTACACGGACAGGGAGTTGATCAGACCGATGTTCGGACCTTCAGGCGTTTCGATTGGACATACGCGACCGTAGTGGGTCGGGTGTACGTCTCGAACTTCAAAGCCTGCGCGTTCACGGGTCAGACCGCCCGGGCCGAGTGCGGAGATACGACGTTTGTGCGTAATCTCAGACAGCGGGTTGTTCTGGTCCATAAACTGAGACAGCTGGCTGGAGCCAAAGAACTCTTTCACTGCCGCAGAAATCGGCTTGGCGTTGATCATATCCTGAGGCATCAGGGTATCCAGATCGCCCAGAGACAGACGCTCTTTCACCGCACGCTCTACGCGGACCAGGCCAACGCGGAACTGGTTTTCCGCCATTTCGCCAACGGAACGGATACGACGGTTGCCGAGGTGGTCGATATCATCGACTTCGCCTTTACCGTTACGGATATCGATGAGCTTCTTCATCACTTCGATGATGTCTTCTTTGCTCAGGATACCGGAACCTTCGATTTCGTCGCGCAGCAGAGAACGGTTGAACTTCATACGACCTACCGCGGACAGATCGTAGCGGTCTTCGGAGAAGAACAGGTTCTCGAACAGGCTTTCAGCCGCTTCACGAGTCGGCGGCTCACCTGGGCGCATCATGCGGTAGATTTCTACCAGCGCGCTCAGACGGTCGTTGGTCGGGTCGACGCGTACAGTCTCAGAGATGTACGGACCGTGATCCAGATCGTTGGTGAACAGCGTTTCGATACGCTTATGGCCAGACTGGCTCAGCTTGGCTAGCAGATCCAGGCTCAGCTCCATGTTCGCCGGGCAGATCAGCTCGCCAGTAGATTCATCAACATAGTCTTTAGAGGCAACTTTGCCAGCGATGTACTCAACCGGAACTTCGATATGTTTGATATCGTCTTTTTCCAGCTGGCGAATGTGACGTGCGGTGATGCGACGCCCTTTCTCAACGTACACTTTACCGTTCGCTTCGATGTCGAAGGAGGCCGTTTCGCCGCGCAGACGCTCCGGTACCAGTTCCATCTGCAGCTTGTTATCGCGAATTTCAAAGACCACTTTCTCGAAGAACAGGTCAAGGATCTGCTCAGTGGTGTAATTCAGCGCGCGCAGGATGATGGTAGCCGGCAGCTTACGACGACGGTCGATACGGACAAACAGGTTGTCTTTCGGGTCGAACTCGAAGTCCAGCCAGGAGCCACGGTAAGGAATGATACGTGCGTTATACAGGACCTTACCGGAAGAGTGGGTCTTACCTTTGTCACTGTCAAAGAAGACGCCCGGGCTACGGTGCAGCTGAGAAACGATAACGCGCTCGGTACCGTTGATAACGAAGGTACCGTTGTCGGTCATGAGCGGAATTTCGCCCATGTAGACTTCTTGCTCTTTAATGTCTTTAACGGTGCCTTCCGGCGCTTCGCGCTCGTAGATCACCAGACGCAGTTTGACGCGCAGCGGTGCCGAGTAGGTCACGCCACGGATCTGACATTCTTTAACGTCAAAAACCGGTTCGCCCAGACGGTAGCTGACGTACTGCAGCTCAGAGTTACCGCTGTAGCTTTTAATCGGGAATACGGAACGGAAAGCTGCTTCCAGACCATACTGCCCTTCAGGATCTTGCTCGATGAACTTCTGAAACGAGTCAAGCTGGATAGAAAGGAGATAAGGTATGTCCAGAACCTGCGGACGTTTACCAAAATCCTTACGAATACGTTTTTTCTCGGTATAGGAGTAAACCATAGGGTTCCTCAGCTCGCTGACAAGTCGACCCATCTGCCCACATAAGGCAGTTTTTTATGCAACACTATTTTGTTGACCGGAAAATGGAACACTTTCCGCAATACCTGTTTCTATCACGCTTAAACCATTTCATTGCGATTTACACAGCTCAGGAGCCCTAACCTGTCGCAGTATATTAAGTCGTCTATAGAAACAAGCATTGTCAGGACAACCAGTAGTCAAACAGTGTGAAATTCTACTGGCGCCTTACAGCGCAAAAAGGCTGGTGACTAAAAAGTCACCAGCCATCAGCCTGATTTCTCAGGCTGCAACCGGAAAGGTTGGCTTATTTAACTTCAACTTCAGCGCCAGCTTCTTCCAGAGATTTTTTCAGTGCTTCAGCGTCATCTTTGCTCACGCCTTCTTTCAGAGCGGCCGGAGCAGATTCTACCAGGTCTTTAGCTTCTTTCAGACCCAGGCCAGTTGCGCCACGTACTGCTTTGATAACGGCAACTTTGTTAGCGCCGATACCTTTCAGAATTACGTCGAATTCAGTTTTTTCTTCAGCAGCTTCAACCGGGCCAGCAGCTACAGCTACAGCAGCAGCAGCGGAAACACCGAATTTTTCTTCCATTGCAGAGATCAGCTCAACAACGTCCATTACGGACATAGCGGATACTGCTTCAATGATTTGATCTTTAGTGATAGACATTTAAATTGTTCCTGAATATCAGAATAAGTTTATACGTAAGCGAATGCTTTACAAAGACAACTGCGATTAAGCAGCTTCTTTCGCATCGCGTACAGCAGCCAGAGTGCGAACCAGTTTGCCAGCCGAAGCTTCTTTCATGGTTGCCATCAGGCGTGCAATTGCTTCTTCGTAGGTCGGCAGAGTTGCCAGGCGGTCGATTTGCGACGCCGGGATCAGCTCACCTTCAAAGGCTGCGGCTTTGACCTCAAATTTTGCATTCGCTTTCGCGAACTCTTTGAACAGACGAGCGGCAGCGCCCGGGTGTTCCATAGAGTATGCAATCAGGGTCGGACCAACAAACGTGTCTTTCAGGCACTCGAAAGGAGTACCTTCAACGACGCGGCGCAGCAGGGTGTTACGAACAACACGCATGTATACGCCAGCTTCACGACCTGCTTTACGCAGTTCAGTCATTTTGTCTACAGTCACGCCACGGGAATCCGCAACTACTGCAGACAGCGCGCCTTTGGCTACTTCGCTGACTTCAGCAACAATCGCTTGTTTGTCTTGAAGATTTAAAGCCATTAGCTTTGCTCCTGGATGTTTGCCAGAGCTCATGCTCCGGAACTCACTTCACTCGACTCAAAGAGAAGAGCGTCTTAATACGGTGAGCAGAAACAAGCCAGAGTATCCAAAAATAATCTTAGCGTTCTGTCACCGTCTACGCAGGGCATTAAGTCTCTTGCGAAACACCTGCGGTCTTCGACGGAGGCCTGGATAGGCCAGGCTCCAACGAACAAATCTTGTCTATCCGTCGCTATTCAATCTGTGGCGGCATTGACTGCCTTCGTTCACACCAGTCACATAGTTAACTATGCTCCAGGCGATTCACTCAGTTGTCGCCTTGCCACAGCCTGAATATCTCGGCTATACGTCTGCTATAAGCAGAATACGTGGGGGTAAGATTGTAGACAAATTCACCGCCCACGTAAAGCTAATCTTAGTTCGCAGAAGCGCTCAGACCAGCCTGATCAACGGCAACGCCAGCACCCATGGTGGTGGAGATGCTGATTTTCTTGATGTACACGCCTTTAGCCTGAGTCGGTTTTGCTTTTTTCAGCGCAACCAGCAGAGCTTCCAGGTTTTCTTTCAGTTTATCAGCGTCAAAATCCACTTTACCGATGGTGGTGTGGATGATGCCGTTTTTGTCGTTACGGTAACGAACCTGACCTGCTTTAGCGTTCTTAACCGCTTCAGCAACGTTCGGCGTTACGGTACCCACTTTCGGGTTTGGCATCAGGCCGCGCGGACCCAGAACCTGGCCCAGCTGGCCAACAACGCGCATTGCATCCGGGGAAGCAATAACAACGTCAAAGTTCATTTCGCCTTTTTTGATCTGGTCAGCCAGATCTTCCATACCTACCAGCTCTGCGCCAGCAGCTTTAGCTGCTTCAGCGTTCGGGCCCTGGGCAAATACGGCTACGCGAACTGAACGGCCAGTACCGTGCGGCAGTACGGTCGCGCCGCGGACGTTCTGGTCAGATTTACGCGCGTCGATGCCGAGGTTAACGGCAACATCAACGCTTTCAACGAACTTAGCAGTAGCCAGTTCTTTCAGCAGAGAGATGGCTTCGTTGATGTCGTACTGTTTGGTCGCATCAACTTTGTCACGAATCACGGACATGCGCTTGGTCAGTTTAGCCATTTCTTAGTCCTCCACTACCAGGCCCATGGAACGTGCAGTACCTTCAATGGAGCGAGTCATCGCTTCAATGTCGGAACCAGTCATGTCGGCAGCTTTGGTCTGCGCGATTTCCTGCAGCTGAGCGCGGGAAATTTTACCTACTTTGTCTTTGTTCGGTTTACCGGAACCAGACTTGATACCAGCCGCTTTTTTCAGCAGAACTGCTGCCGGCGGAGTTTTGGTAACGAAGGTGAAAGAACGGTCAGCGTAAACGGTAATAACAACCGGGATCGGCAGACCTTTTTCCAGGGATTCAGTTTTTGCGTTGAACGCTTTGCAGAATTCCATGATGTTCACACCCTGCTGACCCAGTGCTGGACCAACCGGCGGACTCGGGTTTGCCATACCAGCTGCAACCTGCAGCTTGACATAGGCTTGTACTTTCTTAGCCATGTAAATTTCCTCGTTTGGGTGTAGCGCCTAAAAAGGCTCCCCGTGATAAATATCGCTTTATGGGAATCAGACCCATAAAAACAAAAGGCGCGAAATTGTATGTCAATTCCGCGCCTCATGCAACGATTAAAACGTTGCTTTTTTGATCGGCTGTTAGGCTTTTTCTACCTGAGCGAAGTCCAGCTCAACCGGCGTTGCACGACCGAAGATAGAAACGGACACTTTCAGACGAGACTTCTCGTAGTCCACTTCTTCAACCACACCGTTAAAGTCGGCAAATGGACCGTCGCTAACGCGAACCATTTCACCCGGCTCAAACAGCGTTTTCGGCCGCGGCTTATCGCCAACCTGCTGCAGACGGTTCATGATCGCGTCGACTTCTTTGTCGCTGATCGGTGCCGGACGGTCAGATGTACCGCCAATGAAACCCATCACACGCGGTACGCTGCGCACCAGGTGCCAGCTCGCGTCGTTCATCACCATCTGGACCAGCACGTAGCCCGGGAAGAATTTGCGTTCGCTTTTACGACGCTGGCCGCCGCGGATTTCGACCACTTCTTCGGTCGGCACCATGACTTCGCCAAACAACTCTTCCATATTGTGTAATTTGATATGTTCACGCAACGAGGTAGCTACGCGACCTTCAAAACCGGAAAACGCCTGAACGACGTACCAGCGTTTTTTAGGAGCTTCAGACATCTCAGAACCTCAGGCCAGTGATAAAGGATACCAGGCGAACCAGAATACCATCCAGTCCCCACAGGATCAGTGACATTACGGCAGTCACTGCGGCAACAATCAGCGTGGTATGCAACGTTTCCTGGCGAGTCGGCCAGATCACCTTGCGGACTTCGGTTCTCGCTTCACGAGCGAAGGCGACTGTCGCCTTACCTTTTGTCGTTAACAGCGCGACACCGCCCGCTGCAGCGATCAGAATCACTACAGCCAGCGCACGCACTGCCAGCATAATGTCACGATAAAGGAAGTTGCCGACGATGGCCACAACCAGCAGCACGACTACGATTGTCCACTTCATCGCTTCGAGGCCGCGCCCGCTCCCTTGAGCTTCGGTATTCGCACTCATAAACCAACCTGTCACAAGAATTCAGACAAATAACTTCACCCCGCATGAAATGCGAGGCGACCAAACCGAAATGCTCTGCTGCGTTTCGGACTTAACGCCCTCTTCAGAGCCTGTCTCAGCAATGATTATGACCCAAAAAATCACTGATGAGCCAGGTTCTGGTGTGAAAGCGTGCAAAAAGGGCATCAAATGATGCCCTTTTATTGCGCATTGCGTCAAATGTTATCAGCAATTAGCCGAGAACTTTAGCAACCACGCCCGCGCCAACGGTACGGCCACCTTCACGGATTGCGAAACGCAGACCGTCGTCCATCGCGATTGGGTGGATCAGGGTAACAACCATTTTGATGTTGTCGCCCGGCATTACCATCTCTACGCCTTCCGGCAGTTCGATGGTGCCAGTCACGTCAGTTGTACGGAAGTAGAACTGCGGACGGTAGCCTTTGAAGAACGGAGTATGACGGCCGCCTTCGTCTTTGGACAGAATGTACACTTCAGATTCGAACTTGGTGTGCGGCTTGATAGAACCCGGCTTAGCCAGTACCTGACCACGTTCGATTTCTTCACGCTTGATACCACGCAGCAGAACACCGACGTTCTCACCAGCACGGCCTTCGTCCAGCAGTTTGCGGAACATTTCAACGCCAGTACAGGTAGACTTCGCAGTCTCTTTGATACCAACGATTTCAACTTCTTCGCCAACTTTGATGATACCGCGCTCTACACGACCGGTAACAACGGTACCACGACCGGAGATGGAGAATACGTCTTCGATCGGCAGCAGGAACGGCTTGTCAATCGCAC
>NZ_JBEAFQ010000062.1:0-36373 GCF_040062275.1 Klebsiella sp. GW_Kp182 | reverse complement strand
GAGGTTTTGTTGCGGTCTTCTTCCCGGCTCGCGCTGCGCTTAGCCGGGCTACGGGCTCATAGCCGTCTGCGGACCGGTAGCCCGCCTCAGGGGAAGGTGCACAGCATGAGGTTTTGTTGCGGTCTTCTTCCCGGCTCGCGCTGCGCTTAGCCGGGCTACGGGTTTACAGCCGTCTGCGGGCCGGTAGCCCGGGTAAGGCGCGCAGCGCCGCAACCCGGGGAATGCGCCGGGATGAATGCATCGGTGCGGCTTCTTCCCGGCTCGCGCTGCGCTTAGCCGGGCTACGGGTTCATAGCCGTCTGCGCGCCGGTAGCCCGGGTAAGGCGCGTAGCGCCGCAACCCGGGGAATGCGCCGGGATTAATGTATCGGTGCGGCTTCTTCCCGGCTCGCGCTGCGCTTAGCCGGACTACGGGCTCATAGCCGTCTGCGGGTCGGTAGCCCGGGTAAGGCGCGCAGCGCCGCAACCCGGGGCATGGCTGCGCAAGCGTTAGCGCAGCTCGACGCCGCCCTGCACCATGCGCAGCAGGTGCTGCCGGGGCCAGAGCTCGCTAAGCCGCGTCTCTCCCAGCCGTCGCTGCAAATACTCAATATCGTGACGCTGGCGGTCGAGCATCAGGCCGACCACGCTGCCGCTGTGCGCCACGTTAATACCGTATAAATCGCACTCTTCCACCAGCCCCCGCAGCGTATCAAACCCCGGCTTCGGCAGCAGATGCTGGCTGGCGACGGCGCTGAGCGTCGCGGCCTCTCCCATCCGCCGCGGATTATCCGTCTCGCAGGCCAGCTGAACTTTCTCCCAGGCTAGTTGCAGAGACGCGGAGTGGGCGTGCAGCTTTTCAAGCCGGGGAAGGCGGTGGTAATCGGTGGTCAGCAGCGTGGCGGGGCTTTCCAGCACCAGCAGATCGAGCTGCGGCTGGCTGCCGCAGGCAATCTGCGTGGCGGCGGTGTTGTGGTCGAACAGGGTCAGTTGGCGGAACAGGGTGCTGTCGGTGGGCTCCAGGGAGACGCAGAGTCGGGCGAGGGTGGGCTCGTCCAGCGGATGGCCGAGATGATGCGCGGTGGCCACCGCCGTCGCGGCGATATCCGCGGTGCTGCTGGCCATCCCCTTGGCGACCGGAATCGTGGAGCAAATATCGATCCGAATCTCTTTGCCGAGCTCCGCCGGATAGCGCCAGTAGCTCAGCAGCCGGTCGACCATCGCCCGCGCCAGCGGACGTTCATCCGCGCGAGGCGAACCGTAGTCCACCTCGACGGTGCTGTACCAGTCAACGGGGCAGGAGACCAGCTTCTCGCTGCCGAGGATCCAGCCCTGGATGAGTTCACCGCAGGAGGCGGGGCATTGTGCTACGGCCACGTATTCACCTTTTTACCCGTTATACTTCAAGCTACAGGGGCGTTGGCTGCTCTCATTCACCCCAGTCACTTACTTATGTAAGCTCCTGGGGACTCACTTGTTTGCCGCGTTACTCGGCCTGCGGCCTCGCCCCTACGGGGCCAGCGCAAGCGCTGTTCAAAGCACAAGTGCTTTGTCCTGTAACTTGAATTATTTAGGGTAAAGTTTCAGAATTTTAAGCGCATAGTGTCATGCCGATCCCGCTATTACCATGATTCACCGCAACTTGCCGGGCGGCGAGCTCAGGCTGAAACGGTTAACGTCTGCGCTTCGGGAAGCGCCAGGCGCATCACATCGCGGGCAATCATCAGCTCTTCATTGGTATTGATGACCGCCACTTTAACCATCGCATTCTCGGCCTGGATAAAGGTGGCGTTGTGCTGGTTTTTCTCTTCATCGACCGACAGCCCGAGGAAATTCAGGTTATGGCAGATGGCGCTCCTGGCGCGGGCGGAGTTTTCGCCGATGCCGCCGGTAAAGATCAGCGCGTCCAGGCCGCCCATCTGCATAATATAGCTGCCGATGGTGGCGCGGATGCGCTCGGCAAACAGCGAGAGCGCCAGGGCCGCCCGACGATTGCCGCTGTCCGCCGCCTGCTCGACATCGCGATAATCGTGCGACACGCCGGAAACTCCCAGCAGGCCGGACTCGTTATTCAGCAGCTGATTAAGCTGCTCCGGCGTTTGCCCCTCATGCTGCGCCAGCCACGGTAGAATCGACGGATCGATATCGCCGCTGCGGGTGCCCATCATCACGCCGGACTGCGGCGTAAAGCCCATTGAGGTGTTAACCGAGCGCCCGCCTTTGATTGCGCATACGCTGCTGCCGTTGCCGAGATGGCAGCTCACCACGCGCAGGGCGCTCAGCGGCACGCCCAGCGTTTCCGCCAGCGTCGCGCTGACGTACTTATGGCTGGTGCCGTGGAAGCCGTAGCGGCGAATGCCCAGCTCGCTGTAGTAGCGCCAGGGCAGCGGATAGATAAACGCGCGCTCGTCCAGCGTCTGGTGAAAAGCGGTATCAAATACCGCCACCGACGGCGTTTCGGGCAGCAGCTGGCGGAAAACGTTAATGCCCAGCGCGTTGACCGGGTTGTGCAGCGGGGCCAGCTCCGCCAGGCGCTCGATTTCCGCTAAGGTATCATCGGTGACCGGCGTCGAATCTTTAAAGCGCTCTCCGCCGTGCGCCACGCGGTGGCCGACGCCGTCAATATCCTGCAAACTCTGGATAATCCGGTGGTCGAGGAGCTTTTCCAGCAGCAGGGTGACCGCTTCACGGTGATCGGCAATCGGCGCCGTCTCCTGCCATTTTTGCGCCGGCGTTTTGAGGGTCACCTGAGCGTTTGCCATGCCGATACGTTCAATCAATCCCTGGCAGAGCATATCGCCCTGAGGCATCTCCAGCAGCTGGAATTTTAACGATGAGCTGCCGGCATTAATGGCCATTATTTTGTAAGACATAGAGGTTCCTTCGAATTCAGAAAATCCAGCACGGCATCAAGACCCAGATTATTCAGCGCGCTGGTGAAAAAAATCTGCTGCGCCCCTGCCTGCCTGAGCCACTCCTCGATGAGCGATAACCGCTGCGGGTCGGCCAGGTCGGCTTTGGTGACCAGGCCAATCGTCGGGCGGTTCATCGGGGCGGTAAAACCCGGAGAAAACGGCGACCACTGGGCGTCGGCGTTCAGCACCAGAGCGATAACGTCGGCCTCGCAGGCGCTGGTCAGCAGAGCGCTATAAAGGCAGCGGTTCTCCAGATATTCGCCCGGCGTGTCGATGGCCATCGGCGACCATTCAATCGCCTGGGTTTTCTTGTAATGGAGCGCTTCGCCGCGCAGGCCCTGGGTCAGCGAGGTTTTGCCGCACTGGCTGGGGCCGATTAACATCAGACGTTTCATCGCGCTACGTCCGGGTTATTGAGCAGGTAGTAAACTGCATCATCTCGCCCAGGGTGCGCGTCACCTGCTTGAGGGCGTACTCGACGGCGGAAACGTCGCCGGTCAGCACCACGGCGCCGGTAAAGCGGTCAAGAAAACCGATCTCCACCGCGCCGGATTTGGTGGCGATATCGCAGGCGATAATCGACGCCTCGCTGGGCGTGATGGTGAGGATGCCGATGGCGGAAACCGCATCCTGCAGGCCGAGCTTCTTAAAGAGATCTTTCCCGGGGTTGGCTATCAGGTGCGCGAGGGTCACCTGTTTCCCGGGAACGTATTCCTGAATCATGCGATCCGTGGTCGGCTGTCTTTCCATTATCCCTCCACCATCTGTCGCCACATGGCTTCATGCGGGCGCGGGATCACCGAACGGTAAACCAGCAGCCCTTTTTCGCCCGCGCTTTCGCTGGCTACCGTAACCGCGTTGTTGACGTCGGAAACGTCGCCCGCCACCACCATGTAGCATTTACCGCCGATGCCGAAGGCCATATGCACCCGCACCAGCGTGACGTTGGAGGCTTTCACCGCCCGATCGGCGGCGCTGATGCAGGCCGCAACGCTCCAGGTTTCAACGATGCCGACCGCCTGGCGCTTGTCCACGCTGTTCAGGCCGCTGATGGCCGGAAGGACGCTGGGGTGAATATTCGCCAGCACCAGGCTGTCGACGAGCATTTCGCCGGCCTGCGAGGCACCGGTTTCAATAGCCTGCTGGATAGCGCCGATATCCCCGCCGAGCATCAGTAAAAACTTACCCGGGCAGATAGTCTTGCTGACCAGCAGATTGACGTTGGCGCTTTTCAGCATCGCATCGCCGAGTTCCATTCCTTTGGCAATGCTGGTGAGTTCTAAAATTCCTATAGCCTGAGACATGGTTAACCTCTTACCACCGTGATGGCCTGTTCGCTGATGGCCGCAACCACGCCGTCGATGCTGGCGTGAATCGGCGCGCCTAATGCGCCCGCCGGGATATCGGCAACGCATTGCCCGCGCGTAACGCGCTCTCCCACCGCAACGTTCGCTACCGCGCTGGCGCCGATATGCTGGCGCAGCGGCAACGTCACGGTTTCTACTGCCGGTTTGTCCTCCACCAGCGGCGCCTCCTGATACCAGGGGCTCAGCCCCAGTTTGGCGATCAGCCGCTTCACCGGCACCAGGCGATATTTCGCCATCTCATCGGCCGGATAGAGCGGCCCTTCGTAGCGCTGGTTTTGCGCCCGCAGCTCGCGTTTGAGCATGCGGTTGATGCGCATCGGCGAGATCCCCACCGGGCAGGCCACGCTTTCGCAGACGTTGCACTCCGAGCAGGTGAGGGCGCTCAGCAGCAGCTGCGGCGTGGCGGCCTGATGAAAGTTCACCGCCCGCACCAGCAGGTGCGGAGAGAGTTCATGGCCGATCAGATGCCGCGGGCAGAGATCGGTACACAGTCGGCACTGTTCGCAGACGGTACGGGCCACGGAAAGCACCGTGCGCTCATCCTGCATCCGCCGCTGGATAAGCGGATGGCTTTTCGGCAGCACCAGCAGGCCGCCGGTGGTTTTGGTCACCGGGCTATCGAGAGAGGTAATCAGGCCGCCCATCATCGGGCCACCGTTAATAAAACCGGGGTCGTCGACCGTCGCGCCGCCCGCCAGCGCCAGCACTTCGCGCAGCGACATGCCGATGGGGACGGTGACGGTCAGCGGCCGGGCGACCGCGCCGTTAACGGTCAGCGTGCGGCGGGTCACCGCAAACTGCTGCTCAACCGCGCGGGCCATATTGAGGACCGTTTGCACGTTATTCACCACGACCCCGACGCTGGCCGGCAGCGCGGCGGGCGCGACCCGGCGACCGGTAGCCAGCCAGATAGTCAGCACCTCATCGCCTGCGGGATAGACATCGGGCAGAATATGCAGGCGAATACCGGCAGGCAGCAGCGGGGTGAGCGCATCGATAGCCCGGCGGTATTTCTCTTTCAGGGCAATCACCCCTTCGCGCGCGCCGGTTGCCGTCATCGCGTACTGCACGCCGCGGACAAGACGCGCAGCCTGCTGCCACATCAGCTGCTGGTCGACCTTGAGCATCGGTTCGCACTCGGCGGCGTTCACCAGAAAAATCTCTACCTGCGCCTGCAGCTTCACGTGGGCGGGAAACCCCGCGCCCCCCGCGCCGACCACGCCCGCCGCGCGCACGCGCTCGCGGATCTCCTCGGCGCTCCAGGCCATTTCAGCAGCGTTGACGGCGGTACTCATAGCAGCTCCTCCAGCAGTTCCTGAATTTCCCCGGCGCTGGCCGGGCGAGGATTGGTGCGCAGCGTCACGTCAGCCAGCGCGGCCTGCACCATCGCCGGAATACGCGCTGAGTACTGGGATCGTCCCTCTTTCAGCGCGACCGCCAGTGACGGCAGCGCGCAGCGCTGCTTGAGCCGTTCGATTTGCTGGATCAGCGTATTGATCGCCGTCATATCGCTGGCGTCTGCCGGACAAAAGCCGCAGGCTTTGGCCAGCCGCGCGTAGCGTTTTCCGGCGCGCGGATGACCGGCGTTAAAGCGGATAACCGCGGTTAACAGCAGCGCGTTGGCCAGCCCGTGCGGCAGATGAAACTGCCCGCCAAGCTGGTGGGCGATGGCGTGGTTAAGCCCCAGCCCCGCCTGGCTGAACGCCATCCCGGCAAGCGTTGAGGCATTGTGCATTTTCCCGCGCGTTGCTACGCAGTCGCCTTTTTCCACCGCCGTGGGCAGATACTGAAACACCAGCCTGGCGGCTTTTTCCGCCAGCGCGTCGGTAAAGTCGCTGGCGTGCGGAGAGACCCACGCCTCCAGCGCGTGGGTCAGCACGTCCATGCCGGTGTTGGCCGTAATCTGCGGCGGCACGCTGACCACCAGATCCGGGTCAAGGATCGCCATATCGGGATAGAGCGCATTGTCGAACAGCGGATACTTGATGCCTTTATCCGGGTCGCTAATCACGCAGGCGCTGGTCACTTCCGAACCGGTACCGCTGGTGGTTGGTATCGCCACGCAGGTTTCGATATTGATGCCGATCTGCTGGCTGAACCAGACGATGGCTTTCGCCGCGTCCATCGCCGATCCGCCGCCGAAGCCGATGACCACCTGCGGCTGCAGGGCCTGCATTTGCGCAATGCCCTGCACCACGGTATGGATAGTGGGATCCGGGGTTATCTCGCTAAAGACGCTGATGCGGTTATCTGCGGGCAACGCCTGACGCAGGGTTTCCAGCAGCGGCGAGCGCGCAAGAAAGCCATCGCAGATGATCCAGATGTGCTTGTGGGTAAAGCGCCTGAGCACCGCCAGGCTACCCTGACCGCTGTACAACCGCGTTTGTAGTGAGAAAGTCTTCATCGCGACCTCGGTTAGCGAATGGAAAAGCCGTTGGTCAGCACGCAGCGACGGGAGCGGGCAAAGGTGCGCGCCGAGGTTGTCCCTTCACCGGTCGGCGTGGCGATAGTAAAGGTGGTAAAGCCTTCGCCGCCGACGCCAATCCCGGCATAAGAGGGGCCGTTCTTGACGAATATCGAGGTTTGCAGAGTGCGGGCCGCGAGGTTCAGGCGCGACACGTTCTGCGAGTGCATAATGGCGGTATGATGCAGCCCCTCTTCAACCTTCAGCGCCAGCGCCAGCGCGCTATCGAAATCGCTGACTTTCACCACTGGCAGCATCGGCATCAGCTGCTCGCTGGTGACCCACGGATCGTCGGCGTTAACCAGCGCTATCAGCAGACGCGGCGCTTTCGCCGGAACGGCGATGCCGGCCGCTTCCAGCATGGCCGATGGGCTTTTGCCGACCAGTTTTTTATTCGCCTGGCCTTCAGGCAGGCAGGCGGCGCGGAGTTTATCGGTATCGGCAGGGCTCAGCAGCAGCGCGCCGAAGGTTTGCATTTGCTGCACCAGACGTTCGGCGACGCTCTCCACCACAATCAGGCTCTTCTCGGCAATGCAGGGCAGGTTGTAATCGAACGAGGCGCCGTTGATGATATCTTCCGCCGCTTTGACCAGATCCGCCGTTTCATCGACGATGCAGGGCGGATTGCCCGCGCCGGCGCCGATCACTTTCTTACCACTCTTCATGCCCATCGCCACAATGCCGGGGCCGCCGGTAATAGCGAGGACCGCAATGCGCGGATGGGCCATCATCTGCTGGGTGGCTTCAAACGTCGGTTCCGCCACGGTGACCACCAGATTGCGGATGCCGCAGCAGCGGAAGGCAATCTCTTCAATCATGCTAATCAGCTTCAGAGAGACCTTTTTTGCTCCCGGATGCGGGCTGAAATAGACGCTGTTGCCCGCAGCCAGCATGCTGATGCTGTTGTTGATGATGGTTTCCGTCGGGTTGGTGCTCGGCGCGACCGACCCGATAACGCCAAACGGCGAATACTCAAACAGCACCATGCCGCCGTCGCCGGTCAGCGCGGTGGTGGTGAGATCTTCCACGCCCGGCGTGTTGTCCAGCGCAGCCTTGTTTTTCAGTAGCTTATCTTCTTTGTTGCCCATCCCCGTTTCATTGGCGCTCTCTTCCGCCAGCGCGGCCAGCTGCGGCGTCAGCTCCTGACGCATTGCGCTGATGATGGCGCTGCGGGTTTTCAGCGGGCACTGCTGATAACGTAAGAACGCCTGGTGCGCGGCGTCGATAGCCTCGCTGACGGACTGAAAAATCCCTTTGCCCTGCGGCTGCTCCGGCGTTTGCCCCGGGGTTAACTGTTCGCTAAGAATGGTGCGAATAAGGGTTTCGAGTTCAGAAGTATTCATTGATGAGTTCCCACGTTAATGGCCGCGATGGCGGCCAGTGCTATGTCCATGTCCTGCTCAACGCTGCCGCCGCTGATGCCAAGACCCCCGATTAATAAGCCGTCGCGCCACAGGGTGTAACCGCCGCCAAAGGTGACCACTTTTCCCTGTAAGTGCGTTTCGAGGCCATAAAGCGCGGCGCCCGGCTGAACGGCGTCGCTCAGCTCATGGGTCGCCGTTTTCATCGCCACCGCGGTCCAGGCCTTTTTCGGCGCCAGCTCGCTGCTGACCAGCAGAGCGTCCGGCATCCGCCAGGTCACGGTTTCGGTGCCGTGCGCGTCAACGATGCTGATCACCACCGGCACCTTTAGCTGCTGCGCGCGCTCAACGGCGGCGCGGGTGAGCTGGTGCAGATCGTGGAATGAGAGGGCCACGGGCGTCGTCTCCTTGCTGCGGCTCGGCTGGCTGGCGGCCAGATAGCGCCGGCTCACTTCGCGGATGATGTTGTTCTGGTGAGCATCGCTATCTTCCGCGCGCGCCAGGGCGTACAGGCAGTCTGATAAGCGATTGATGTAGCGCATCAGCACCTGGCGCACGTTGACTTCCGCCGCCAGCTCAACCAGCCGGCGTTCGGCCCGGCGGGCCAGCGTGCGGGCAAAATGCAGGCGGCTCGCGGCTTCGCAGCGGCCGGGTAAAATAAAGCTGTGCAGCGGTTCGACGCGGGCCATGGCCCGATCGATAGCGGCTTCCAGAGCGGAAATCTCTTCGCTGCTGATGTAGCGCTGTTTCGGCGACGGCCGTTCGCTGTCGCTGGCCAGTTCTGCGCTAAACCAGAAAATTTGCTGCTGGATAGCTTCGAGCAGGGCGCGGTGGTGTTCATCCGCGGCGGTGCAGGCGCACAGGCTCAGCGCGGCGTTCAGTTCATCCAGCGTGCCGTAGGCTTCAACCCGCGGGTGGGTTTTGCTCACCCGCTGGCCGGTAAAGAGTGAGGTGGTGCCAGCGTCGCCCGTTCGGGTATAAATCGCCATAGTCGCTCCTTAACGTGAAAGCGTATCGACAATGCCGACAACGGCGAGGTCGATGGCCTCGTTTGGCCCGGAAAAAACGTGCCTGGCGCTGGAACCGCCGCTGAGCAGCACCAGCTCGCCAACCCCCGCGCCGACGGAATCCACGGCGACTTCATCGCCGGAGGTCGGCGAGGCGGGGAGCTCGCCATCGGCGCTGACCCGCCGCACCAGCAGCAGCTTTTTGCCGACCAGGGAAGGCGATTTTTGCGTGGAGACAACCGCGCCCGTGACTCGTGCCAGATGCATGATTTACTCCTGCTTAATGAGTTCAATATTCCGCGCCTGCGCCGCGTCGCGCGCCAGCGCGGTCACGAGGCATTTGCGGTGGATAACCAGGCGCCCCTGGCCCAGCGGCGCGACGTCGCGATAGCTCAGCACCGAACCCGCGTGCAGGATCAGCGGCACTCCGCGCTCGTCGGTGAAGTTCACCGGCAGGCGGGCCAGTTTTTTAACCGGGATAACCGGCAGCAGCTGGCGGTGCAGGGTGAGCTGTACGCGGAGGCCAAAAGCCAGCGCGTCGTGAATGTTGCGGGCCGCGGGATCGTCGGTTTCCGCCTCCGTCAGCTGGCCCAGCAGGGGCAGGTCGACGAGCAGAATGCGCAGCGACGCGTGCTGGCAGAACAGACTCCGGCAGTCGGCATCGCGCAATTGCGCCACGCTCAGCGTCGCCGTGCTATGGGCGCGACGCTGCAGCCGGGAGACAATCTCCTCCACGATGCGCTGCAGAACTTCGCCGTTCATCGCGGGCCTACCAGCCGGGCAAAGACCTGCGGGTTATCGGCGCCGGCGGCGTTGGCTTCATCGGTATCGATGTGCATTTCGAGGCGCATATCCGGCGAAACGCGAACCGCCACGTTGTTGAAGATCAGCCCGCGCGCGTCGCCTTCAATGGCCACCGAAACTCTGTCGCCGTGGGCGACCCGCAGGATCAGCGCATCGAGCGGCGACATATGAATATGCCGCTGCGCGACGATAACCCCTGACGCCAGCTCCAGCTCGCCAAAAGGGCTGACCAGGCGGATGCCCGGCGTCCCTTTCAGATCGCCGGACATCCTCAGCGGCGCCGCAACCCCCAGGGTTCGGGCATCGGTACGCGAGATTTCCACCTGGCTTACCGAGCGCAGCGGACCGAGCAGGCGCACATTTTTAAGCCGCCCCTTCGGCCCCACCAGGGTGACGGTTTGCTCCGCGGCGTACTGTCCCGGCTGCAGCAGCGCCTTTTTCTCGCTGATGGGATGGCCGGGGAACAGGCGTTCGTAATCCGCCGCCGACAGGTGGATATGACGATTTGAAACCCCCAGCGGGATGGGGCGTAGCCGCATCTCGTCGAGAACTTTGCTGACCGTTGATTCCAGAAGCTGTTTATCCATTACGCTTCACCTCGCTTGCCGGGATGAATGCAAAGCGAGCGCGGCTCACCCTTCTGGCGTGGACATTTTGGATCGAGGCACAGGTTGCAGCTGACCACGCCGTGTTGCTGGGGAAGCTCTTCTGCTGGCGCTGGTGAAACGACATCTGCCGTCCCTGACGCTTCAGGCTCAGGTTGCATGACGGAGGGCGGGGGAGCCTCCGCGCGCAGGATCCCTTCTCCGGGCCTGGCGATGACTTTGTGGGCCACCAGGCCGTTTCGCTGCTCGGCAAACTGTGCGCCGGTGGTGATGGCCGCCTGCACGGAGGCCACATCACCGGTAATTTTAATCACCGTCCAGCCTGAACCATTGGTCTTTTCGAGGGCGACCAGCGTGATAGAAGCGGATTTCGCCATGATATCGGCGCAGCTGATAGCCAGTGCCAGACCACAAACTTCAAGTAATCCCAGTGATTGCTTCACGCGGTGCTCCTTATTCGCCATCAATCAGGCTGATTTCGGTAAAATGGCCTCAACGTCGCTGTGCGGACGCGGGATCACGTGGCAGGATTTCACCTCGCCCACCGCGCTCGCCGCCGCGCTGCCCGCGTCTACCGCCGCTTTGACCGCGCCGACGTCGCCGCGCACCATCACGGTGACGAGGCCCGAGCCAATTTTTTCGTAGCCGACCAGCTGCACGTTGGCGGATTTCACCATCGCATCGGCGGCCTCAATGGCGCCCACTAACCCTTTTGTTTCAACCAGTCCCAGTGCGTTATTCATCCTGCTGTTCTCCTGTTGCTTCGCTATTCAGATCCCGGAAAGGGATCCCTTTGACCAGCCGTGCCGCGTTATTACCGGTGTTGCGATGGGCCTGACTGTCCTGATGATGCATCAGCGTAAAAAGCGGCGCCGATGCGGGTAAATTCTTGTAGTGCACGACCAGCGTATGGCGGTCGCAGGCGATGCCCACCAGCAGCGGCGAGCTGCGCGCCGCCTGCCAGGCGCTGTCCACGACCTCTCCGGCCGGGTGATGCTGGAGCCGGAAAGGGATACCTTCCTCTTCGATACCCAGCAGCACTTCTCGCCACAGGCCGTCGCAGCCGTCGATGACGGCGATCGCGATGGCCGGGGCGCTGTAATTACCGTTCATGCGCAAACTCCTTATGCCAGGAGAGAATCAGGCCGGTGGCCACCGCGTTTCGGGGGCCCTCGCTGCCGCGAATATTTCCCCGTCCGGCAACCAGGCGGTAGTGCGCCAGCGCATCGGTGACCAGCTGCGGGACTTCGAAATCCAGCGACGAACCGCCGACCAGCACCACGAACGGAATATCGCGAATGTTGCCGGTGGGGCTGACCTGACGCAGCGCGCGCAGGGCGTTGGTGACAAAGACCCGCTCTTTGGCGCTGCGGCGAATGGCGCGTACTTTTTCCAGCGCTAAATCGCCGGGCAGCGGCACCAGTTCGTCCGCTTTCACCACGCAGACGCGGGCGAACACGGCGGGCGGCAGCGGCGTGGAGAAGAACTGCACGCTGCCGTCCTCGTGGCGTAAATGGAACAGGCTTTCCACCTTAGCCAGCGGGTACTTCTTGATCTCTTCCGCCAGATAGCGGTCTTCCAGCCCCAGCTCGCGGGCAATAATCATCGTCACCATGTCGCCTGCGCCGGCGAGGTGGGTGGCGATGATGTCGCCTTTGGGGTTGATGATGGAGGCATCGGTGGAGCCCGCGCCGAGGTCGAGGATCGCCAGCGGTCGGGTGGTGCCCGGCGTGGTCAGCGCCCCCAGGATGGCGGCTTCGGCCTCTGCGCCGCCGATCTGCACGTCGATATTGAGCTTCTGCTCGATTTCGCGGGCGATCATTGCCATCTGCAGGCGATCCGATTTCACCATCGAGGCGATGCCCACGGCCTGCTCCAGCGAGAACTCCCCGGCCAGACCGCCGGTGACGCTCACCGGTACCGAGGTATCAACGGCCAGCAGGTCCTGAATAAATATTTCGCTGCTCGGCTTGTTGGTCAGCTCGGCCATGGTCTGGCGCACGTGTTCCAGCATGCCGCCGATATTGGTTCCCGACTCGCCGGAGACGTTATCGAGCCTGCCGCAGCCGTCGACCGCTTTCATGATGGCTTCGGCGCCGGCGGCAACGTCTACGCGTACGCTACGGCCCTGGGCCAGCAGCTCAAGATTACCGGCGGGTATCGCGCGCGCTTTGACGTCGCCGGATGGCGTTTTGACCACCACGGCGGAACGGTTGCCAATCAGCGCCCGGGCCATCGGGACGATGTTTTTCGTCTCCTCGGGGCTGAGGTTAAAGACGGTGGCGATGCCGTAAGGGTTAGAGAGGGTTTCGATGACCTTCCCCGGTACGGCGACCTCAATCGCCGCCAGCATCCCCAGCGGAATGCGGTCGATGTACAGCACTTCGTCAACGATCGGCAGCGGTTTTTCCAGCCGGTTGCTGACTAGCACGCCATCGTCGCGCTGTAAAATGACGCCGGTAATCTGATACCCGGCGCGCAGGGAAGCGTTAATCACGCTGGCGATATCGGCAAAATCGAACGCCGACGATACCACCAGGATATAGGGCGCGTCCGCCGGGCGGGTTAGCAGCTCCTGCGGCGTAATGGTGATGCCTGTGCCAAGCCCCGCGCCGCCGGGCGTTTTCGGGTTATGGCCGATCATGGTCGATTCGGTGATGATGGTTTCGGTAATGGTTTCCATCGCCACATCGCCAATCACCGGCGTCGCTTCGTTGATGCGGATGAGCGAAATATCGCTGACGGCGATCCCGGCGCCTCTGGCGACGAGGGCGAGCGCCTCCTGAATCCCGAACACGTTACGCAACGTGCCTTTGATTCCGGTGGTTTCCGCCAGCGCGCTGTGGGTGATCGTCAGCGCGCCAGCCTCATCCAGGGTCGCCAGGGCGACTTCCGTCGATGAGTTGCCGATATCAATGCCAGCTATATATCGCATCACATACCCCTGTAATTAATCGTCGCCTTTGAGTTTTTTACGCTCGACGTACAGCGTGGCCGCTTCGCGAACGAAAGCGGCGCAAATCTTCGCCTGATAGCGGCTTTCGAGATCGTCGGCGATCGCCAGCAGCTCCTCTTTCGTCGAGCGATAGGGGCGGAGGGCGTTGTAGATTTCAAGAATGCGATCGTCCGGTACCGCGGTCAGCTCGGCGGCGCGCTCGAAGTTCATCGCCAGCCGGTCGCGGCCCGCGTCTTTGGCAATAGAAGCCTGTAAGCGCAGGGTTTCCGGGGTAATACGCATATCCTGGGCGGTGACTTTATTGCTCAGCACGTTTTCCAGCGTAAAGTCGTCCAGCGTTTTATTGGTGGCGGTTTTCACCCATTCCGGGTGCTTGTTCGCCAGCGGGTAGTCGCTGACCCTGGCGCTACGGGACGCGCCGCCAGCCGCCGGAGCCGCCGCAGGCGCCTCGCCCTGCAGGCTGTTCATGCGGCTCAATACGTCGCGTACCATCGATTCAATTGCGTCGGTATTCATGGAGTTATCCTTTATCAAAGCGCCACGCGCAGTTCCTGCGGGTTTTTGCCCGTCACCACGTACTTGGTCTCTTTAATGTGCAAAATGGCCGATTTCGCCTGGTACTTCGGCCGCGCCATCTGGTCATTCAGCGTCGGGACCGGCTGCGGCGATTCGCGTTTCGCATAGCGGGCGGCGTTTTTGCCGATCTGGCGATAGGTTTCCAGGGTCAGCAGCGGCGCCTGCGGGAACAGCTCCAGGTTAGAGAGCGGCGGCAGCCCCTGCTGGTGGATCACCGTGGTGCCTTTCGACTGGATGCCGATAGAGATGCCGGAGCCGCTCAGGCGATTGCCTTCAACGGCGACGAAGGCCACGTCGGAGGATTTAAAGCAGCGAATCACGCGCGCCTTAATGCCTTCTTCTTCAATACCGGCAATGACTTCGCGCAAAATGCTCTTATGCGGGATGCCGACGATATTAACGGTCTGCGCCAGGCCGAAAGCCGGGCCGACGGCGATAATCACTTCGTCCTGCTGGGTGCCCTGACGCGCTTCGCCCACTTCCGTCAGGAAGCCGTCGCCGGCGGGCGGCGTGGCCTGGGGCGCCGCGGAGGCCGCCGGCGCATTAAACGAGACCGGTTTATCGCTGCCCTTCATCTCGCTGAGCACGTCTTCAATTATCTGGCGCAGCAATTTTTCATTAATTTCCATTTCTCACCCCTTAATCAATCTCGTTGGGATCAAGAGCGCCAGGGATGTTTTTAATCTCTTCCCAGCGTTCGCCCTGCAGGCGATAGCCCGTTGCCGGACCGGCATAGTCGTTGACGTCGTTGACGGCCGACAGCACCTGCCCGTCGCCGACGATAATCGCGGAGGTATGCAGGTAGTCCCCGGTCAGCTTGGCTTTCTGGATGTTGAGCATGTCCTGGGCCACGTCGGTGAATCCGCCCTGCGCCAGCGCTTTCACCACTTCCAGACCGTTGCGGTTTTTATTGATGATTTCCTGGGCGAACTTGATGTCTTCGACGATGTTGCGCTCCGGCATATCTTTCGAACCGTGGGCGTAGGTCGCGGCTTCAACTTCTTCATCGGTAATCGGCGGCAGCCCCATTCCGGCAAACACGGCCTGCAGCGCGCGGGCGGCTTTGTTACGGATGGCGATGACGTCCTCTTCGCGAACCGGACGCAAACCGCCGTCCACCTTCAGGTCGCGCTGGATGACGTTGTAGTCGTCAAAGTCTTCGGCATCTTCGTTGGAGCCGGCGAACATGTTGTCGTAGTTCGGCACCGCGGAATAACCGGAGGAGATAAAGTCGGTGCCCGGCAGGAACTGCATCAGCAGGCGCGCGGTACGACGCATATCGGAGTGGGTGAAGGTCTGGTCGTTACTGGAGGCGCACTCCAGATCCAGCGACGAACAGATCAGGTTTTCCGCCAGCACCGCGCGAATGCCGGAAGGCACCGCAGACGGCACGCCGATGCAGCTGACGGAACCGTTTTGCAGACCCTGTACGCCCGCGGCTTTGGTGATGTAGATGCAGCGCGCTTCCAGATAAAGCATGGATTTGCCTTCGGCGTAGCCCATCTGCACTTCCGAGCCTGAGCCGGAGGTAAAGCGCATTTTCAGCCCGCGAGAGGCGTAGGACGAGGCGAGGAAGCCCTTCGACCACGGCGTGTCGTCGCCGTCGGTAAAGACCGGCTCGGTGCCGTAGACGGAGATGGTTTCGGCGTAGCAGGTGTGGCCCAGCATGCCGAGCTTCAGCTCGGTGGCTTCTTCCAGCGAGCACTGCGTCAGCACGCCCGGACGGCCTACCTGCGAGCCCACCAGCAGCGCGATGGCGTTGAACGGCGCATAGCGCGCTACCGCAACGGTGGTTTCCTGTTCGTCAAATCCGCGCCATGCCCCTTCGGCGGCGTCGGCGGCAATCTGTACCGGGTTATCTTTGACGTTGGTGACGTGCGCCTGCTGGGACGGGGTGCGGCGGGCGCGCATTTTCTGCATCGCCATCATCATCTCGACGACGTTCATATGCGAAACTACTTCGACAATTTTCGCCGGCGTCATCGCGGTGGTCAGCGGGACGATTTCGCTGCGTTTAACGTTCGGATCGCACAGCATGTTGGCCAGCTTGACCGAATCCATCGCCATCACTTCTTCGGCGCGGTTCAGGTTGATACCGTAGCGGGCGATAAAGTGGTCGATCAGGTCAAAATCGCTTACCGGTTTCCCGTCCAGCTCGGTCACCGCGCCGTTAACGATTTTAATCGACGGTTTCGGATCGTTCGGGCTTTCCATCGCGATAAAGCCTTCTTCGATCCACTCCTTAACGAAGCCGTCCTGATTCACAGGGCGTTTCGCCAGTGCTTCAAATCTTTTCGATCTCATGAATCAGCCTCGTGGGTATCAGATGTAGGACGGGCGATCGTTTTTCGGTTCAGCACCGAGGGTCGCAAGGACGGTTTTGCCGATTTCGCGCGCGGAGGTGACCGCCTGGCGGACCGCGCCGGAGTCGCCGGAAATCACCAGAATGGCTTCGTTACTGAAGCTGGTGCCGTGCGCCGGAGAGCTATAGGCCACGACTTCCACGTTGGCTGACTTCAGGGCGGTATCGGCCATCAGTACGCCTACGGAGGCCGGTGCGCCGACGATGATGCCGCAGGCCCGGCCAATCGGCGCGCCGAAGGCTTTTTCCAGCGCGTAGCTGGCGCGAGCGGTGTACTGCAGCTCGATATGCCCGGCTTCGTTGCCGTAAACATCGCCAAAGGTGCGGTCGAGCTCTTTCAGCGCGACTTCGATACCGCGCTTAACGTCGGAAACGTCGTTACCGCCCAAAATAATCAGCGAACCGTGGCCCGCTCCGCCTTTGGTATCGCGCGGCAGCTCAATGCTGACCACTTCGGTATTGGTAGCTTTCACCGCTTCGTCCGCCGCCATAATGTGCGGGCCAGCGCCGGTGCGGGCGCCGAGAATGCCGATGGAGCGATAGCGCTTTTCAAGCTTCATCGCATCCAGCAGGGCGGTATCGACGTTGGCGATAACCAGACCCAGGGTGTCGCCAATGGCGGTCCCGACAAATTCCGTTAAACTGCAGCTTTTTTCTGCCATAGCCGTCTCTCGTATTGGATGGTTTTCAGTAGGGATGGCCTGCTGTTCCGGCGTTGCCACGCGGGCAATCACCTGAGCCATGATCTGTTCCACCAGCTCATTGCTGCTCATTGGCTAATTCCCTTCGGTAAGATTTTTTCTACATCGGTGTGGGGGCGTGGGATGACGTGTACGGCTTTCACTTCACCCACATTACGTGCGGCGGCGGCCCCCGCATCGGTGGCCGCTTTTACCGCGCCAACGTCGCCGCGTACGATGACGGTCACCAGTCCGGAGCCAATCTTTTCGTAGCCCACTAACATCACATTGGCTGACTTAACCATTGCATCAGCGGCCTCTATGGCTGCGGTTAAGCCTTTGGTTTCTACCATTCCTAGTGCTTCTTGTTGCATAAAGACCTCGCATGGAGTGTTCCGATAGTTGGAACTATAAGAAGATGCGAGGAAAAAGAATGGCTGACTTGAATTTGATGGTGAAAAAATAGTGGGTATTGAATAATATAAAATTGCCACATTTAAATTTAATCTATTGATTTTAAGTGTTATTTTTATTTGTTTTTATGTGATTATCTTGTTTTTTATATTCCATATTTACAAATTTGTTCATGACGAATTTAATTTTATCTGCTATGCGAGAAAAACTGATTTGTGATGTTTGTTGGAAAACGATGAGTTGGTTTTAGCAATATTTTTGCATGTCATGGCGATGGCGTAATTGCGAAATCCGCGCGTGAGCAATGCTATTCTGAGTTATTCAATGACAATAATTTGTTATTGATGCCCGAATTTTCCGGGGCCGCCGTCAGCAGGTTGCCAACAATTTGCGGAGCGGAGTTCATATAGTGGGCCCGTTGTACTCTACTGCCAGCAGGAGGTTGGCTGGTCAGGACACGAACTCTGCTAAGAAGGTGTCACCATGAATGATTCGTTAAAAGCGCAATGTACCGCCGAGTTTCTGGGCACCGGGCTGTTTTTGTTTTTCGGCATCGGCTGCCTGAGCGCGTTAAAGGTAGCGGGAGCCAGCCTCGGACTGTGGGAGATATGCATTATCTGGGGTCTGGGGATCTCGCTTGCCGTCTATCTGACGTCGGGAATATCCGGCGGCCATCTCAACCCGGCGGTGACCGTTGCGTTATGGCTATTTGCCTGTTTTCCTGGGCGAAAAGTCTTCCCCTATATTGTCTCCCAGGTCGCGGGCGCCTTCGGCGGCGCGGTGCTGGCCTATGTGCTGTACAGCACTATGTTTACCGAGTTTGAATCCGCCCACCATATCGCTCGCGGCAGCGTTGAGAGCCTGCAGCTGGCGAGTATTTTCAGCACCTACCCGGCGGCCTCGCTGAGCATCTGGCACGCGGCGCTGGTCGAAGTGGTGATCACCTCCATGCTGATGGGAATGATTATGGCGCTGACCGACGACGGCAACGGCGTGCCGAAAGGGCCGCTGGCCCCGCTGCTGATTGGCCTGCTGGTGGCGGTGATTGGCGCGTCAACCGGGCCGCTGACCGGCTTTGCGATGAATCCGGCGCGTGATTTTGGGCCGAAGCTGTTTACGTGGATGGCGGGCTGGGGCGATATCGCGATGACCGGCGGAAGGGATATTCCGTACTTTATTGTGCCGATTATTGCGCCGCTGATCGGCGCCTGCCTCGGCGCGGCCATCTATCGTTATCTGATAGGAAATAACTTACCGTGTAATACCTGTAAATTAGAGGATTAATGCATCCGCTGAAATAGCGAAAAATTTTCATGAACCGGTATCACGAACTGGCCAAAAACGTCTCCCACGGATGGGAGACTTTTGCTATCGTAATATTCTTTTATCGTTGGCGGTAAATGATGATGAAAGGAAGTGAATATTAAAGAAATGTTTTATTTATAACAAAAAATTAACTGAGAGGTTTTATCATGATTTCTGCGAGCACACTGAACTCAGAACTCATTAATAAAATCGCACAGGATTTTGCGCAGGCCACCAGTCTGGCGGTTGTGGTTGTCAATATTCACGGTGATGAAATATCTGAACTGTTTAACTTCACCCCTTTCTGCCAGCTGATGCGCCAGCACCCTCAGCACAGCACCCGCTGCCGGATGAGCGACCGCTGCGGCGGCCTCGAGGCGTCAAAAACCGATCAGCTCTGTATCTACCGCTGCCACGCCGGGTTAACTGATTTTTCCATTCCTCTGGTTATCGCCGGGCACCTTGTGGGCTTCGTGCTATGCGGGCAGGTGCGCTTAAGCAACGATGTAGAACTGGTGGATATCCTCAACGTGGACGACGGCTGGCAGGCGGACCCCGAGCTGCTCAACGCGTTCCGCGACGTGCCGGAGATGGACTACTCCAGAGTGATTGCCTCCGCGGATTTACTGAAGCTGATCGTCGAGAACTGCCTGAAAAAGCAGCTCAACTTTGTGGTGATTAAAGATAATCCCCAGCAGCCGGAACCCGCGCGCGCCAGCCGGGTCGCCAGCCCTCACGACAGCAAAATGAAGAAAGCGCTGCGCTACATTGACGCCCATTTATCCGACGAGCTTCGCCTGGAAGACGTCGCCGCCCACGTTTATCTCAGCCCCTATTACTTCAGTAAGCTATTTAAAAAATATCAGGGTATCGGTTTTAACGCGTGGGTGAACCATCAGCGGATGGTGAGCGCCAAAGAGCTGCTTTGCCACAGCGACTGGAGCATCGCCAGCATTGCGCGGAATTTAGGATTTTCGCAAACCAGCTATTTTTGCAAAGTTTTTCGCCAGGCTTATCAGGTCACTCCGCAGGCCTATCGCCAGCAAATTAACGCCAGATCACAAACTGAGTCATTTTAAATGACAATATTTTGTTATTGCCGATTTTTGATATGCCCTTGTATCTGGCTCATTCTAAAATGAAAATATCTCATTCAGAGCAATAAATTGTCATAGCGCAACAAAATAATAATGAGAGAACGATAAGCTGCACCAGTTTTTATTTATTTGATGGGATAGAGTGATATCCGAAATGGCTTTCAGCGCGCCATCGGCGTAATGAAACGGCCTTGGTAATTAAAAATTAAACACGACGGGAGCCATCCAGCTTCCGTAAGATATTCCGGAAATCATGCGAGCCGGGCAGTCCCGCTCGAATCATGACGGACTAAACCGACAGGCGCCAGGGAAGGGGGTGTGAATCCCCCGCAGCCCCCGCTGCTGTGATGCTGACGAACCCATATTTAGCCACTGATCTGCTTAGCGGATTGGGAAGGATGGGAGAGGACGACGCTAAGCCAGAAGACCTGCCTGTCGGTAATAATCAACAACTTCGGTGGGAAGTGGGTTGCTCAGATGCGTACAGTCGAAAGACTGGGAATGCACGCAGCCCTACCACCCGGCACAGGATCGGGGTATGGCAGCCAGGCAGCACGCATTTATTCTCGCAGGTACCGGCAGCGGTTGTGGTAAAACCACCGTTACGCTTGGTCTGCTCAGCCTGTTGAAGCAGCGCGGTATGCGGGTTCAGCCCTGCAAAGTCGGCCCGGACTACCTCGATACCGGCTGGCACACCGCCGTCAGCGGCGTCGCTTCCCGCAACCTCGACAGCTTTATGCTCCCGGAACCGGTGCTCAATGCGCTGTTTTGCGAACGGATGCAGCGGGCGGATATCGCGGTCATTGAGGGCGTGATGGGACTGTATGACGGCTTCGGTACCGACCCTGGCTACTGCAGCACCGCCGCGATGGCTAAACAGCTCGGCTGTCCGGTCATTTTGCTGGTAGATGGCAAAGCGGTTTCCACCTCTATCGCCGCCACGGTGATGGGATTTCAACACTTCGACCCCAGCCTGAATATCGCCGGCGTTATCGTCAATCGCGTCAACAGCGAATCCCATTATCAGCTTCTCAAAGGCGCCATTGAACGCTATTGCGGGCTGCCGGTGCTCGGCTACGTACCGCGAGTGGAAGGGGTGGCGTTACCTGAACGCCATCTGGGGCTGGTCACCGCCCGCGAGTCGCTGGTCAATCAGCAGCCGTGGCGCGATTTTGCCCAAACGCTGGCGCAAACGCTGGATATTGAACGGCTCCTGGCTCTTAGCCAGCTCACCGCCCTACCCGCCGGGGAGTGGCCCCCGCTGCCGTCGCCCGACGCCGGCGCGGGCCTGACGCTGGCGCTGGCCGACGACGAAGCCTTCAACTTTTACTACCCGGATAACCTTACGCTGCTTGAACGCTGCGGGGTGAATATCGTGCGCTTCAGTCCGCTGCGCGATAGCGAGCTTCCGCCGTGCCAGATGATTTGGCTCGGCGGCGGCTATCCGGAAATTCATGCCGCCGGGCTGGCGGCCAATACGTCGATGCTGGCGCAGCTGCGGGAGGCGCACCGGCGCGGGGTGGCGATTTACGCCGAGTGCGGCGGTTTGATGTATCTCGGCAGCACCCTTGAAGACGCCAGCGGCGACATCTATCCGATGGCCAATCTGATTCCCGGCCACAGCAAGATGGGCAAACGGCTTACCCGCTTTGGCTACTGCGAGGCGCGGGCGATGCGGCAAACGCTGCTGGCGGCGCCCGGCGAAACCCTGCGCGGGCATGAGTTTCACTACTCGGATTTTACCCCTGAGATCCCGGCGGTTCTGGCCTGCCGCAAAGTCCGCGACGGTATGACTCTTCAGCAGTGGTCGGGCGGCTGGCAGGTGGGCAACACGTTCGCCAGCTATCTGCACCTGCACTTTGCGCAGCGTCCCATCATGCTTAACCACTGGCTGGCTGCGGCAAGGAGCGCGCTATGACGCTGCTGGCATGGGGCGTTGCCTGGCTCCTCGATTTTATCATCGGCGATCCGCAGAGCTGGCCGCATCCGGTGCGCTGGATTGGCAACCTGATCGCCGCCGTTCAGCGCGGCGTGCGCCGCTATTGCCGCAGCGATGTCGCCCTGCGCGTCGGCGGCGCCGTGATGTGGCTGGTGGTGGTCGGGCTAACGTGGAGCGTCTGCTGGGGCGTGCTGGCGCTGGCGCGGACGATTCATCCGTGGCTTGGCTGGCTGGTTGAGGTATGGATGATTTTCACCGTGCTGGCCGGACGCTGCCTGGCGCAGTCGGCGCGGGACGTCGAGCGCCCGCTGCGCGCGGGGGATCTGGCGGAAAGCCGTATCAAGCTGTCGTGGATCGTCGGGCGCGACACGTCGCAGCTTGCGCCGCAGCAGATTAATCGCGCGGTGGTGGAAACCGTCGCGGAGAACACCGTCGACGGCATTATCGCGCCGCTCTTCTTTCTGCTGCTGGGCGGCGCGCCGCTGGCGATGGCCTATAAAGCGGTCAACACCCTGGATTCGATGGTCGGCTATAAGCACGAAAAATATCGGGCCATCGGCATGGTCAGCGCCCGCCTCGATGATGTCGCCAACTTTATCCCCGCCCGCCTGAGCTGGCTGCTTATCAGCCTCGCCGCTCTCCTCTGCGGTGAAGCGGGCGGCCGCGCGCTGCGCATCGGCTGGCGCGACCGCTACAACCACAGCAGCCCGAACTGCGGCTGGTCGGAAGCGGCGGTCGCCGGGGCGCTCGGCATCCGGCTTGGCGGCCCTAACGATTACTTTGGACAGCGCGTGGAGAAGCCGTGGATCGGCGACGCGACGCGCGATATTTCCGTAGACGATATTTCCCGAACGATTCGACTGATGTGGGTGTCTTCGACCCTGGCGCTGGCGCTGTTTATGGCGGTCCGGTACTGGCTGGTCGGCGCTGCCTGAGGACAAATGAATGCACTATATCCAGCAACCGCAGGCGATTGAGGCGAAAAGCTTCGACATTATTGGCGACATTATTGCGCAGACCCGCCCGGACTACCGCTTTGCCAGCCCGCTGCACGAAGCCATTATCAAGCGGGTAATCCACACCACCGCTGATTTTGACTGGCTGGATATCCTGTGGTTTTCGCCCGACGTGCTTCCGCGCTTGAGCGCCGCCCTGAGCCAGCCTTGCACGCTTTATACCGATACCACCATGGCCCTGTCCGGGATCAATAAAACCCTGCTGGCGAAATTCGGCGGCGAGTGCCGCTGCTATATCAGCGATCCGCGGGTGGTGGCGGAGGCCAAAGCGCAGGGGATGACCCGCTCGATGGCGGCGGTTGATATCGCGGTCGCCGAAGAGGGCGAGAAGGTGTTTGTTTTCGGCAATGCGCCCACCGCGCTGTTTCGTCTGCTGGAGCATGACGTCGCGGTCAACGGCGTGATTGGCGTGCCGGTCGGTTTCGTCGGCGCGGCGGAGTCGAAAGAGGCCCTGACGCAGAGCGGCCTGCCGGGCATCGCCGCGCTGGGTCGTAAAGGCGGCAGCAACGTCGCCGCCGCCATCGTCAACGCCATTTTGTACCACTTACAGGGGGCGCGATGAGCGAGCAATCCTTTGACGCCCCGGTATGGCACAACGGCAAGGCGCTGCGCAAAGGCTATACCACCGGATCCTGCGCCACGGCGGCAGCAAAGGTCGCGGCGCTGATGGTGATGCGTCAGCATCTGATTCATCAGGTCTCCATTGTCACCCCTTCCGGCGTCACCCTGTGCCTTAACGTCGAGTCGCCGCACGTTGAAGGGCAGCAGGCGATCGCTGCCATCCGTAAAGACGGCGGCGATGACGTTGACGCCACCCACGGGATGCTGATTTTCGCCCGCGTGACGCTCGACGATTCCGGCGAGATTACCCTGCGCGGCGGCGAAGGCGTCGGCACGGTCACCCGCAAAGGGATCGGCCTGCCCATCGGCAGCCCGGCGATTAACCGCACCCCGCGCCACACCATCGAGTCGGCGGTGCGCGAGGCGATTGGCCCGTCGCGCGGGGCGACGGTAGAGATTTTCGCCCCGGAAGGCGAGGCGCGGGCGCAGAAAACCTATAACTCGCGGCTGGGGATCCTGGGCGGCATCTCGATTATCGGCACCACCGGTATCGTGACGCCGATGTCGGAGGAGAGCTGGAAGCGTTCACTGTCGCTGGAGCTGGAAATTAAGCGCGCGGCGGGGCTGGAGCGGGTGGTGCTGGTGCCGGGCAACCACGGCGAGCGCTTTGTACGCGAGCAGATGGGCATTGATGCGCAGGTGGTGGTCACCATGAGCAACTTCGTCGGCTACATGATTGAAGAGGCCGTGCGCCTGGGGTTCCGCCAGATCGTGCTGATTGGCCATCCCGGCAAGCTGATTAAAGTCGCCGCCGGGATCTTCCACACCCACAGCCATATCGCCGATGCGCGGATGGAAACCCTGGTCGCGCATCTGGCGCTGCTGGGCGCGCCGCTGACGCTGCTGCAGCTGGTGAGCGAATGCGATACCACCGAAGCGGCGATGGAGCACATCGACGCGTACGGTTTTCAGCATATCTATCACCATCTTGCCGAACGCATCTGCCTGCGGGTGATGCAGATGCTGCGCTTTACCAAAACGCCGCCCGTCTGCGACGCCATCATGTTCTCCTTTGATAACAAGGTCCTCGGCAGCAATCGCCCGATCGCCGAGATTGCGCGGGAGATGGCATGTTAACGGTCGTCGGCATGGGCCCGTCAGGCCTGCATCTGATGACGCCGGCGGCGCGGGACGCGGTCGCCAGCGCGGACGCGCTGGTGGGCGGCAAGCGGCATTTACAGCAGTTCCCTGAGTTTGACGGCGAACGGTTTGCGCTGGGCGCCAATATTGCCGAACTGCTGGTATGGCTCGGCGAACGCGAAGCGCAGAAGGTGGTGGTGCTGGCCTCCGGCGACCCGCTGTTTTACGGCATCGGTACGCGGCTGATCGCCCACTTTGGCATCGAGCGCGTGCGCATTATCCCCGGCATCAGCGCGGTGCAGTATCTCTGCGCGAAGGCCGGTATCGATATGAACGATATCTGGCTGACCAGCAGCCACGGGCGGGACGTCTGTTTTGATGAGCTGGCTCGCCAGCGCAAGGTGGCGATGGTGACCGACGGGCGCTGCGGGCCGCGGGAAATCGCCGCCCAGCTGGCGGCGCGGGGTAAAGGGTATCGCTGGATGGTGATTGGCGAAAATCTGGCGATGGATAACGAGCGGATCCGCTGGCTACCGGTCAGTGAGGTCGACGGCGAATATGAGATGAACGCGGTGGTGATCCTCGATGAAAGATGAGCTTTTTCTGCGCGGCGAGAAGGTGCCGATGACCAAAGAGGCGGTTCGCGCGCTGGCGCTGGCCAAACTTGAGCTACACCGGGCAAGCCACCTGATTGATATCGGCGCCGGTACCGGCAGCGTGTCGATTGAGGCGGCGCTGCAGTACCCCTCGCTGCAGGTAACGGCGGTCGAACGCAATCCCGCGGCCCTGCAGCTGCTGGACGAAAACCGCCAGCATTTCGCCTGCGGCAACATTGAGATCCTGCCCGGCGAAGCGCCGATGGTGATCACCGAGCGGGCCGACGCCATTTTTATGGGCGGCAGCGGCGGCCGCCTCGACGAACTGATTGACTGGTCGTGGCAGCAGCTCTACCCCGGCGGTCGTCTGGTGATGACCTTTATCCTGCAGGAGAACCTGAACGCCGCTCTCGACTATCTGCGGCAGCGGGGGATTACGCAGATTGATTGCCTGCAGCTGAACGTTTCATCGCTGACCGCGCTGGGCAGCGGCCACTATTTCAAACCGAATAATCCCGTTTTTGTTATCGCCTGTCAGAAGGAAGAAAACCATGGCTGAGACATTTGACCCCCGTTGTGTGTGGTTCGTTGGCGCAGGGCCGGGCGACCGTGAGCTGATTACCCTCAAGGGGTACCGTTTGCTCCAGCAGGCCCAGGTGGTGATCTACGCCGGGTCGCTGATTAACACCGAGCTGCTGGAGTACTGTCCGCCCGGCGCCGAGTGTCACGACAGCGCCGAACTGCATCTGGCGCAAATTCTCGACCTGATGGAAGCCGGCGTTAAAGCCGGGAAAACGGTGGTGCGTTTACAGACCGGGGACGTGTCGCTGTACGGCTCGGTCCGCGAGCAGGGCGAAGAGCTGACCAAACGCGGCATCGACTGGCAGGTGGTGCCGGGCGTCAGCGCGTTTCTGGGCGCCGCGGCGGAGCTTGGCGTCGAATACACCGTCCCGGAAGTCTCCCAGAGCCTGATTATTACCCGCCTCGAAGGGCGCACGCCGGTGCCGGAGCGCGAGCAGCTTGAGTCGTTTGCCAGCCACCAGACCTCGATGGCGATTTACCTTTCCGTACAGCGCATTCACCGGGTGGCGGAGCGCCTGATGGAAGGCGGCTACCCGGCAACCACGCCGGTGGCGGTGATCTACAAAGCGACCTGGCCGGAAAGCCAGACCGTACGCGGTACCCTGGCGGATATCGGCGACAAGGTGCGCGAGGCGGGGATCCGCAAAACGGCGCTCATTCTGGTCGGGAATTTCCTGGGCTCTGAGTATCACTACTCAAAACTCTACGCGGCGGACTTTAGCCATGAATACCGTAAAGCCTGAATCAATCGCGCTTTTCTGCCTGACCCCTGGCGGCGTGCGGCTGGCGAAACGGCTGGCGGCGATGCTGCCGTTAACCTGCTTTACCAGCGAGAAGCTGCTGGAAGAGGGGTTTCTCCCCTTTGAAAACGGTTTTGCCAGCGCCGCGCGCGAGGCCTTCAGCAGCTATTCGGCGCTGATTTTCATCGGCGCCACCGGGATCGCGGTACGCGTGCTGGCCCCGCTGGTGAATGACAAGTTCAGCGACCCGGCGGTGGTAGTGATTGACGAGCGCGGCCAGCACGTTATTAGCCTGCTTTCCGGCCACGCGGGGGGCGCGAATGCCCTCAGCCGCTATCTGGCCGGGATGCTCGGCGCCGACCCGGTGATCACCACCGCCACCGACGTCAACGAGATGGCGGCGCTGGATACCCTGGCATTCCAGCTTAATGCCCGGATGAGCGATTTCCGCGCGGCGGTGAAAACCGTCAACCAGATGCTGGTCAGCCAGCAGCGCGTCGGCCTGTGGTGGGACGACGAGCTGGATGAAGACGTCAGCCGCTGCGACCGGCGGGGATTTATCACCGTGACCGATCTGCACCAGCTTCCCGAGCTGGACGCGCTGGTCTGCGTCACGCTGCGCAACGAGCTGCCGGCCATCGCCGTGCCGCACTGGAAGCTGGTGCCGCAGCGGGTGGTCGCCGGAATTGGCTGCCGTCGCGATACGCCATTCCCGCTGTTAGCAGCGCTGCTGGCGCGCCAGCTTGAGGCGCAGCGCCTGGATCCGCTGGCGCTGAAAGCCATCGGCAGCGTGACGCTGAAGAAGCACGAGCAGGGGCTGATTCAGCTGGCCTCCTGCTGTCGCGTACCGTTCGAAACCTTTCCCGCTGATGCGCTGCGCGAGCATGAGCACCATTTCCCCGCTTCATCGTTCGTCAGAAAAACCGTCGGCGTGGGGAGCGTATCCGGCCCGGCGGCCTGGCTGCTGAGCCATGGGCAACTGTTGGGCGAAACCCTGCGCGAACAGGGCGTCACTATCACTTTGGGAGTTTCACACTGATGTTAAGCGTAATCGGAATCGGCCCTGGCTCGCAGTCCATGATGACCATGGAAGCCATTGAAGCGCTGCAAGCGGCGGAAATCGTCGTTGGCTATAAAACCTACACGCACCTGGTGAAAGCCTTTACCGGCGATAAGCAGGTGATCAAAACCGGGATGTGCAAAGAGATTGAGCGCTGCCAGGCGGCGATTGAGCTGGCGCAGGCCGGGCATAACGTGGCGCTGATCAGCAGCGGCGACGCCGGTATTTACGGCATGGCCGGACTGGTGCTTGAGCTGGTCAGCAAGCAGAAGCTGGATGTGGAAGTCCGCCTGATCCCGGGGATGACCGCCAGCATCGCCGCCGCCTCGCTGCTGGGCGCGCCGCTGATGCACGACTTCTGCCATATCAGCCTCAGCGACCTGCTGACACCGTGGCCGGTGATTGAAAAGCGTATTGTCGCCGCCGGGGAAGCCGACTTCGTGATCTGTTTTTACAATCCGCGCAGCCGCGGCCGCGAGGGCCATCTGGCGCGCGCCTTTGAGCTGCTGTCGGCCAGCAAAAGCGCGCAGACTCCGGTGGGGGTCGTGAAGTCCGCCGGACGTAAAAAACAGGAGAAATGGCTGACCACCCTGGGGGAGATGGATTTTGCACCGGTCGATATGACCAGCCTGGTGATCGTTGGCAACAAAGCGACGTATATCCAGGATGGCCTGATGATCACCCCGCGAGGCTACGTGCTGTGAGCCACGGCGAGGTGCTGGTGATGGGCGGAACCAGCGACGCGCGGGCGCTGTGCCAGCAGCTTGACGCGGCGCAGGTTAAATACACCCTGTCGGTGGCGACGCCCACCGGCCAGCAGCTGGCGGGAGACATTCGCGGCCAGGTGCGCTGCGGGCGTCTCGAGCTGGAGGAGATGATCGCCTGGCTGAAGGCTAACCGGACCCGCTGGGTGATCGATGCTTCGCACCCCTACGCCGAAGCGGTGAGCCGCAATATCGTCCGGGCCTGCGAAACCGCCGGCGTGCTGCTGAGCCGCTATCAGCGCCCTGAACAGCTGAGCGGCCTGACGCATCCGCTGCTCTATACCGTGGAGAGCATTGAACAGGCCTGCGAGGTGGCGCGGCGCTTCGGCCAGCGCGTGCTGCTCACCACCGGAAGCAAAGATCTGGCGCGCTGGCGGGCGGGATTAGGCGAAAAAACGCTGCTGGCCCGGGTGTTGCCGGTCGCCGATGTCATCGCCCAGTGCGCCGGACTGGGGTTCGGCGTTGGCGAGATCTTCGCCCTGTGCGGGCCGTTCAGCGCCGAGTTCAACGCCGCTTTCTACCGCCAGTGCCGGGCCGATGTGGTGATCACTAAGGCCTCCGGCGCCGAAGGCGGCTATCAGGAAAAAGTACAACCCTGTCTGGATGCCGGTATCCCCTGCATCGTGATTACGCGCCCGGCACCGCTGGTGACCGGTGAAGAATTACTGGAAAGTCAGGCTGCCTTTGCCCGGCGCTTAGCGCGCTGGCTGGCCGCTGCTTAAGGAGTCCGAAATGAAAAAAGCGCTTCTGGTGGTCAGTTTTGGCACCAGCTATCCCGACACCTGTGAAAAGAATATCGTCGCCTGCGAGCGCGAGCTGGCGGCCAGCTGCCCGGACCGCGACACCTTTCGCGCCTTCACCTCCGGGATGATTATCCGCAAGCTCAAGCAGCGCGACGGTATCGAGATTGATACGCCGCTGCAGGCGTTGCAGAAGCTGGCCGAGCAGGGCTACCAGGATGTGGCGATTCAGTCGCTGCACATTATCAACGGCGATGAATATGAAAAGATCGTCCGTGAAGTGCAAAGCCTGCGCCCGCTGTTCCTCCGCCTGACGCTGGGGGCGCCGCTGCTGAGCAGCCATAATGATTATGTCCAGCTGATGCAGGCGCTGCGCCAGCAGATGCCGCCGATTGCCGCCGATGAAACGGTGGTCTTTATGGGCCACGGCGCCAGCCATCACGCTTTCGCCGCCTACGCCTGTCTGGACCATATGATGACGGCGAAGGGGTTTCCGGCGCGGGTCGGCGCGGTCGAGAGCTATCCGGAAGTCGATATTCTTATCGACAGCCTGCGCCGGCAGGGGGTGAAGGGCGTGCACCTGATGCCGCTGATGCTGGTGGCCGGCGATCACGCCATTAACGATATGGCCTCGGACGAAGAGGACTCCTGGAAAACGCTGTTCAACGCCGCCGGTATCACGGCGACGCCGTGGCTGAACGGGCTGGGAGAGAATCCGGCGGTGCGCGCAATGTTCGTCGCTCACCTGCAGCAGGCGCTGAGCCTGGCGATGGAGGAGGCGGCATGAGCGGCAAACTGTATGCCCTGAGTACCGGCCCTGGCGCCGCTGACCTGATCACCGTGCGCGCGGCGCGGGTGCTGGGCAAGCTGGACATTCTCTACGCGCCCGCCGGACGTAAAGGCGGCGACAGCCTCGCGCTCTCCATCGTGCGGGAGTATATCGGCGAACGGACCGAAGTGCGCTGCTGCCATTTCCCGATGAGCGCCGACAGCGCGGAAAAAGAGGCGGTATGGGATGAGGTCGCCGCCGCGCTGGTGCAGGAAGTGGAGGCGGGCAAGCAGGTCGGGTTTATTACCCTCGGCGACGCCATGCTGTTCAGCACCTGGGTGTTCTTACTCCAGCGTATCGGCAGCCCGGAGTGGCTGGAGATTGTTCCCGGCGTCACCTCTTTCGCCGCCATTGCCGCGCGTTCAAAAACGCCGCTGGCCATGGAGCAGCAGTCGCTGGCGGTGATCTCCTGCACCGCGCCGGAAACGGAAATCGAGCAGGCGCTGCGCCAGCATGAAAGCCTGGTGCTGATGAAAGTGTACGGGCGGTTTCCCCGCATCAAAGCGCTGCTGGCGAAAAACGGTCTGCTGGATGCCGCGCTGATGATGTCCGAAGCCACGCTGCCGGGCGAGCAGTGCTGGCGCCATCTCCGTGATGTCAGCGACGACCAGCCGCTGCCCTATTTCTCGACCATTCTGGTCAATAAACAGTGGGAGTATGCAGAATGAAACTTGAACAACAGCTAAAACAGCTGTCTTTCAGCGGGTTAGCTGCGGCGCTATTGCTGATAGTGGTACCCGAAAAGGCTTTCGCGATGCACATTATGGAGGGGTTTTTACCGCCGATGTGGGCCCTGGCATGGTGGCTGCTGTTTTTACCCTGCCTGTGGTACGGGCTGGTGCGCCTGCGCCGCATTGTGCAGGAAGATAACAACCAGAAGGTGCTGCTGGCGCTGTGCGGGGCGTTTATTTTTGTCCTCTCGGCGCTGAAAATTCCTTCCGTGACCGGTAGCTGTTCGCACCCGACCGGCGTCGGCCTGGCGGTGATTCTCTTCGGGCCTGGCGTGGTGGCGATCCTTGGCGCCATCGTGCTGCTGTTCCAGGCGCTGCTGCTGGCGCACGGTGGGCTGACGACGCTCGGCGCGAACGGGATGTCGATGGCGGTCATCGGGCCGGTGGTCGGCTATATGGTGTGGAAAATGGCCTGCCGCGCGGGCATTCGCCGCGATGTCGGGGTGTTTCTCTGCGCGATGCTGGCGGATCTGGTGACCTACTTTGTCACCTCCGTACAGCTCGGCGTGGCCTTCCCGGATCCGACCGCCGGCGCGACCGGATCGATCGTCAAGTTTATGGGGATCTTCTGCCTGACCCAGATCCCGATCGCCATTGCTGAAGGACTGTTAACCGTCATGATCTACGACCAGTTGACCAAACGTCAGCTGATTACCGCACAGGGGCATTAACATGAAAAAGACGCTGATATTGTTAGCCATGGTGGTGGCGCTGGTGATCCTGCCGTTCTTTGTCGATCACGGCGGCGAGTTTGGCGGTTCGGACGGCGAGGCGGAGAGCCAGATTCAGGTGGTCGCGCCGCATTATGAGCCGTGGTTCCAGCCGCTGTACGAACCGGCGAGTGGAGAAATTGAGAGCCTGCTGTTTACGCTCCAGGGCTCCCTCGGCGCGGCGGTGATTTTCTATATTCTGGGCTACAGCAAAGGCAGACAGCGCCGTGATGACCGGGTTTGACCGACTTAGCTATCAGAGCCGCTGGTTTCACGTCGCGCCGGAGCGCAAGTTCCTGTTCTGGCTGCTGCTGATGGTGCTGGCCTTTACCCTGCCTCCGCTGGGGCAGGGTATCGAAATGGCGCTGATTGCCGCCTTAACCTGCTGGCTGCTGCGGGTCTCGCCGTGGCGCTGGTGCCGCTGGATGGCGCTGCCGTTTGGCTTCCTGCTGATCGGCGTGCTGACCATTCTGTTTAGCGTCAGCCGCAATCCGCAGGATCTGCTGGTGAGCCTGCCGCTGGGCAGCGTCTGGCTGGGCATTACGTCGGAGGGGCTGACGACCGCCAATCAGACCTTCTGGCGCAGCCTGGCGGCGCTGGCGTCCACCTTCTGGCTGGTGCTGAATCTGCCGTTCCCGCAGCTTATTGTGCTGCTCAAGCGCGGGCGGGTGCCGCGGCTGCTGACCGAGCAAATCCTGCTAACCTGGCGCTTTATTTTTATTCTGTTAGACGAAGCGCTGGCGATTCATCGTGCGCAAACATTACGTTTTGGCTACCGTAGCGTGCCGAAGGGCTATCGTTCGCTGGCGATGCTGGTAGGGCTGCTGTTTACCCGGGTGATGATCCGCTACCAGCAGATGAGCACCACGCTGGATATCAAACTGTATCAGGGTGACTTTCACCTCTAAGGATAAGTATGCTTGCCACGACCGATCTCTGGTTTCGCTATCAGGACGAGCCGGTGCTGAAGGGGCTGACGCTGGATTTTTCCCATCACGCGGTGACCGGACTGGTGGGGGCGAACGGCTGCGGAAAATCCACGCTGTTTATGAACCTGAGCGGTCTGCTGCGCCCGCAGAGCGGGGCGGTGCTGTGGCAGGGAAAACCGCTGGACTACAGCAAACGCGGCCTGCTGGCGCTGCGTCAGCAGGTGGCGACCGTTTTCCAGGACCCGGACCAGCAGATTTTCTATACCGATATCGACAGCGATATCGCCTTTAGCCTGCGTAACCTGGGGGTTGCGGAAGAGGAAATTGCCCGCCGGGTGGACGATGCCCTGACTCTCGTCGATGCCCAGGGGTTTCGTCACCAGCCGATTCAGTGCCTGAGCCACGGGCAGAAAAAGCGCGTGGCGATAGCCGGCGCGCTGGTGCTGCAGGCGCGCTATTTACTGCTCGACGAGCCGACGGCGGGGCTCGATCCCTCGGGGCGCGCGCAGATGATCGACATCATTAAGCGCATTGCCGATCGGGGCAACCACGTGGCGATCTCCAGCCACGACATCGATCTGATCTATGAAATCAGCGATGCGGTTTACGTGTTACGCCGCGGCGAAGTGCTGGCGCACGGCGAACCCGGGGAGGTGTTTGCCCGCAGCGAACTGATGGCCCAGGCCGGGCTAACCCAGCCGTGGCTGGTGAAACTGCACGCGCAGCTCGGGCTGCCGCTGTGTAAAACCGAAGAAGAATTTTTTACGCGGATGCGAAGCAACGCGATGAAGGAGGCGTCATGACGCTGGCAATTATGTTACAGGGCACCGCTTCCGACGTCGGCAAAAGCGTGCTGGTCGCGGGGCTGTGCCGCATCTTTTATCAGGACGGGCAGCGCACCGCGCCGTTTAAATCGCAGAATATGGCGCTTAATTCCGGTATCACGCCGGATGGCAAAGAGATGGGCCGCGCGCAGATTTTCCAGGCCGAAGCGGCGGGCATTACCCCGGATGTGCGCATGAACCCGGTGCTGCTTAAGCCAACCAGCGACCGCAAAGCGCAGGTGGTGCTGATGGGCAAAGTGGCGACCGATATGGACGCGGTGAGCTATCACGAATACAAGCCGCGCCTGCGGGAACAGATCCTCGCGGTTTATAACAGCCTGGCCGCCGAACATGATGTGCTGGTGCTGGAAGGGGCGGGCAGTCCGGCGGAGATCAATCTGCGCGATCGCGACATCGTCAATATGGGCATGGCCGAGATGGCCCAGTGCCCGGTGATCCTCGTGGCGGATATCGATCGCGGCGGCGTATTCGCCTCCATCTACGGCACGCTCGCGCTGCTGCATGACCGCGAACGTGCGCGGGTCAAAGGGGTGATTATCAATAAATTTCGCGGCGACGTGGCGCTGCTGTATTCCGGGATCGAGCAGATAGAAGCGCTCACCGGCGTCCCGGTGCTCGGCGTCATGCCGTGGCTGGACGTCGATCTTGAAGATGAGGACGGCGTCGCGCTGCAAAAAGGGAAATATCTGCGTACCGACAGGCGTGATATTGAGATTGCCGTGATACAGGTGCCGCACATCGCCAATTTTACCGATTTCAACGCGCTGGCGGCGCAGCCGGACGTCCGCGTCCGCTATGTTCGCCAGCCCCAGGAGCTGGCGGGCGTGGATATGATTATCCTGCCGGGCAGTAAAAATACGCTCGGCGACCTGGGCTGGCTGCGCGAGAGCGGCATGGCGCACGCGGTACTGCAGGCCCGGCGTCAGGGCGTACCGGTGCTGGGGATCTGCGGCGGCTATCAGATGCTCGGCGAAACCATAATCGATGAGGTGGAGTCGGGGCTTGGCACCCAGCCGGGGCTGGGGTTGCTCAATACCGTCACCCACTTTGCGCACAGCAAAACGACCACCCAGGTAACGGCGACTCTGGCTCCGGCGCTGCCGGCGTGGCTGGCGGCAACGGCGGGGCTGGCGGTAAGCGGCTACGAAATTCATATGGGCGAAACCGAGCTGCGCGACGGCTGCCGTTCTCTGATGCAATTACATAAAGGCGGCCTGAGCGTGGCGGACGGCGCGGTCAGCGATGACGGCCTGGCGTTTGGCACCTATCTGCACGGCCTGTTCGATAGCGATGCATTTACCCGCGCGCTGGTTAACGGCCTGCGCCAGCGTAAAGGGCTGGCGGCGCTGGATAGCGATTTCGAGTATGCGCAGTATAAATCTCGCCAGTTCGATCTGCTGGCGGACGCGATGCGTCAGCATATTGATATTGAAAAAATCTACGCCATCATGCGCCAACATCAGGAGCCCGTATGCTGACTTTAGTCACCGGCGGGGCGCGCAGCGGTAAAAGCCGCCATGCCGAAGCGCTGATCGCCCATGCGCCGCAGGTACTCTATATCGCCACCTCGCAGATCTTTGATGACGAGATGGCGGCGAGGATCCAGCACCACCGCGACGGCAGGCCCGCGCACTGGCGCACCGCCGAGCGCTGGCAGCAGCTTGATGAACTGATCACCCCGGATATCGCCCCGGAGGAGGCGATTTTGCTGGAATGTATCACCACCATGGTAACCAACCTGCTGTTTGCGCTGGGGGGCGACAGCGCGCCGGACGACTGGGATTATGCGGCGATGGAGCGGGCGATCGACGCCGAAATCGCGGTACTGATTGCCGCCTGCCAGCGCTGCCCGGCCCGCGTGGTGCTGGTGACCAACGAAGTGGGGATGGGGATTGTGCCGGAAAACCGTCTGGCCCGCCATTTCCGCGATATCGCCGGACGCGTTAACCAGCGCCTTGCTGCGGCGGCGGACGAGGTGTGGCTGGTGGTGTCGGGCATTGGCGTAAAAATCAAATAGGCCAGGCGCGCCGTACCGGGCGTTATTCTTCCTGCTGGCTCTGCCATGAGCCAGCCAACAAGACGAGAACCTCTATGCAAAGCTTAACCTCTCTACTGGGCGCGATCCCGGCGCCTGATGAAAGCGCGATGGCGCGCGCCCGGCTTCATATCGACGGCCTGCTGAAGCCGCCCGGAAGCCTTGGACGCCTTGAAGATCTTGCCGTACAGCTGGCGGGCATGCCCGGTCTTGACGGCGTGCCGCAGGTGAAAAAGAAGGCGCTGCTGGTGATGTGCGCCGACCACGGCGTGTGGGACGAAGGGGTCGCCATCTCGCCGAAAGCGGTGACCGCCATCCAGGCGGCGAATATGACGCTGGGTAAAACCGGCGTTTGCGTGCTGGCGGCGCAGGCGGGCGCGAAAATGCACGTGATTGATGTCGGGATCGATGCCGAGCTGATACCGGGCGTTATCAACATGCGCGTGGCGCGCGGCTGCGGCAATATCGCCGTCGGTCCGGCAATGCGCCGCGGCCAGGCGGAAGAGCTGCTGCTGGAGGTGATGCGCTATACCCGAGGGCTGGCGAAGGATGGCGTCACGCTGTTTGGCGTCGGGGAGCTCGGAATGGCCAATACCACCCCGGCGGCGGCGATTGTCAGCGTTCTGACCGGCAGCGATGCCCAGGAGGTGGTCGGGATTGGCGCTAATCTGCCGTTGGCGAAGGTCGCTAATAAAGTGGAAGTGGTGCGCCGGGCTATCGCCGTCAACCGGCCTGACCCGAACGATGGTCTCGACGTGCTGGCGAAAGTGGGCGGTTTTGATTTATTGGGGATGACGGGCGTGATGCTGGGCGCGGCCTCCTGCGGCCTGCCGGTGCTGCTCGATGGTTTCCTCTCCTACGCGGCGGCGCTGGCGGCGTGCCGAATTGCGCCGGAAGTGAAACCCTATCTGATCCCGTCCCACTATTCGGCGGAGAAGGGGGCGCGTACGGCGCTGATGCATCTCGAGCTGGAACCCTACCTCAACATGGGGATGCGCCTGGGCGAAGGCAGCGGCGCGGCGCTGGCGATGCCGATCGTGGAAGCGGCCTGCGCGATGTATCACGAGATGGGCATGCTGGCGGCGAGCAATATTGTGTTGCCGAAGGGCTGAAAAAGGGCCGGGGAGCGGCGCTGCGCCGTTCCCTGAATCAGGTATAAGATTTTGCGAATCGCAGATACAAAAAAACACCCTTGAGGGTGTTTATGATGTTGGTTGCGGGGGCCGGATTTGAACCGACGACCTTCGGGTTATGAGCCCGACGAG
>NZ_JBEAFQ010000061.1:0-39412 GCF_040062275.1 Klebsiella sp. GW_Kp182 | reverse complement strand
AGACGGTTTTCTCCCCCTTTACCCGTTCACCTACCACGGTGAGACATTTTCTGCGGGATAATAGTGAACGGAACCCCTGCACACTTTCCCGGAGGCGGCGCTTACGCGCCTCTCCGCTCTACCAAACCTTAATCCCGATCGATGGCGAACGGCTGCCAGGCCTGACGCACCGGCATCACCTCGACCCGGTTGATATTCATATGGTCCGGCAGCGTGGCGATGTAGAACATCTGTTCGGCAATATCCCGCGCGCTCAGCGGCGTGGTACCGCGATACAGGTTGTCCGACGCCGCCTGGTCGCCTTTGGTGCGCACCAGGGTAAATTCCGTTTCGGCAATGCCCGGTGCGAGATCGGTCACGCGCACCCCGGTCCCGAGCAGATCGCAGCGCAGGTTATAGCTGAACTGCTTCACGAAAGCCTTACTGGCGCCGTAGACGTGGCTGCCGGGATAGGGCCACTGCCCGGCGATAGAGCCAATATTGATGATGCTCGCCCCCGCGCCGTGGTTAATCAGCGTCGGCAGCAGCGCGTGGGTCACGTTGACCAGCCCGGTGACGTTGGTGTCGATCATCGTTTTCCAGTCGTCCAGATCCACTTTCTGCGCGGGCTGCGGCGACAGCGCCAGCCCGGCGTTGTTAATCAGCGTCGTGATATCGGCGAAGCCCGCGGGCAGCGCCGCCACGGCCGCGGCCACCGCATCGCTATCGCGTACGTCGAGTTCGATAATGTGCACCGGCACCTGCGAGGCGAGCTTATCCTGTAGCGTCTTCAGCCGCTCAAAGCGGCGTCCGCTCAGCACCAGCGACCAGCCCGCATCGGCGAAGACCTGCGCCGCTGCTTCCCCAAATCCCGAGGTCGCCCCGGTAATAAACACCACTTTGCTCGTTGCCATTTCATTCTCCTGTGCAGGTTGTCGCTCCCACTATAAAAACCGCGCGCGTGCGGGCACAGGGCCAGTCGGCGCGCGGCGATGTGACACGGTGTCACATCATTTTCGCCTGACTGGCTCTATCCGTTTCTCCCCCGCACGGCCAATGATGAGGCCAACAACAACGACATGAGAGAGGGCAGGGTATGAAGCTGGCACTACAGAACGAGGTAGCGATAAGCAATGATGAAGTTCGGCAGCTGGATCGCGCTTATGTGTTTCATTCATGGTCGATGCAGGGCAATTTACATCCACTGGTGATCGCCGGGGCAAAAGGCTGCGAGCTGTGGGATTACGAAGGCAATACTTACCTGGATTTCAGCAGCCAGCTGGTCAACGTCAACATTGGCTATCAGCATCCTCGCGTGCTGGCGGCGATGAAAGCCCAGCTGGAAGAGCTGGTGACCATCGCGCCCGCCACCGCCAACCTCGCCCGCGGCGAAGCGGCGAAGCGGATTGTCGAGCTGGCGCCGGAAGGCTTTAGCAAAGTGTTCTTCACCAACGCCGGCGCCGACGCCAACGAGAACGCCATCCGTATGGCGCGGCTCTATACCGGGCGCGATAAAGTGCTCTCCGCCTATCGCTCCTATCACGGCAATACCGGCAGCGCGATTGCCGCCACCGGCGACTGGCGCCGCGTGCCGAATGAGTATTCACGCGGTCACGTGCACTTCTTTAATCCCTATCTCTACCGCAGCGAATTTAACGCCACGACGGAAGAGGAGGAGTGCCAGCGCGCGCTGGCCCATCTGCGGCGGATGATTGAGTGCGAAGGCCCGAACGCGATAGCCGCGATTCTGCTGGAGTCGATTCCGGGCACCGCCGGGATTCTTGTCCCGCCGGAGGGCTATATGCAGGGCGTGCGGGCGCTGGCCGACGAGTTTGGCATTGTGCTGATCCTCGATGAAGTGATGGCCGGTTTTGGTCGTACCGGGAGCTGGTTCGCCTTCGAGCAGGATGGCGTGGTGCCGGATCTGGTGACTTTCGCCAAAGGGGTTAACGCCGGCTACGTCCCGGCCGGCGGCGTGCTGATTAGCGAGCCAATCGCCCGCTACTTTGATGACCATTTCTTTGCCGGGGGGCTGACCTATTCCGGCCATCCGCTGGCGATGGCGGCGATTGTCGCCACCATTGACGCGATGAAGGAAGAGAAGGTGGTGGAGAACGCGGCGACCATCGGCAACGAAGTGCTGCGTCCGGGGCTGGAAGCGCTGGCGGAGAAGCACGCGATTATCGGCAACGTGCGCGGCCGCGGTCTGTTCCAGGCGCTGGAGCTGGTCAGCAGCCGCGAGCGGAAAACTCCGCTGACCGCTGCCGATATGGCGGCCATTAAAGGCGCGTTAACCGAAGCCGGCCTGCTGGCGTTTGTGGTGGAGAACCGCATTCACGTGGTGCCGCCGTGCACCATCAGCGCCGAACAGGTGGCAAAAGGGCTGGCGATTTTTGATGCGGTATTCGCCCGCTTCGCGAGCCTGGCGAAATAAGGGGATGATTTCCCGGGTCGCGGCGTAAATGCCTTACCCGGGCGACCTTCTCGCAGATGGCGGCGAACCCGTAGCCCCGCTAAGCGTAGCGCGAGCGGGGGCGGGTTTTCAGCCTATCCGATGTTCGCCGTTCACCAGCGCTTCGCGGTCAAAGAAGCGCTGAATCACGCCTTCCGCCATAAACGCCGCCCGGTCCGACATATGGGCAATCACATCGGCATCGTGGCTGACCAGCAGATAGGTCATTCCGTGCTCCTGCTTTAGCCGATTGAGCAGATTCAGTATTTCCGCCTGCACCGACATATCCAGCGCCGACGTTGGCTCATCCAGCAGCAGAATCTTTGGCCGCAGCAGCAGCGCGCGAGCAATCGCCACCCGCTGGCGCTGGCCGCCGGAAAGCTGGTGCGGATAGCGGCGCGCGGCGTCGGCAGGCAGCCCCACCTCTTGCAGGGCGGTGGACACCCGATGTTCGATCTCGCCGATAGCGTGAATTTTCAGCGGCTCCGCCAGCGTGCGCCATAGCGTATGATTGGGATGCAGCGAAGCGTACGGGTCCTGAAACACCATCTGTACGTTGCGCCGCAGCTCGCCCTGAAAACGCAGGCCCGGCGTAATGGCCTTATCAAACAGTTCAACGCGGCCGCGCCAGTCCCGCTGCAGCCCGGCTAATACCCGCAGAATCGTTGATTTTCCGCAGCCGGATGCGCCGATCAGGCTGAACGTTTCTCCCGCGTCAACGGCAAAGCTGGCGGCGGACACCGCGGTTTTTTCGCCAAAAATAACCTGTAAATCCTTGAGATTAACGACCGCCATGCGCCGCCTCCGTCAAGTTCAGGGTTCGGTCGAGGGTCGGCAGCATCTGACCGTAAGTTTGCGCGGCCGGGCGACAGGTCCAGAGCGTACGGGTGTAGGGATGCGTCGCCGTCGGCAGATCTCGCGCCGCCATCTCATCGACCTTTTCCCCTTGATACAGGACCAGCACCCGCTGGCAGTGCTCGGCCACCAGCGGCAGGTCGTGGCTAATCAACAGCATCGCCATCCGCCGCTGTTCGCACTGCTCTACCAGCAGTTCGAGGATCTGATTGCGCAGCCGGGCATCGAGGGCTGAAGTGGGCTCATCGGCGATCAGCACCTGCGGATTATTGAGCAGCGCAAGGGCAATCATCACCCGCTGGCCCATCCCGCCGGAGAGTTCGCCTGGATAACGGTTGAGCACCGGTAAATCCAGACCGACGGCGGCAACGGCGGCTTTGACCGCCTCCAGCCGCGCGCGGCGGCTAAGGCGCTGATGCAGAGTTAATGCCTCTTCCAGCTGCGCCTGAATGCTTTTTACCGGATTGAGCGCGTAGCGCGGGTCCTGCAGCACCATCGCTATATCGTTGCCGCGTAGCTCGCGCCAGCCGCGGTCGCGAAGGGTTAATGCGTCGCGCCCCAGCACGTTGAGCGCCTCGGCGCTGACGACGCCGGGCCGGCGTACCAGCCCCATCAGGGCGCGGGCGGTCATGGATTTACCGGAGCCGGATTCGCCGACCAGCGCCAGCCGCTCGTTGCCGAGCGTGAAGCTTAAATGGTCCACCACTCTGGCGGTAGGATAGTCGATGGTCAGTCCCTGAACGATCAGGCGAGTATCAGTCATGTTGCGGCTCCAGAACGTCGCGCAGGCCATCGCCCAGCAGGTTAAACGCCAGGCTGGCGATCAGGATAACGGCGCCAGGGGCGGCGGCGATCCACCACTGGTCGAAAATGACCTGCATGCCGTCGGCGATCATCGCGCCCCATTCCGCCATTGGCGGGCGGGCGCCGAGGCCGAGGAAGCCAAGACCGGCAGCGGCGAGAATAATCCCGGCTAAATCCAGCGCCAGCCGGACGATAGCCGAGGGCAGACAGAGCGGCAGAATATGACCCATCAGCAGACGCCAGCCGCGAATGCCCATCATCTCCGCCGCCGCCAGATAGTCGCTATGGCGCAAGCGCTGAATTTCGCTGCGCGCCTGACGGGCGTAAGCGGGCCAGGTCGTCAGCGCCAGCGCCAGGGCGCCGTTCACCAGGCCCGGGCCGAGCATCGCGACAAACGCGAAGGCCAGAATCAGCCGCGGCATCGACATTACCACGTCGGTAAAACGCATCAGCACGCGTTCCAGCCAGCCGCCGTAATAGCCGGACAGGATCCCCACCAGCAGACCGGCGGGGAGCGTAATCGCCGTCACCAGCGCGACCAGCCCCAGCGCCGGACGGGCGCCGAAAATCAGCCTTGAGAGAAGATCGCGGCCGTAGCTGTCGGTGCCGAGCCAGTGCTGCGCGCCCGGACCCTGCAGCCGCGCGGCGGCGTCCTGCCAGTTCGGGTCGAGCGGAGCCAGCCAGGGCGCAAAGAGCGCAATCAGCAGGAGTAACGTAATGATGATCAGGCCGCAAAAGGCGGCGGGAGAGCGGCGCAGGCGGCGTAAAAACAGATAGCCCGGCATCAGCGTATCCTCGGGTCGGTCAGCCGCACCAGCAGGTCGGTGAGGTTATTAATCAGCACAAAGCTCGCGCCGATCAGCAGCGTACCGCCCATAATCGCCGTGGTATCGCCGGCAAAGAGCGCGGTGGTCAGATAGCGGCCAATTCCCGGCCAGGAGAAGACGGTTTCGGTCAGCACCGCGCCTTCCAGCATGGCGGTCCAGGCGAGGGCGGTCACCGTCAGCAGGGTGCCGCGGATATTGGGCAGGACGTGACGCAGTAGAATCGTCATCTCACCGGCCCCTTTGGCGCGGGCCAGCAGGATGTACTCTTTGTTCATTTCGCTCAGGCAGGCGGAACGGGTCAGGCGAGTAATGCTCGCCAGAGAATAATAGGCCAACAGCAGCACCGGCAGCAGCAGGTGCCCGGCGGCGTTTTTAACCGCCTCTTTATCACCCGAGAGCCAGGTATCAATGAGCGCAAAGCCGGTGCGCGGTTCGACGGTGTACTGATAGATATCGTCCAGCCGCCCCGGCCCCGGCGTCCACTGCAGTTTGGCGTAAAACAGCGCCAGCATCAGCAGGCCGAGCCAGAAGATCGGCACCGAGTTGCCGAGCAGCGTAAAGGTGCGCATCGCCAGATCCCACGGCGAGCCGACGTAGCGGGCGCAGAGAACGCCTGCGATAACGCCCGACAGCGCGCCGATAATCAACGCCAGCGTGGCCAGTTCGAGGGTGGCCGGGAAAGCGGCAAGCAGGTCGTGCAGCACCGGCTGGCCGGTTGAGCTGGCGATACCGAGATCGCCGTGGGCGAGATTCACCAGATAGCGCCAGAACTGCAGCGGCAACGGCTGGTCGAGGCCGAGCTGGTGACGTACCTGATCATAGGTGGACTGACTGGCGTGGTCGCCGACGATTTGCAGCACCCGATCAACCGGCGACAGCGCCGAGAGCGCAAAGGTCACCAGCAGCAGGCCGAGCAGCGTCAGGGCCAGCGTCAGCAGTCCCTGAAACAGCGCGAGCAGGGGGCGTTTTGCGCGCCGCTCTGCTCGGGGGGGTAACACAGCAGACATGGTTATTCCGTTGGTAAAAAGTACAGTGTTATCAGCTGGCGCGATCTGTTGTTGTAGCCCGGTCAGCGCAGCGCCACCGGGAAAACATAAGGTATCGGGGCCTGCGTTCCCGGAGGCGGCGCGTTGCGCCTGTCCGGGCTACCCGATCGTACCTGCCCCAGGCGTTATTTGGTTACCCGGTCATACCAGACCATATCGGCATTGAGACCCTGCTGATAACCCTTCACGTTATCGCGAACCACAATCTGGGTTTTACCCTGATCGATAAACACGTAAGGCGAACTGCGCTGCAGCGCCTCCTGCATGTTTTTATACAGATCCAGGCGCTTCGCTGCGTCCGGCTCGGCAACTGCCGCCAGGGTCGCTTTATTCAGCTCCGGGATCTGCCAGCCGTTTAGCCCGGCGACGGTACTGGATTTACCGTCGTTGTACGCAAAGGCGCTGGCGTTAGAGTGGGCATCGAAATAGTCAGGGATCCACAGCCGAATCGCCGCCTGATGCTGTTTGGCGCGCACGCGAGCATAGACCTGACTACCCGCGGCCGGCAGCAAATCCACCTTCACGCCGCCCTGGGCGAAGCTCGCCTGCATCGACTGGGCGATGGTGATAAACGGCGGCTTGTTTTCGACGTCGAGGGTGAAATGCGCCTCTTTGATGCCCGCTTTAGCGAGGATGTCTTTGGCTTTTTGCGGGTTGAATGTAAACGGGTTATTGTCCAGCGCGCCCGGCAGGCCGACCGGCAGGAAGCTCTGATGGACGAAATATTGCCCCTTCAGCAAATCTTTCGTGATGCCGTTGTAATCTACCAGCCAGCGCGCCGCTTCCCAGAAGGCCGGGTTTTTCAGCAGCGGGTTGGCGCTGTTGCCGGTATTAAAGACCAGATAGTTCTGCTCAGCGGAAGGGATGCTGAGGACCTTGACGCCCGGTTTACCCTGTAGAGCCGCAATCTGGTCGGCGCCGAGATCGCGCGCCACGTCGGCATCACCCTGCTGGATGAGAAGACGACGTGAGGCCGGGTCCGGAACGTTCTTAATAATGATGCTTTTCAGCTTCGGCGCGCCGCCGGGTGCGCTGCTGTTGGCCTCCAGCACGATGGCCTGATGCGGCTGATAGACCCGCATTTTATACGCGCCGCTGCCCGCCGAGTGCATTTTCAGCCAGCCGTTACCGAAGTCGTTATCTTTGGCGTTCGGGGCGACCTGTTTCTCATCGACGATAGAGGCGATCGGCGTGGAGAGAATATTCAGCGCCACCGCCGGGCTGACGTCGGCGGTCCAGCGTAGCTCCAGGGTATGGTCGTCTAGCTTCTTCAGCTGGCTGGCGATGTTATCCGGCTGCCAGCCGAGGACGTTAAGAATAAACGCCGGCGATTTGTTCAGGATGACCGCGCGGGTGTACGAGTAAATGACATCTTCCGGGCGCAGCGGGTTACCGGAGGCGAATTTGGCGTCGGGCTTTAGCTTAATGGTCAGGGTTTGCGCCGCCGGATCGGCCTGCCAGCTTTCGGCCAGGATCGGGGTGATTTTTTCAGGGTTATCGCGGTCCGGCTGCACCAGGCGCTGATAAAGGCTCGGTACCGTCTGGATGCTGGAGAGCTCGTTGGCTTCCGCCGGGTCGAGGCTGACGATATCGTCGAGGCCCTGCGCGACCACCAGGGTCCCCGGCGGCGTGGCGGCATCAACGGCGGCGGATAACGCGGCGAGCACCAGCAGCGGCAGCAGTTTTTTAGTCATATGCGATCCCTGAAAAAAGTTATTGTGATTATTGATGTTTCGCTACGTTAGGCCGCTTAATTACGGGCGTAAAGTCAAAGATCGGCTAAGTTTATGCTTAAAAAGCATAAGCAAGACCAAGGGGTTATGACGATCGATCGTACCGGGCATCTTCCGGCCATTCGCCTTTCTTGATATAACAATTTGATAACACTACGGGAGAGATAAGCGTGCCGGAAATTAATGAATTTGGTCAGCAGGTCAACGATCGCGTACCAGGGTGGCAGGGCGCGGGACTTCTGCGCCGCACGGCGTTAAATGGCCGCTTTTGCCGGCTGGAGCCGCTGGATACCGAGCGGCACGCGGCGGATCTGTTTGCCGCCTATGCCCTCGGCGACGACAGCGACTGGACCTGGCTTGCCAGCACCTGCCCACAGAGCGTGGAGTCAACGGCGAACTGGATCACCGGTAAGGTTATGGACGACGGGCTGGTGCCGTATGCGGTTATCGATTTGCGCGCCGAGCGAGCCGTCGGGCTGGTCAGCTATATGGCGATTGAGCGGGCGATGGGCACGGTGGAGATAGGGCACGTCACCTGGTCGCGGGCGATGAAAAATACGCCGCTCGGGACCGAGGCGGTGTGGCTGCTGCTGCAAAATGGTTTTGCTCACGGCTATCGTCGGCTGGAGTGGAAGTGCGATTCGATGAATCTCGCCTCCCGCCGCGCCGCCGACCGGCTGGGGTTTACCTGGGAGGGGCGTCTTCGTCAGAGGATGGTACGCAAAGGACGCACCCGCGATAGCGATATGCTGTCGATTATCGATAGCGAATGGCCCGCGCGCGACGCGGCGCTGCGGGCGTGGCTGGCGCCGGAGAACTTTGATGCTGATGGACGGCAGCTAAAGCGGCTGGAAGATTTCCGCTAGTTTTTCCTCACCCTAACCCTCTCCCGCAGGGAGAGGGGTGGGGGCTTACTCTTACCGGCGAACCGGCGCGCCGTTCGCCACGTAATACGCCGCGGTGCTCTTCGGCAGCGGCTGACGGCCGCGAATGGCGTCAGCCATTTTTTCGCCAATCATGATGGTGGTCGCGTTAAGGTTGCCGGTAATAATCTGCGGCATAATCGAGGCGTCGACCACGCGCAGGCCTTCCAGCCCGTGAACCCGACCTTCGCCATCCACCACCGCCATCTCGTCGTAGCCCATTTTACAGGTGCCGCACGGATGGAAGGCGGTTTCCGCATGATTGCGCACAAACTCATCCAGCTCGGCATCGCTCTGGCACTCCGCCCCCGGACTGATCTCCCGGCCGCGATAGTTATCCAGCGCCGGCTGATGCATGATTTCGCGGGTAATGCGAATCGCGTCGCGGAACTCCTGCCAGTCCTGTTCGCTGGACATATAGTTAAACAGAATCGCCGGATGTTCGTGCGGGTCGCGCGACTTCAGACGCACGTGGCCGCGGCTTGGGGAGCGCATGGAGCCGACGTGGCACTGGAATCCGTGCTCTTTCACCGCGTTTGAGCCGTTGTAGTTAATCGCGACCGGCAGGAAGTGGTACTGAATATTCGGCCACGCAAAGGCTTCACGGCTGCGAATAAATCCGCCCGCTTCAAACTGGTTGCTGGCGCCGATGCCGGTCCCGCCGAACAGCCATTCGGCGCCGATTTTCGGCTGGTTCCACCACTGCAGCGCCGGGTAAAGCGACACCGGCTCTTTACATTCGTACTGCAGATACATCTCCAGATGATCCTGCAGGTTCTCGCCGACGCCGGGCAGGGCGTGAACCAGCGGAATATCGAACTGGCGCAACAGTTCCGGGCTGCCGACGCCGGAGCGCTGCAGGATTTGCGGCGAAGCGATGGCGCCCGCGCAGAGCAGCACTTCTTTACTGGCGGTGGCGTTTGACGGCGCCGTGCTGTCGCCCTCCAGCCACTCGACGCCGACGGCGCGTTTGCCGGCAAAAATAATGCGATCGGTCAGCGCATGGGTGCGAATGGTCAGATTGGGACGCGCGCGCGCCTGGTCGAGATAACCGCGCGCGGTACTGGCGCGGCGTCCCTGCGGCGTCACGGTACGATCCATGGGGCCAAACCCTTCCTGCTGGTAGCCGTTAAGATCGTCGGTGCGCGGGTAGCCGGCCTGTACGCCGGCTTCAATCATCGCGTGGAACAGCGGATTGTTGCCCTGCTTTGGCGTGGTGACGCTGACCGGGCCGTCGCCGCCGTGGTAGTCGTTGGCGCCAATATCGCGGGTTTCCGCTTTGCGGTAGTAGGGCAGGCAGTCGAGGTAGCTCCAGTGCTCAAGCCCCGGCGCCGAGGCCCAGTTATCGAGATCCATAGCGTTGCCGCGGATATAGCACATGCCGTTGATTAACGAGGACCCGCCGAGGCCCTTACCGCGTCCGCACTCCATGCGGCGATTGTTCATATGCGGTTCAGGCTCGGTCTCGTAGGCCCAGTTATAGCGCCGACCCTGTAGAGGAAAGGCCAGCGCGGCGGGCATCTGGGTGCGGAAGTCGAAACGGTAATCCGGGCCGCCCGCTTCCAGCAGCAGGACGGTGGTCTGGGGATCTTCCGTCAGTCGTGTAGCCAGTACGTTGCCGGCGGAACCGGCACCAATAATAATGTAGTCAAACTGCAAAAATGACCTCCTGGTTAAAATATGGATTGAAACTGACCCATCTCAACCTGGATGGATTTTATCTGGGTGTAGCTGTGCAGCGTCTGCAGGCCGTTTTCGCGGCCAATCCCGGAGTGCTTGTAGCCGCCGACCGGCATCTCCGCCGGGGATTCGCCCCAGGTGTTGATCCAGCAGATCCCGGCCTCCAGCCGATGAATCAGGCGATGGGCGCGGTTTAAATCCGGCGTGACGACGCCGGCGGCGAGGCCGTATTCGGTGGCGTTGGCGCGGCGAACCGCTTCTTCCTCATCGTCGTAGCTCAGAATCGACATCACCGGGCCGAAGATCTCTTCGCGGACGATGGTCATCTGGTCATCGCAGTCGGTAAACACCGTCGGGGCGACCCACGCGCCGCGGTCGAAGCCTTCGCCTTTCAGCACCTCGCCGCCGCAGAGCAGGCGCGCGCCTTCTTGCTTGCCGATCGCGATGTAGCGCAGCACGTTATCGCGGTGCGGGAAGCTCACCAGCGGCCCGAAGTTGGTGCTTTCAGCAAACAGATCGCCAGGGCGGATACGCGCCACGCGAGCGAGGATTTTCTCTTCAAACGCCGCCTTCAGGCGCGCCGGAACGAATACCCGGGTGCCGTTGGTGCAGACCTGTCCTGAGCTATAGAAGTTAGCCATCATCGCGATGTCGGCGGCGAGGTCGAGGTTGGCGTCTTCGCAGACGATCAGCGGCGATTTACCGCCCAGCTCCATGGTGACTTCCTTCAGCGAGGAGGCGGCGGAGTTGGCCATCACTTTTTTGCCGCTGGCGACGCCGCCGGTAAAGGAGATTTTGGCGATGTCCGGGTGCTCGGTGAGATACTGGCCGGTTTCGGCGCCCGTGCCCGGCAGCACGTTAAATACCCCCGCCGGCAGTCCCGCCTCGCGGTAAATTTCCGCCAGCTTCAGGGCGGTGAGCGGGGTGACTTCACTCGGCTTAAAGATCATCGCGTTACCGGCCGCCAGCGCCGGGGCTGATTTCCACAAGGCGATCTGGATCGGGTAGTTCCAGGCGCCGATCCCGGCGACGACGCCCAGCGGTTCCCGGCGGGTGTAGGCGAATGAACTATCGCGCAGCGGGATCTGGCTCCCTTCCAGCGCCGGGATCAGGCCCGCGTAGTACTCCAGCACATCGGCGCCGGTGACGATATCGACGGCGGCGGTTTCGCTCAGCGGTTTGCCGGTATCGAGAGTCTCCAGACGCGCCAGTTCATCGTTGCGATCGCGCAGAATATCGACCGCTTTACGCAGAATGCGCGAACGTTCCATGGCGCTCATCGCCGCCCAGATTTTTTGCCCTTTTTGGGCGCTCTTTACCGCCCGGTCGACGTCTTCGCGGCCGGCGGCCTGGACGGTCGCCAGCACTTCCCCGCTGGCGGGGTTAATCGTCTCGAAGGTTTTACCGCTGGTGGCGGAAACATAACCACCGTCGATGTAAAGCTGCTGTTCGGCCATTCGGGACATGGGTCCTCCATTAGTGAGAAGTCGGTGGCAGATATTTGCTGATGAAGTGCTCGGCGAGCGTTTCGGCGCGGGCTTTATCCAGCGGTTTACCGCTCAGCGCCGCGCGTAGCCACAGCCCGTCGATCAGCGCGGCGAGACCGTATCCGGCCTCCTGCGCCTCTTCGCGCGGCAGGGCGCGCTGAAACTCATAGACGATATTCGACAGCAGTCGCCGGCTGCTGACCTGCTGCAGGCGATAGAGCATCGGCTGATGCATGCTGCTGGCCCAAAAGGCGAGCCAGGCCTTCATTGCCGCGCTGCTTATCTGGCTGTCGTCGAAGTTTCCCGCCACGATGGCGCGCAGGCGTTCCTGGGGGCCGGCGCCGGGCAGGGCGTGCAGACGGCTCAACACCGCCTGGCGCAGCTGGCCGGTGATATCGCGCATCGTCGCTTCCAGCAGCCCGTTCTTATCCTTGAAATAGTGGCTGATGATGCCGGTCGATACGCCAGCCCTCCGGGCAATCTGCGCGACGGTGGCATCGTGCATTCCCACTTCATTGATGGCGGCCAGGGTGGCGTCAATCAGCTGCCGCTGCCGTATCGGTTGCATCCCCAGTTTGGGCATTTCTCAGACTCCATTCATCAGCTTTGTTTATCTATTAAAGCGGTTTTTGATTGGACGTTCAATATAAAATGTGTCTTAATTGTTGCCGATTTTGGTTCTAATAGTTGCAAAAACAGTAAGGAGAATGGATGACAGACCTTTCGCCGAGCAGAGAAAAGGACAAAATCAATCCGGTGGTTTTTTACACTTCCGCCGGACTGATTTTGTTGTTTTCCCTGATGACTCTCTTCTTCAGCGATTTTTCCGCGGCCTGGATTGGCCGTACCCTGAACTGGGTTTCCCGCACCTTTGGCTGGTACTATTTGCTCGCCGCGACGCTCTATATCGTGTTTGTCGTGTGCATCGCCTGCTCGCGTTTCGGTTCGGTGAAGCTCGGGCCGGAACATTCGAAGCCGGAGTTTAGCGTGCTCAGCTGGGCGGCAATGCTGTTCGCCGCCGGTATCGGTATCGACCTGATGTTCTTCTCCGTCGCCGAACCGGTGACCCAGTATATGCAGCCGCCGGAAGGGGCGGGGCAGACCATGGAGGCGGCGCGCCAGGCGATGGTGTGGACGCTGTTTCACTACGGGCTGACCGGCTGGTCGATGTATGCCCTGATGGGGATGGCGCTGGGATACTTTAGCTATCGTTATAATTTACCCCTGACCATCCGCTCCGCGCTCTATCCGATCTTCGGCAAAAAAATTAATGGCCCAATCGGCCACAGCGTGGATATCGCCGCCGTTATCGGCACCATTTTTGGTATCGCCACCACGCTCGGGATTGGCGTGGTGCAGCTAAACTACGGCCTCAACGTGCTGTTTGATATTCCGGACTCGCTGGGCGCGAAAGCGGCGCTGATCGTGCTGTCGGTCATTATCGCCACCATCTCCGTGACCTCCGGGGTGGATAAAGGCATTCGTATTCTTTCCGAGCTTAACGTGGTGCTGGCCCTCGGGCTGATCCTGTTTGTCCTGTTTATGGGCGACACCGAGTTTCTGCTCAACGCGCTGGTGCTCAACGTTGGCGACTATGTGAATCGTTTTATGGGCATGACCCTGAACAGCTTCGCCTTCGATCGTCCGGTAGAGTGGATGAACAACTGGACCCTGTTCTTCTGGGCGTGGTGGGTGGCGTGGTCGCCGTTTGTCGGCCTGTTCCTGGCGCGTATTTCACGTGGACGCACCATTCGTCAGTTTGTGGTGGGAACGCTGATTATCCCGTTCACCTTTACCCTGCTGTGGCTGTCGGTGTTCGGCAATAGCGCGCTGTATGAAATCATCCACGGCAATGCGGCCTTCGCCGCCGAGGCGGTCGCCCACCCGGAGCGCGGCTTCTATAACCTGCTGGCGCAGTATCCGGCGTTTACCTTTAGCGCTTCGGTGGCGACGATTACCGGCCTGCTGTTCTATGTGACCTCCGCGGATTCCGGGGCGCTGGTGCTGGGTAACTTCACCTCGAAGCTGAAGGATATCAACAGCGATGCGCCAAACTGGCTGCGGATCTTCTGGTCGGTGGTTATCGGCCTGCTGACCCTCGGGATGCTGATGACTAACGGCATTTCCGCCCTGCAGAACGCGACGGTGATTATGGGGCTGCCGTTTAGCTTCGTGATCTTCTTCGTGATGGCGGGATTGTACAAGTCGCTGAAGGTCGAGGATTATCGCCGCGAGAGCGCCAACCGCGATACCGCTCCGCGACCGCTCGGCGTGCAGGATCGCCTGAGCTGGAAGAAGCGCCTGTCGCGGCTGATGAACTATCCCGGCACGCGCTATACCCGCCAGATGATGGAGACGGTGTGCTTCCCGGCGATGGAAGAGGTGGCGCAGGAGCTGAAGCTGCGCGGCGCTTACGTCGAGCTGAAAAGCCTGCCGCCGGAAGAGGGAGACAGCCTGGGCCATCTTGACCTGCTGGTGCATATGGGCGACGAGCAGAACTTTGTTTATCAGATCTGGCCGCAGCAGTACTCCATTCCCGGCTTTACCTACCGGGCGCGCAGCGGGAAGTCGACCTACTATCGTCTGGAGACCTTCCTGCTGGAAGGGAGTCAGGGCAACGACCTGATGGACTACAGCAAAGAGCAGGTCATTACCGATATTCTTGACCAGTACGAGCGTCATTTGAACTTTATCCATCTGCATCGCGAAGCGCCGGGCAACAGCGTGACCTTCCCCGGAATGTAGGCTATCTAAACGTTTTCTGAAAAAGGATTGCGGCTGGTTAAATATACAGTGAATTGCGCAGGGAAGCGTATGATGGCGGCGGGTGCCTGAGGCTTTCTGCGTTCAGGCTTAGGTGAGGATTCAGAAAGACGAAGCCCCAGGAGATGTTCCCATCAACCTGAGGCCTACAATCCAAACCTAGCACGTTGGATAGTAGCCTCTTCTTCGCATGGAGGCAACGAGATGCTGACAAAATACGCCCTGGTGGCAATCATCGTGCTGTGTCTGACAGCGCTGGGATTGACGTTAATGGTGCGCGATTCGCTGTGCGAGCTGAGCATCAAAGAACGTAGTATGGAGTTCAAGGCCGTTCTCGCTTACGAAACGAAGAAGTAGCCGGTATGCGGGGAGCTATCCCCGCTTATCCGCAGGCTGGGTAAGGAACCTTAAGGCACCTTTTTTCTGCTTATGGGGGCAGGATGGACGGCGAGAGAACATCGACCGGTTAAAACAATCGCGCCACCACCCTGCATACTGCTTCACTGACGTCAACCTCACCCTTACCGGCATTTTTCTACGCTAAATCCGTTCTACCAGCAGACAAAACCACCATCAACCACCAGGTCAACGCCGGTGCAGAACGAGGCGGCATCGCTGGCGAGGAACAGCGCCGGGCCGGCCATCTCCTCAACCTTCGCCATACGCTGGATCGGCGTCTGGCTTTCGAATTCGCGGGTCTGATGAACCATTTCAGGGCGGGTGTTCATCGGCGTGGCGGTATAGCCGGGGCTGATGGAGTTGACCCGAATCCCTTTGCCGATCCACTCCATCGCCAGGCTTTTTGACAGGTGGATAACGCCCGCTTTAGAGCAGTTGTAGTGCGCCTGATCGAGACCGCGGTTAACAATAATGCCGGACATCGAGGCGATATTAATAATCGAACCGCCGCCCGTTTCCTGCATCAGTTCGGCTTCCGCTTTGCAGGAGTTCCACACGCCGGTCAGGTTAATATCGATAACCCGCTGCCACTGCTCGGTTTCCATCTCCAGCGCCGGATTGGCGTTGGCAATCCCGGCGGCGTTGACGGCTATATCGAGGCGGCCAAAGCGGCTTTTCGCTAATGCCACGCCGGCGCGTAGGTCGCTAAGCTGGCGTACATCACCGGTGTAGAAGCTGGCCTCTCCGCCGATGGCTTCAATATTTTTGACGGTTTCGGCGAGGCCGCCGTCTTCGCGGAGATCGAAGCAGACGACCCGAGCCCCCGCGCTGGCGAGCCCGTAAGCAATCATCTGGCCGATGCCGCTGCCCGCGCCGGTGACAAAGGCCACGCGGTCCTGCAGGTTAAACAGCTGTTGGGCAAAATCTTTTGCGATCATAGTTATTACTCTCTAAAAAATATTCTTTAGCATGCCCGGTGTTGGCGTTCCCGGAGGCGGCGCGTTGCGCCTGTCCGGGCTACGGGGCTTGTGCCGTCGGGTAGTCGGGTAGCCCGGACAGGTGCGCAGCACCGCCTCCGGGACATGATTTGTGTAGCCTGACCTGAAAAATGCCAGGCTGGCGGCATTACGACATAATCAAGCCGCCATCGATATTGATGGTCTGCCCGGTGAGGTAGCGTGCATCGTCGGAGGCGAGAAACGCCACCAGCCCGGCAACGTCTTCCGGTTTGCCGGCGCGCTTCATCGGAATGCCTTCGACCCACTCCGCCATCAGCTCGCCTTTACCGTAGCGCTTCTGCTCGGTGCTGAGGATTTCGCCCCAGACGCGGTCGTTGTAGTCCCACATCTCGCTTTCGATAATGCCCGGACAGAAGGCGTTAACGGTGATATTCCACGGCGCCAGCTCGTGCGCCAGGCTTTGGGTGATGCCGATCACGCCCATTTTGCTGGCGGCATAGTGCGGGGTGTAGATAAAGCCCTGACGACCCTGGCCGGAAGAGGTGTTGATCAGGCTGCCGTGGTTCTGCTTGACCATATATTTGGCGGCTTCGCGGCAGCACAGCCAGACGCCGGTGGTGTTAACGGCGAGCACTTTTTCAAAGTCGGCTTTCGGCATGCGATCGTAATAGTCGATGGTGATCACGCCTGCGTTCTGGATAGAGACGTCGATGGTGCCGAAACGCGCTGCCGCCTGCTCGTACAGCGACTGCACCTGCGCTTCGTCGGTCACATCAACCTGTAACGACAGGATGTCGGCCTGGTAGCGCTGGCGGAGGGTTTCCGCCGTTTCGTGGACGCGCTCGGCGTTAGAGACCATCACCAGATTCGCGCCGTCGCGCGCAAAGCGCTCGGCAATACCGGCACCAATTCCGCGGCAGGCGCCGGTGATAACAACCGTTTTGTTGTGGAAATTTCTTTGCATGTTTTTCATCCCTTATTGAAGCCGGACGGCAGTGCGTCCGGCGGGGTAATAAATAGGTGATTAACTGGTGGCGCCTGCCGCCGCCAGCTTCTCCTCATGGCGGCGCATCAGGATGACTTTGTTCTGCAGTTTCTGCTGGAACTGGTCGACGACGACGGCGGTGACGATAACCACCCCCTTAATGACCATCTGCCAGAAATCGCTGACCCCCATCATCACCATGCCGTCGGCGAGGAAGACGATGACGAACGCGCCAATGATTGACCCGGTCACCCGACCGCGACCGCCCGCCAGCGCGGTTCCGCCGAGCACGGTGGCACCAATGGCGTCCATTTCGAACATATTGCCGGTCATCGGGTGCGCGGTTTGCAGCTGCGAGGCGACGATAAGGCCAACGAACGCTGAGCACAGGCCGGAGAAGGCGTAAACGAAGATTTTTGCCTTGACGATAGGCACGCCGGCCAGGCGTGCGGCGGATTCGTTACCGCCGATAGCGTAGATATAGCGGCCCAGCGGGGTTTTGGTGGTCAGCCAGTAGCCCAGCAGCAGGAAGCCGATCATCAGCCAGATTGGCAGATAGATGCCCAACAGCGTCCCGGATCCCAGGGTGGAGAAACCGGTGTTGCCCAGCGCTTCCATGCCGTTGAGGTTGGGGTAGGTACTGCCGTCGTTGAACAGCAGCGCCGAGCCTCTGGCGACATACATCATGCCCAGGGTGCAGATAAAGGGCGCGACGCCGAAGCGGGTGATGACCGCGCCGTTAACGAAGCCAACCAGCACGCCGAAGAGCGCCACGCAGAGGATCACTTCCGGTACGTTGAAGAAGATAACGCTGCCGTTCCATAAGGGCAGGCCGTTGGTTAACAGCGCCCCGGCCACCATGCCGCAGATGCCGGCCACGGCGCCGACGGAGAGGTCGATACCGCCCGTCAGGATAACCAGCGTCATGCCGATGGCCAGCAGGCCGGTGATGGCCACGTGCTGGGTCATAATCAGCAGGTTAGATGTGGTCAGGAAATTCGGTACCATCACGCTGAAGAACGCGATAACCAGCAGCAGAGCGATGAACGTTCTGGCCTTCAGCAGGTACATATAAATCATATATTTCTGGTTCATGATGGGTTCCAGCCTGATTAATCTTGAGGTGTTGAAGCCGCGATTAGTTTTTCGCGGGTCACCGCATGACGCGGTAAATCGGCGGTAATCCGACCGTCGGCCATGACCAGGATGCGATCCGCCAGCGCCATCACTTCATCCAGCTCCGATGAAGAGAACATCACTGCCAGACCCTGCTGGGCCATTTTGCCGATCAGATGATAAACGTCGGTTTTCGCGCCGACGTCGATACCGCGAGTGGGCTCATCGAGAAACACCACCTCCGGCTTCGTCATCAACGCCTTGCCGAGCACCACCTTTTGTTGGTTGCCGCCGCTGAGCGAGGTGACAGGCAGATCGGGGTCGCTCACCTTGATTGCCAGTTCGCGAATCATCTCTTTGACGCAAGCGATTTCTTTCTGCGGATTCAGCCATTTCCACGCCCGGCGAAATCCCTGCAGGCTGAAATCGGATAAGGTCATATTCGATTGAATCGACATCATCTGCACCACGCCTTCGCCCTGACGGTCTTCAGGCACCAGCGCCAGCCCTTTTTTCAGCCGCGCCTGGAACGGGGCCTTTTCGATATTTTCGCCGTTGAGATGGACGTTACCGCTCTGGCAGGGCATCAGGCCGACCAGACCTTTAAACAGCTCCGTGCGTCCGGCGCCGAGCAGGCCGTAGATGCCGATCACTTCTCCCTTACTTAAGGTAAAGGTCACATCGTTGAGCTTATAGCCGCCGCTGGGGTGCAGCGCCGTCAGACCTTCAACGGCAAGGACCGCTTCGCCTTTCGGCGCCGGCCGGTAGTCGAAATGTTTTTTCTTATCGCCGACCATCTGTTCGATAATCCACGGAATACTGGCGTCGCTGACCTCGCGCTCGCTGATAAAGCGCCCGTCGCGGAAAATAGTGATGTGGTCGCCAATTTCCATCAGCTCTTCCAGACGATGGGAAATATAGATAATGGTGACGCCGCGGCGTTTAAGCTGTTCGATCACGTTAAACAGGATTTTGACTTCCGACTGGCTGAGCGCGGAAGTGGGTTCATCCATAATTAATACCCGGGTGTCCTTAGAAAGCGCGCGCGCAATTTCCACCAGCTGCTGATGGCCAATGCCTAATTCGCCAAGCTGGGTGTAGGGATCGACATTCAGCTCCAGTCTTTCCAGTAATGATTTGGCTAACTCATATTGATATTTTTCGTTAATCTTCCCTTTTTGAAAGAATTCGTTAGCCATAAAAATATTATCCATGACGTTCATATTCGGGAATAAATTTAATTCCTGAAAAATGATGCTGATTCCCTGCTTTTCAGCCTGGTGCGTTGAGCTAAGGGTCACCGGGGCGCCATCAAGAATGATTTGACCGGAAGAGGGTGTTTCAACGCCAGCAAGCATTTTCATCATGGTGGATTTACCCGCACCATTTTCACCGATCAGAACGTTTACTTTATTTCGATAGACCCGGTAATTCACGCTATCTAAGGCGACAACGCCCGGATAAACGCGAGATAATTCGCGAGTTTCGATAATAACTTCAGAGTCGACTGGTTGGGAATTGACGAGTTCTTGCCGCTGCATGTTATTGCCCTCCCAAACGAACAATTTTGGCTGGCGTAATATCAGGCACGGTCTGCGGAATATCCCAGGCCGAGAACACGCCGTACACCTGTACCGCTTCGCCGGTTTTCACCTGCGCCGTCTGGATCATCTTGACCGCATGTTCGTTAATCGCCCGGCTATATTCGCCAAACAGCACCTGATCGTTAAAGTCCTGATAGCTGGCGCCCTGATAGCCGTCGCGTAATAATGTGCCGCGCAGCGTTGGGCCAATTTGCACCGCCACGTTGCCGCCACTGATATCCTCAATCGTCATTTTTCCGCTGCGCGAAGCGGAGTCAATTTTACTGATATTGCCTTCGACTTTGACGTAAAACACGCAGGGGTTTTCGTCCTGAGCGCGATAGCCTAAGGTTTTGCAGGCGCTATCGATATCTTTCGCCGCGCGCAGGGCGGTCATCAGCTCGGCAACGGGGCGGGCTTTAGCCACAACCTGGGGAACCAGCTGGTCTTGCCATGTCCGATCGATATCCGCCATATGCGGGTTGGGCGGAGATTTAAGATCGGCCAGCTCCTGCTGAGAGACGATACGACAGCCCCCGAGCGCAAGAATAACCAGCGTCAGCGAGATTTTTTTATACATAATACGCTCCTGTGCGCCCCGGACGGGGCGCAACAACCCGAAATCAGGATTTGATATTGAAGTCCTGCACTTTGTCTGCATTGTCCTGAGTAATCAGAATGCCGCGGAACATCACGCGCTGCTTGGCCGGTTTTTCACCTTTTTGCAGGTAGTTATCGAGGTCGGTCACCCCCTGAGCGGCGATGGCCTGCGCCTGAAGCATTACGGTGGCCTGCAGGGTGCCGGCTTTTACCGCGTCGCGCTCATCGTTGCTGCCATCGATACCGACCACCACCACATCGTTACGATTCGCGGCTTTCAGCGCGGCAATGGCGCCGAGGGCCACAGGACCGTTGCCGCAAATCACGCCTTTCACGTCGGGGTGCGCCTGCAGAATACTGTCCATAATGCGCTTGCCGTCGATTAACGTGCCTTTCGCGTCCTGCTTAGCGACGCTGACCATATCCGGGTACTGGTCAATCACCTGGTGGAAAGATTTAGAGCGGGTCACGCAGTTATTATCCGCAAGGTTACAGGTCAGTTCGGCATATTTGCCTTTCTCCGCCATTTTCTCGACAAATACGTTGGCGACTTCAGAACCGGCCTGGAAGTTATTATGGGTAATTTGCTCCAGCGCGATATCATCGACAGGAATTTCGCGGTTAATTAAAATCACCGGAATACCCGCTTTCTTCGCTTTTTCAATGGCGGCGACGCTGGCGGTGGAGTCGGCGTTATCCAGAATAATGCCCTGAACTTTTTTACCGATGGCGGTATCGATCAGCTCATTCTGTTTTTTGACATCTTCACCATGCGACAAAATGGTGGTCTGGTAGCCCAGCTCTTTGGCTTTTTCGCTGGCGCCCTTGGCTTCAGAGGCGTAATAGGGGTTATCCAGCGAGTTAACCATGATCATGATGGTGCCTTTTTCTGCCGCCTGGGCAGCGAAAGAAAAGGCGGTCAGGGTAGCAGCGGTTAAAAGCGTTAAACGTAATTTCATGACAATTTTCTCTCTTGGTTGTTATTGTCGGGTACGGTGAAACAACGTAAGGCCTGTAAATCGAGTTTATGGGCCGGGGGTCTCCTTTTGTTGATGATTAAGAGCCTATCCATTAGGGCTATTTTACTGGCCATTTTGAACCAGGGCAGTGCTCAGAATCCTCACGTACTACGTGTACGCTCCGGTTCTTCCGCGCTGTCCGTGTTCAAACTGCCTGCGCCAATAACGCCTACTGGGATAGGCTCTAAGGTGCGTCACGCGTTCGATTCCCTGGTGGGCGTCAGGCGGACGTTGCCGGTTTCCATAATGTTCTGTTCACCGCATGGCGCCACTCCTGCCATCTTTTCTGCAGGCGCTGGTGGCGGGCCATATCGGGGATAAATTCGCTGTGTTCGGTTAAAAACGCGTTCAGGTCGGTCACCGATCCGGGATTCAGGGCTTTGCGCGCGAGCAGGGCCGCGCCAATCGCCGACAGCTCGGCAACGTCGCTGCGCATCACCGGACAGCCGAGCAGGTCAGCCTGATACTGCATTAGCCAGTCGTTCCTGGTTGGGCCGCCGTCGACCATCAGCGCCGTTAAGTGGAAGTCGTCCTGCTGGCGCATCGCTACCACGACATCGGCGATTTGATAGGTAATGGATTCCAGCGCGGCGCGAATCAGATGGGCGCGCTTGACGCCGCGGCTCAGGCCGCAAATCACGCCGCGGGCGCTGTCATCCCACCACGGGGCTCCCAGGCCGGTTAACGCTGGCACAAAATAGACGCCCAGCGTGGAGTCCACGGAGGCGGGCAGGGTGTTGAGTTCATGCGCCAGTTCGGCATCGGAAAGTTCGCTCAGACCGGTGCTGTCCGCCATCCACGCCACGGCATCGCCGGTATGCGGAATATTACCTTCGAGTCCGTAGGTGATGCTGTCGCCGTCGTGCCAGGCGATGGTGGTGGCCAGCGCGTCGATATCGCACTGTGCGGATTTTACCGGCGCCATCACCGATGACCCCGTACCGTAGGTGGCTTTCACGCAGCCGAGTTCACCCAGCGCGTGGCCAAACAGCGCGGCGTGGGAATCCCCGACCATCGCCATTACGGGAATACCGTCAGGGATAGCGTTCAACCCCCGGGTATAGCCAAACAATCCGCTGGAGGGCTTGATCTCCGGCAGCGCGGCGCGCGGGATCTGGAACAGCGCCAGCATGTTGTCATCCCACTGGCCGGTTTGCAGGTTCAGCAGCTGGGTACGCGCGGCATTGGAGTAATCGCAGTAGAACGCATCGCCCTGGGTTAAGTTCCACAGCAGCCAGCTGTCGATAGTGCCGAGGCAGATTTCTCCGCGCTCAGCCAGCGCGCGCCCCTCAGGAAGGGATTCCAGCAGCCAGCGCATTTTCGAGGCCGAAAACAGAGGCGCAATCGGCAGGCCGGTCACAGCCTTGATTTGCCGCTCTTTATCGCTGTGGCGCAGTTCATCGCAAAACGCGGCGCTGCGGCTGCACTGCCAGGTGATCGCGGCGTTGATTGGCTTACCGCTCTGGCGATACCAGCCGATCGCGGTCTCGCGCTGGTTACTGATGGCTAATGCCGCGACGTTTTCTGCGCCAACGTGCGCTACCGCTTGCGCGATAACCGCCAGCGAAGCGTCAACCAGGACTTCTCCCGACTGCTCGACCCAGCCTTCACGCGGCGTCTGGATCGCCAGCGGCTGAGAGAATTTCACCACGACCTGGCCGCGGCTATCGAGTACGACGGCTTTGGCATTGGTGGTGCCTTCGTCCAGCGCAATGATGAACTCTTTACGTGTTGCCTGCATTAGGTAGTCTCCTGAGTCACACTTCGTCCTGGCGCGGAGGGGGAAGTCGGCATTCCTCTTTATCGCATTGCTTCTTAGCAGGCCATGATGTGACAATTCGTTTTCACTTTTTTAATCACTGAATATATATTCGATAGTGATTATTTATTTGTTACCTTAGCCAGAAACTTCCCGTCGGGCTACAGGAAAAGTTATCAATTGTGCTGGCAATCACACTTATCCGTTTGGTGAAGCTTCCGGATGTCGGGGGAAAAGAGCGCGGTTTTCTGGTTATATACGATTGAAATATAAAAATTTATTGGCGAAGCCTTTACGCCTGAAGGAAAGCGTAAAGGCTGTGGGAAAGTGTTTGAGTGAGGAAATTACCCGGCGATAAGCAGCCTGGCCGTTGGATAATCGGTGATCAGAACATCGATATAACCGCCTGAAAGCGCGCCTTTGATAGCCGCTACCTTCTCGCTGCCGCCGGCAAGGGCCACCACGTTAGGGCACTTCTTCACTTTCTCCAGCGCCATGCCGATCACAGGATCTTCATCATCGCGTAACACCGCCTTGCCGTTTTTATCGTAGTAGTGCAGGCAAATGTCACCCACGGCGCCGCGTTCCGCCAGCACCTGCAGCATATCTTCGTGATAGTAGTTACCGGACGTTTTGAGCAACTGCGAAGGTTCAAGGATGCCAATCCCGACGATGGCGATATCGACTTCGTCGAAGCGCGCAATCACATCGGCGACATCTTTGCTGGCCACGAGGCGATTTTTCTCCTCCGTAGAACCTTCGATGCTCTGGGAAGGGAGCAGCCAGGCTTCACAGTTCAGACGCTGCGCCAGGGTCTGGGTCAGGATGGTCGCCTGCACGTTACCGTTAGGACCCACGCCGCCGAGCAGTTGAATCACGCCGTTGGCCTTCAGGTTTTGCGCGTGAACCTCATCAACCATTGCGCGGATAGTCGAACTCCACGACGAGACGCCAATCAGATCTTTCGGCCGCAATCGCGTTTCCAGATAGTGGGCCGCGGCGGATCCAATGGCGCGCTTGATGGTGTGATCGCTGGCGTCCTCTTCGGTATCCACGACGATGGCCTGTTTAATTCCGTAGCGATCCTCGAGGCCTTTTTCAAGATTGAGGAAAATATTCGATGGCTGAACAACGCTGATTTTGACCACGCCTTCTTTTTGGCAGCGGGCGATCGCTCGGGAGATAAATGACTGAGAAAGCGAGAGAAGTTGAGCGATATCGGACTGCTTTCGTCCTTCAAGATAGTAGAGCGTGGCAATCTTAACTAATAGCCGTTGTTCATCCTGCTTAGCCATATATTTCCCCGAAAATCATTTACGTGCAGCCATTATGTTAGAGCTCATTATCATACGCGAAAAGAAAAGACAGTTAAGTGTGATGGATATCTAACTTTCGCCAATCCTCAAAATCAGCTATGGACAAAAACAGAACAGTAGCCGCATAATTGAATAAAGAGTCGTTAGTGAATATATATTCATGGCGATTTCAGGTCAACTGAAAAGTGCCCGGGTGACGTCACGCCCGGTGGTAAGGAGGCAGAATGTTCCTGAGTATGATGCAGCGGCGTAAGCCTTACGATGCGTTGCCTGGGGATGTCTGGTTTTTTTAGTCCCTGACGGAATAAATATTCCAAGTTGAAAATAAATTCAGAGGTATTAAATGAATCCCTATAGCTATGATGTCCAGGCCCTTGAGCGTAAAGCCCGCGCCGTACGTCGCCATATCGTCAGATTGAACGCCAACAGCCCTGCGGGCGGGCACACCGGCGCCGACCTGTCGCAGGTTGAACTGCTCACCGCGCTCTATTTCCGCATTCTGAACGTCGCGCCGGAGCGTCTGGCTGACGACCAGCGCGATATCTACATCCAGTCGAAAGGCCATGCGGTGGGCTGCTACTACTGCGTGCTGGCCGAGGCGGGCTTCTTTCCGGTTGAGTGGCTGGAAACCTATCAGCATGCGAACTCCCATCTTCCGGGTCACCCGGTGCGCCAGAAAACGCCGGGGATTGAGCTCAATACCGGCGCGCTGGGCCACGGTTTGCCTGTTGCGGTGGGGCTGGCGCTGGCTGCGAAAAAAAGCAACAGCTCCCGCCGCATTTTTTTAATTACCGGCGATGGCGAGCTGGCGGAAGGCAGCAACTGGGAAGCGGCGCTGGCCGCGGCGCACTACGGCCTTGATAATCTCATCATTATTAATGACAAGAACAATCTCCAGCTGGCGGGTCCGACGCGCGAAATCATGAATACCGATCCGCTGGCTGATAAATGGAAGGCCTTCGGGATGACGGTCACCGAATGCCAGGGCAACGACATGGCGTCGGTAGTGGCGACCCTGGAAGGGCTGAAGCAGGAAGGTAAACCGAACGTCGTTATCGCCAACACCACGAAAGGTGCCGGTATTTCCTTTATCCAGGGGCGCCCGGAGTGGCACCACCGGGTACCGAAAGGCGAAGAAATTGCACTGGCACTGGAGGAACTGAAAGATGAGTAATGCAGAACACCTGGCGAGCGTGATGGTTCAGGCCTTTATTGATGCGGTCGACCGCGGCGTCGATCTGGTGCCGGTGGTGGCTGACTCCACGTCAACGGCCAAAATCGCGCCGTTTATTAAACAGTTCCCCGGGCGTCTGGTGAACGTGGGCATCGCCGAGCAGAGCATGGTCGGGACGGCGGCGGGTCTGGCGCTGGGAGGCAAAGTGGCGGTCACCTGTAACGCCGCGCCGTTCCTGATTTCCCGCGCCAATGAGCAGATTAAAGTCGACGTTTGCTATAACAACACCAACGTTAAGCTATTTGGCCTTAACGCCGGCGCCAGCTACGGCCCGCTGGCCAGCACCCATCACGCGATTGACGATCTGGCGGTGATGCGCGGCTTCGGTAATATCCAGATTTTCGCTCCGTCTTCGCCGCGCGAATGTCGGCAGATTATCGATTACGCCATCGGCTATCAGGGGCCGGTCTATATTCGCCTCGACGGCAAGGCGCTGCCGGAGCTGCACGATGAAAGCTATCGCTTTGTGCCGGGAGCAGTCGTTACGCTGCGGGAAGGCGAGGATATCGCGCTGGTCGCTACCGGATCGACGGTGCATGAAATCGTCGATGCCGCGCAGAGGCTGGCCGATGCGGGGATTCAGGCCAAAGTGGTGAGCGTGCCGTCCATTCGCCCTTGCGATACCGCCGCGCTGCTGGCGGCGCTGAAACCGTGCAAGGCGGTGATAACGGTGGAGGAGCATAACGTCAACGGCGGATTGGGGAGCCTGGTGGCGGAAGTGCTGGCCGAAGCTGGCGCGGGAATCCCGCTCAAACGTCTGGGGATCCCGGATGGCGAGTATGCGGCGGCGGCGGACCGCGGCTGGCTGCGCAAACACCACGGTTTCGATGCCGCTTCCGTCGCCGGGCTGGCGCAGAAAATGCGCTGACTTTACGCCGGCTTAAACCGATAACCCGCGCGGTCTGCCGCGCGGGTTTTGTTTTTACGTCGCGCAGAGCGTGATGACGTAGTCACCGGCCTTAATCCATTGCAGCCGATACTCCCCGGCGGAGATCCGAAGAAGCAGATTTCCTTCCTTTATATACGTCACCTCAAAATCGCTGAAACCCACGCCGTTCTGTATTTCGGGCGGGCTGGCCTTAAATGCGCTCTCTTTTGCCGAAAACGCCAGCGTCAGCGCCAGCGCCGACGGCAGGCCGCTGGCGTCCAGCAGGCTTTTTTCCGCGCTATTGACGATGCTGCTTTCCAGCTCGGCCGCGAGGGCGGGAGACAGGATGCGCTCAATATCAACGCCGACCGGCCCGGCGGAGACAACCGCCAGCGCGCTGCGTTCGCAGTGGCTGATGCTGCCGTACCACGGCGCAGGCCACAGGGGCTGGCGTTGGTCGCCAATGGCAGGGATCTCTGTCTCACCGACCTCCCGCAGCGCATAAACCGCGGCGATACGCCCGGCAAGATGTTCGCTCTGCCGCTTGCGGGCGCAGCCGCTTAGCCGGGCATGATGAGGCAGCCAGAGGAGATCTTCAGGCCGAAAGGTCAATGGGTCGAAATCGACACGCTGCAGCGAGCGATCGGCAAGCTGAATGATAGAACGTTGGGTTTGCATAGGGGGGATGTTAACAGATTCTCCCCGCCGCCCTCTATGGCAAGAGGGCGGGGGGAACGGTAAACAATCAGAAGTGGGTATTGACGCCCAGATACCAGGTGCGGCCTGATTCGTTATAGGTATTGGCGCCCGCGCCAGCCATATAAGAAACATCGGTCAGGCTACCGGTGGTTTGCGCATTCCCCGCGCGCCAGTGGCGCTTGTCGAAGACGTTATCCACGCCGCCGGTCAGGCTGACGTTTTTGGTCACATCCCAGGTGGCGCTCAGGCCAACGATGCTGTATGGGCTGACTTCATCCGTTTCAGAACCCACCGCTGGCTCACCTTTGTAGTTATATTTCTTCGGCTGCTGCTTGCCGTACCAGGTGAAGGTCGACTGTACGGAAATATCCTGCTGAATCTGCCAGCTCAGGGTGGAGTTCAGGGTATATTCCGGAATAATCGACAGACGATCGCCGGTTTCTTTGTTTTTACTTTGCAGCATATAAGTGATGTTATTGGTCCAGTTCACCGTTTCGCTGACCGGCACGTTCAGGGTGCCTTCCAGACCTTCAACCACCGCTTTAGGCACGTTTTCCCACTGATAGATATCGGTATTGACGTTACCTTTCGAAGTGTGTGCAATCGGCGCGTAGCCGGCTTCGATTTTATCGCGGTAGTCGTTGCGGAACCAGGTCACCCCTGCCAGCCAGCCGTCGCGTTTAAACTCAAGGCCAATCTCTTTGTTGATGCTGGTTTCGGCTTTCAGGTCATCGTTACCCATCATGTAGCAACCGGTACCGGTGCCGCTGGCGTAGCAGCCCTGGCCTTTGCTATAGAGAATATAGTTCGGGTTGGTTTGGTACAGGCTCGGCGCTTTATAGGCGCGGGCGATGCCCATTTTCAACGTGAAGTCATCCCCCAGCCCCTGAGACAGGTTGAGCGACGGGCTCCAGTTGTTGCCGACGATCGTGTGATGATCGAAACGCAGCGCCGGCGTCAGCATGGTGGTGTCGGTCAGCTCCACGTTGTCTTCGGCAAACAGGGAGAAGATCTCGGCCTTTGAGTATGGGCTACGGCCGGTGCTGTCATAGCCGTCGATATCGCCGCCCATAAAGGTCTGGGTATTTGACGCCAAATCCTTCATCCGCTGCTGGTTCCACTCGGAGCCCAGCGTCAGGTTCTGGTTAAACACCAGATCCAGCGGGATGTTAACTTCGCTGTGCAGCATCACGTCGGCGAGGTCGATATCGCTGAACTGGTTGCTGTTGAAGATACCTTCCGTACCGCCCGCCAGACCTTCGCCTTTACGCGAGTTACGGGTACGTTCGTACTGGGCCCAGTTGCTGGTGGTCACGCCGTTATCCCAGCCGCCGTTCCAGGTGACGGAGTAAGTCTGGCGATAGAGGCGGTTCGTCTCTTTCCCGTAGTTCTCTTTCACCAGATCGTTGGTATTGGTGTTCTGCGTATCGCCCGCGTAGAGGTTGCCCTGACGGCTGTAGCCGGATTCAAACTCCAGCGACTGCATCGGGGCGAAATCCCAGCGCACGACGCCGTTGATGTTCTTATTTTTAACCCCTTCACGCCCGGCAGGCATGGTATTAGCGTACGCACCGGTACGCTCTGACTGATGCCCGTCGTTGATATCCCAGGCATCGGCCTGCGTTTTATCGAGGTTGCCCAGCAGGCGGAAGCTGAAATCGCCGCCCAGCGGGCCGCTGAGGCTAAAGTTGGTGCGTTTGGTCGAGCCTTCTTCTTTATGCTCCGGGGCGTTCATGTAGGTGTTCCATGAACCGTGCCATTCGCCGTCGCTTTTCTTGGTGATGATATTGACCACGCCGCCCGCCGCGCCGTTGCCGTAGCGCGCGGCCGCCGGGCCGCGAATGACTTCAATACGTTCGATCAGCTCCGGCGGTACCCATGAAGTATCGCCGCGGGTATCGCGCTCGCCGCGCCAGCCCAGACGCACGGAGTTGCGGCTGGTCACGGGCTTGCCGTCAATCAGGATCAGGGTGTTTTCCGGGCCCATGCCGCGAATATCAATCTGGCGATTATTGCCGCGCTGGCCGCTGGTGGAGTTGCCGGTCAGGTTAACGCCGGGCATGGTACGGATAATTTCCGACACGTCACGCGCAGGCGGGCGTTTACGAATTTCATCTGCGGTAATGGTTGAAACGCCGGGCGCCTGCAGGTTCTGCTCGGCGGCGGTGACGACCATGGTTTCATCAGCGGTTGCGGTTTTGCTATCGGAGGCGGTTTCCGCCGCGCTCAGCGGAAACGCAGCCCCGTAGATTCCCAGATTGACCAGCAAGGCCAGGGATTTGATCCTGTTATTCATTGTAATTCCTGCTTTTTGTCGCCACCTTCTCCAAAAGACCCTTCCCAGCGGGAGGAGAGGCGGTATCAATGTTGCCAGTCGAGGGCAAAGGGCGCTCCGTCGCGGACTAAATGAGCCCTCTCAGACATGTTTAATTTTGAAAGACGCGCTTCCCACAGCGCGCTAATACGCTATTGCAAATGAAAATAGTTATCAATAATATTATCAATAAATATTGCGTTTATTAATGCGTTTGTTGATAAATGTCACGATAAACATAGGGTTGAAAAGGAATGCATAAGACAGGAAGTGACGACTGGTGGCAGCATATCTCCGGCCCGCAAATCGAAGCCGTTGAAGGCGCGTATCGGGTAACCTTCTGGTGGCGCGATCCGGCGGGCAACGAAACGTCTTCGGCCATCCAGCGGGTATGGATTTATATCACCGGCGTGACTGACCATCATAAAAATGCCGTACCGCAAACCCTGCGGCGCATTCCCGGTACCGATGCCTGGTGCTGGCAAACCACGCTTTCTCCGACCTGGCGCGGCAGCTATTGCTTTATCCCTTCCGCCCGCGACGACGACTTTTCCCCCCAGCTTTTTAACGGTGACGGCCCGGACCGCGCGCTGCTGCGCGAAGGCTGGCGCAGGCTGCTGCCGCAGGCGATTGCCGACCCGCTCAATCCGCAAAGCTGGAAGGGCGGGCGCGGCCACGCGGTCTCCGCTCTGGAGCTGCCGGACGCCCCCGAACAGCCCGGCTGGGCCCTGCGCGATGAACCTTATCCACCGCCGCTCTGCATCGAATGGCAGAGCCAGCGACTCGGCAACCGCCGACGGATATGGGTTTACGCCACCGGCGACGCGCAGCCGCAGGCGCGCCCGCTGGCGATCCTGCTGGATGGCCAGTTCTGGGCAGAAAGCATGCCGGTATGGGCGCCGCTGGCGGGCTTAACCCGCGAAAAACGGCTGCCGCCGGCGGTTTATCTACTGATTGACGCGATTGATAATCCGCACCGGGCCGCGGAGCTTCCCTGCAATGAGGCGTTCTGGCTGGCGGTTCAGGAAGAACTGCTGCCAATGGTTCACCGGCTGGCGCCTTTCAGCGATCGCGCCGACCGCACGGTGGTGGCGGGTCAGAGCTTTGGCGGCCTGGCCTCGATGTTCGCCGCGCTCTACTGGCCCCAGCGCTTTGGCTGCGTGCTCAGCCAGTCCGGCTCTTACTGGTGGCCGCATCGCGGCGGCGCGCAGACGGGTCTGCTGATTGACCGCCTGAGCCGCGGCGAATTACATCCGCAAGGGCTACGTATCTGGCTGGAAGCCGGTATTCGCGAGCCGATCATTTTTCGCGCCAACCAGGCGCTACTGGCGCATCTGGAACAGCAGACGATTTTCTGGCGTCAGGTTGACGGCGGGCATGATGCGCTGTGCTGGCGCGGCGGGCTGACCGCCGGGCTTATCCAGCTGTGGCAGCCTTTATGCCGTGATGAGTAACAACGCGCGCTTTACGAGGAATTAGACATGCAATTCAGTAACCCCTTCGACAATCCGCAAGGGCAGTTTTACATCCTGCGCAATGGCCAGCAGCAGTTCAGCCTGTGGCCACACTCCTGCGCGCTGCCGGAAGGCTGGGCGGTGGAGTGCCCGCCGCAGTCGTTAGCGGCGTGCAATGACTGGCTGGCGGCAAACTGGTCTACCTTGACCCCCGCCCACCATGCATCCTGAGGAGCCCACGATGACCACACGTTTACCGCTGGTTGCGGCGCAGCCGGGGATCTGGATGGCGGAGCGCCTCTCGACGCTGCCCGGCGCCTGGAGCGTCGCCCACTATGTTGAGCTGCGCGGTGATATCGACCCGATACTGCTCGGCCGGGCCATTGTCACCGGGCTGTCGCAGGCCGACACCCTCAGCATGCGTTTTTGCGAAGATAACGGCGAAGCCTGGCAGTGGGTCGATGAACATCGCGCGTTTGCCGAACCGGATTACCGGGATCTGCGTGCCGCGAGCGACCCGCACGCGGCCGCGCTGGCGCTGATGCAGGCCGACCTCGGACAAAACCTGCGGGTGGACGGCGGCAATCCGCTGGTCTGCCATCAGCTGCTGCGGGTGGGTGATAACCGCTGGTACTGGTATCAGCGTTACCACCATTTGCTGGTCGATGGCTTCAGCTTCCCGGCGATTACCCGCCAGATCGCCGCGATCTACCGCGCCTGGCAGCGCGGCGAAGCGACGCCTGATTCCCCGTTTACGCCATTTGCCGAGGTGGTGGAAGAGTATCAGCGCTACTACGGCAGCGACGCCTGGCAGCGTGATAAACAGTTCTGGCAGGCGCAGCGTCAGGCGCTACCGGCTCCGGCCTCCCTTTCCGACGCGCCGCTGGCGGGAAGGGCGACCAGCAGCGATATCTGGCGCATGAAGCTGGAGGTGGATGCCGGGGTCTTTAGCCGGCTGGCGGCAGGGGCGCCGCAGTGCCAGCGCGCCGATCTGGCGCTGGCGCTGACCGCCCTTTGGCTGGGACGGCTGTGCAGCCGAACGGATTACGCCGCGGGCTTTATTTTTATGCGCCGCATGGGCTCTGCGGCGCTCACCGCTACCGGCCCGGTGCTCAACGTTCTGCCGCTGGCGGTCACTATTGACGCCGGGGAAACGCTGCCGGAGCTGGCCACGCGTCTTGCCGGGCAGCTGAAGAAAATGCGCCGCCATCAGCGCTATGACGCCGAACAGATTGTGCGCGACAGCGGCAGAGCGGCGGGCGATGAACCGCTGTTTGGCCCGGTGCTCAATATTAAAGTTTTCGACTATCAGCTGGATATCGACGGCGTGGAGGCCATTACCCACACTCTGGCCACCGGCCCGGTCAATGACCTGGAGCTGGCGCTCTTCCCGGATGAAGCCGGGGGGCTGTCGCTGGAGGTGCTGGCGAATAAGCAGCGCTACGAGGAACGGACGCTGCGTAACCATATCTCCCGACTCTCCGCGCTGCTGGCCCAGTTTGCCGATAATCCGACCCTGCGCTGCGGCGAGGCGAATATGCTGTCGGCGGCGGAAACGGAACAGCTGCGGCAGGTCAACGCGACCGCTGTCGACCTGCCGCTCACCACCCTGAGCGCGCTGGTAGCGGAGCAGGCGGCGAAAACCCCGAATGCCCCTGCGCTGGCGGACGGCCGCTGGCAGTTTAGCTACCGCGAGATGCGCCAGCAGGTGGTGGCGCTGGCTGAACAGCTTCGCGCGCGGGGCGTCAAGCCGGGCGATAGCGTCGCGGTCGCGCTGCCGCGTTCGGTATTCCTGACGCTGGCGCTGCACGGTATTGTTGAGGCCGGAGCCGCGTGGCTGCCGCTGGATACCGGCTATCCCGACGATCGTCTGCGGATGATGCTGGAAGACGCCCGGCCGTCGCTGCTGATTACCTCTGAAGATCAGCGGGCGCGCTTTAGCGATATTCCCGGCCTGGAAAGCCTGTGCTACCAGCAGCCGCTGGCGGCGGCGGATGCCGCGCCGCTGGCGCTCTCACGGCCGGAGCATACTGCCTATATCATCTTTACCTCCGGCTCTACCGGGCGACCGAAAGGGGTGATGGTCGGGCAAACCGCCATCGTCAACCGCCTGCTGTGGATGCAGGACCACTATCCGCTCTGCGCTGACGACGTCGTGGCGCAGAAAACGCCGTGCAGCTTTGATGTGTCGGTCTGGGAGTTCTGGTGGCCATTTATCGCCGGCGCGCAGCTGGTGATGGCCGAGCCGGAAGCCCATCGCGATCCGCTGGCGATGCAGCGGTTCTTTGCCCGCTATGGCGTCACCACCACCCACTTTGTGCCGTCGATGCTGGCGGCGTTCGTCGCCTCGCTGGAGGCGGAGAACGTCGGCGCCTGCCAAACCCTGCGCCGGGTATTTTGCAGCGGCGAAGCGCTGCCGACGGCGCTGTGTCGGGAATGGGAGCAGCTGACCGGCGCGCCGCTGCATAACCTGTATGGCCCTACGGAAGCGGCGGTGGACGTTAGCTGGTATCCGGCCTATGGGCCCGAACTGGCGGCGGTAAGCGGCACCAGCGTGCCGATTGGCTGGCCGGTGTGGAATACCGGGCTACGCATTCTTGATGCCGCCATGTGCCCGGTGCCGCCGGGCGTGGCGGGGGATCTCTACCTGACCGGCATTCAGCTGGCGCAGGGCTATCTGGGGCGCCCCGATTTAACCGCCAGCCGCTTTATTGCCGACCCTTACGCGCCGGGCGAGCGCATGTACCGCACCGGGGACGTTGCCCGCTGGCTGGATAACGGCGCCGTCGAGTATCTCGGGCGCAGCGACGACCAGCTAAAAATTCGCGGCCAGCGGATTGAGCTGGGCGAGATTGACCGCGCGATGTCCGCGCTGCCGGACGTTGCGCAGGCGGTGGCTCACGCCTGCGTCTTCAATCAGGCGGCGGCGACCGGCGGCGATGCCCGTCAGCTGGTGGGCTACCTGGTTTCTGACTCCGGCCTGCCGCTGGACGCCGCCGCGCTCAAAGCGCGGCTTGGCGAACAGCTGCCGCCGCATATGGTGCCGGTGGTGCTGATTCAGCTGCCGGCGCTGCCGCTAAGCGCCAACGGCAAGCTGGATCGTAAAGCGCTGCCGTTACCCACGTTGAGCAGTGAACGCAGCGGACGTCCGCCGGAACCTGGCGTGGAAACCACCGTCGCCACGGCCTTTAGCCAGCTGCTCGGCTGCGAGGTGAACGATATCGACGCCGATTTCTTCGCCCTCGGCGGCCATTCGCTGCTGGCGATGCGCCTGGCGGCGACGCTCGGCCGCGAGCTGGAGCGGCAGGTGACGCCGGGGCAGGTGATGGTCGCGTCTACCGTCGGCAAGCTGAGCGCGCTGCTGGCATCGGACCTCAGCGATGAGCAGGCGCAACGGCTGGGCTTCGACGCTCTCCTGCCGCTGCGCGAGAGCGACGGCCCGACGCTATTTTGCTTCCATCCTGCTTCCGGTTTTGCCTGGCAGTTCAGCGTGCTGGCGCGTTATTTAAGCCCGCGCTGGTCGATCGTCGGCATTCAGTCGCCGCGACCGCAGGGACCGATGGCCACGGCGGCGGATCTGGATGCGGTGTGTGAACATCATCTGCACACCCTGCTGACGCAGCAGCCCCACGGCCCCTATTATCTGCTGGGCTATTCGCTCGGCGGTACCCTGGCGCAGGGGATTGCCGCCCGGTTACGCCAGCGCGGCGAAGCGGTGGCCTTCCTCGGTCTGCTGGATACCTGGCCGCCGGAGACGCAGAACTGGGCGGAGAAAGAGGCGAACGGCCTGGATCCTGAGGTGCTGGCGGAGATCGCCCGTGAACGCGAGGCGTTTCTGGCCGCCCAGCAGGGGCAGGCTTCCGGCGAGCTGTTCAGCGTTATCGAAGGCAACTATGCCGATGCGGTGCGCCTGCTGACCACCGCGCACAGCGCGAAGTTTGACGGTAAGGCGACGCTGTTCGTAGCGGAGAAAACCCGTCAGCCGGGGATGGACCCGCAGGTGGTGTGGGGGCCGTGGGTCGGCGAGCTGGAGGTGTTCAGCCAGGATTGCGCACACGTGGATATTATCTCTCCGCAGGCCTTTGAAGCGATCGGCCCGGTGCTCAGGGAGATATTGGATTAGGGGCAGATGAACTCCCGGGTTGCGGCTAACGCCTTACCCGGGCTACCGTTTGTGCCAGATTGGGTAGCCCGGCGAAGCGCAGCGCGAGCCGGGAATCTCTACTTGCGGCCCAGCGGCACTACCAGCGGCGTATGCGCCACCGGATCGTCAATGATCGTACAGCGCAGGCCGTAAATCTTCTCGATCAGCGCCGCGTTGACAATCTCCTTCGGCGCGCCCTCGGCGACGATTTTGCCGTCGCGCAGGGCGATCAAGTGGGTCGCGTAGCGGCAGGCCTGGTTCAGATCGTGCAGCACCGCCGCCAGGGTATAGCCCTTCTCCTGATTCAGCTCGCTTAGCAGCTCAAGCAGGTCGATCTGATGGCTGATATCCAGCCAGGTGGTGGGCTCATCGAGCAGCATAATCGCCGTCTCCTGGGCCAGCACCATGGCGATCCACGCCCGCTGGCGCTGGCCGCCGGAGAGCGTATCGACGCTTTGCAGCGCCAGGTCGGTAATGCCGGTGGCCTTCATCGCCCTGCTGACCGCCTCTTCATCCTCTTTGCGCCAGCGGGTAAACAGCGGCTGGTGCGGATAGCGCCCGCGGGCCACCAGCTCCTGAACCGTAATATCTCCCGGCGTAGTGGCGTTCTGCGCCAGCAGGCCGATCCGCTTCGCCACCTCTTTACTGGCGTAACGCTGGATCTGCTCGCCGTCGAGATACACATGACCGGATGTCGGGGTCATCAGGCGGCTCAGGGTACGCAGCAGCGTCGATTTACCGCAGCCGTTAGGGCCAATAATGGCGGTGAAGTGGCCGTCGGGAATGGTGACGTTCAGCGATTCGGCGATGGTTTTTTTGCCGTACGCCAGGGTCAACTGGTCGCCGCGCAAACGGGAGGTTACAGCGGTCATTTTTTGCGGGACTCCTGAATTAACAACCCGATAAGGTAGATGCCGCCAAGGCTGACGGTCACCACGCCCACCGGCAACTGATAGGGCATAAACAGACGCTGCGCGCAGTAGTCAGACAGCGCCAGCAGCAGGGCACCGCACAGCGCCGCCTGGGCCAGCCCCCAGCGCGCGGTGCCGCTGAGGCGGCGCGCGATATGCGGCGCCACCAGGGCGATAAACGAAATCGGCCCGGCGAGCGCGGTAGCGGCGGCGGTCAGCACCACCCCGACCAGCATCAGCAGCAGCCGCGAGCGCTCAACCCGCACGCCCAGGGCGCAGGCGGTATCGTCACCCATCTCCAGCAGCCGCATGCGCCGCGCCAGCAGCGTCCCGCAGACCAGCATCAGCAGAATCAGCGGCGCAGAGGGCCAGGTTTTTCCCCAGGTCAAACCGTTAAGCGAACCGGCATACCACAGCCCGGCGGAGAGGGCGGTTTCCAGCGAAGCGCGCAGCAGCAGCCAGGTATTGAATGCCACCAGCATAGCGCGCACGCCGATGCCGATAATAATCAGGCGAAAGGTTTCAATCCCGTTGCGCCACGCCAGCAGCCAGACCGCCAGCGCGGTAAGGATCCCGCCAGCCATGGCCGCCATGGCGATGGCCGCCAGGTTCTGGCCAAACATCACCATCGCTACCAGCACGCCGCTCCAGGCCCCGGTGTTAAACCCCATCACGTCCGGGCTCCCCAGCGGGTTGCGGGTCAGCGACTGGAAAATCGCGCCGCTGACGCCGAGGGCGGCGCCAATCAGCAGCGCCATCAGCACGCGGGGCAGGCGCCACTCGGTCACCACCATGGCGACGTTGCGCGGCGCATCGCCGAGCAGCGCCGAGATAACCTGCTCAACGCTCAATGGCACCAGGCCGGTGCCCAGCCCCCACAGGGAGACCAGCGCGCTGGCGACCAGCAGCAGCAGGCAGCTAAAAATCAGGCGACGAGAAGGCGCAATCACATGCCACCTCCGCGCGGCTGGCGGCGTACCAGCCAGATCAGCACCGGTGCGCCGATAAAGGCGCTGACCACCGAAACCCGCAGTTCGCCGGGCACCAGCAGGCGCCCCAGCACGTCGGCAAACAGCAGCAGGGCAGGGGTAGCCAGCAGGGTCACCGGCAGCGACCAGCGATGATCCGCGCCCACCAGCCAGCGGGCCATATGCGGCATCATCAGGCCGATAAAGGCGATGGGCCCGACCACCGCCGTGGCGCTGCCGCACAGGACGGTAATCGCCAGCAGACCAATAAGCTGAGTACGCGCGACCCGGCTGCCGAGCGCGGTGGCCGTATCGTTGCCGAGGCTCAGGCTGTTTAAGGCCCGGCTCAGCAGCAGCGTCACCAGGCCGGCAATGAGTACCGGGATCAGCACGATTTTCAATGTTTGCAGGGTGCGCACATCCAGCGAGCCCGCCTGCCAGAAGCGCAGCTGGTCGTAGACGTCAGGGTTAAGCAGGGCGATACCGCTGGAAAGCCCTTCCAGCACCGCCGCCAGGGCGACCCCCGCGAGGGTCAGGCGAACCGGGCTCAGCTGGCCGCCGCCCTGGCTGCCGGTAAAGGCCACCAGCAGCGAGGCGCCGAACGCGCCGCAAAAGGCCATCAGCAGCTGCTCCTGCGGCGAGGAGAGACCAAACAGCGCCGCGCCCAGCACGATAGCGAAGCTGGCGCCGGAGTTGACGCCGAGGATCCCCGGGTCCGCCAGCGGGTTGCGGGTCAGCGTTTGCATCAGCGCCCCGGCCAGACCCAGCGCGGCGCCGGCCAGCAGCCCGGCGAGGGTTCGCGGCAGTCGTGCATCAAGGACGATGGTGCAATCGGCGCTCTGGCAGGTGCCGGTGAAGGCATCAATGACGACGCTAAACGGCAGGGGTTTGGCGCCGACCAGCAGGCTGAGCGCAACGGCGATGATTAAAACGATTAAAAGACCCGGCACGGCAAAGGCGCGCGCCGCGGTCGTGGAAGACGACATGGCTTACATCCCTGACATGATAATGATAGTAATTATCGTTATCGATTCTATCCGGTTATGTTAGCATGTGCACCCATAAAAATGGTATGGAAAATAATAACAAGGCGCTGTCATGAACCGACAATCCTGGCTGCTGAATCTCAGCTTGCTGAAAACCCACCCGGCCTTTCGCGCCGTCTTTATCGCCCGCTTTATCTCGATCCTGTCGCTTGGCCTGCTGGGCGTGGCGATCCCGGTACAAATCCAGCTGATGACCCATTCCACCTGGCAAGTGGGGCTGTCGGTGACCTTAACCGGCGGGTCGATGTTTGTCGGTCTGATGATCGGCGGCGTGCTTGCCGACCGCTATGAGCGTAAACGTCTGATCCTGCTGGCGCGCGGCACCTGCGGGATTGGCTTCGTCGGCCTGTGTCTCAACGCCATGCTGCCGGAGCCGTCGCTCATCGCTATCTATCTGTTGGGGATCTGGGACGGCCTGTTCGCCTCAATCGGCGTGACCGCGCTGCTGGCGGCGACTCCGGCGCTGGTTGGCCGGGAAAACCTGATGCAGGCCGGAGCGATCACCATGCTGACGGTGCGGCTGGGCTCGGTGATTTCGCCGATGATCGGCGGCCTGCTGCTGGCAACCGGCGGCGTGGCCTGGAACTACGGCCTGGCGGCGGCAGGTACCTTTATTACGACGCTGACGCTGCTGCGTTTGCCGCGGCTGGCGCCGCCGCCGCAGCCGCGCGAGCATCCGCTAAAATCGCTGTACGCGGGACTGAAGTTTCTGTTTAACAGCCCGCTTATCGGCGGCATTGCGCTGCTTGGCGGCCTGCTGACCATGGCCAGCGCGGTGCGCGTGCTCTATCCGGCGCTGGCCGGGAGCTGGCAGATGTCGACGTCGCAGATTGGCCTGCTGTACGCCGCGATCCCTCTGGGCGCGGCGTTCGGGGCGTTGACCAGCGGACAGCTGGCGCAGACGGCGAGGCCCGGCGTGCTGATGCTGGCGACCACCGTTGGCTCCTTTGTGGCGATTGCGCTGTTCAGCCTGATGCCGGTGTGGGCGCTGGGCGCCCTGTGCCTGGCGCTGTTTGGCTGGCTGAGCGCGATAAGCTCGCTGCTGCAATATACGCTGATTCAGACGCAAACCCCGGAAAATATGCTCGGGCGTATCAACGGGCTGTGGACCGCGCAGAACGTGACCGGCGATGCGATAGGCGCGGCGCTGCTCGGCGGCCTGGGCGCGATTCTGACGCCGGCCGCTTCGGCGAGCGCCAGCGGCTGGGCGCTGGTCATTGTGGGCGTGGTGCTGGTGGGGCTGCTACGCGAGCTGCGCCGCTTTCAGCGCCCGGAGATGGCGAGCGAAAATTAATTGAGCCGGGTTTTCCCGGAGGCGGCGCGCTGCGCCTGTCCGGGCTACCGGCCCGCAGACGGCGGTGGACTCCTGGCCCGGGTAAGCGCAGCGCAACCCGGGAAGAAGCCGCATCGATGTATTTATCCCCGTACATTCCCGGTTGCGGCGTAAACGCCTGACCCGGGCTACCGGCCCGCAGACGGCGGTGGACCC